>CAKUGU010000021.1 GCA_934654815.1 uncultured Ellagibacter sp.
GCCTCCTATGCGTTCACGCTGACGAACACGCACGCGGCCTCGCTCATCAACGTGAAGGCGACGAAGGCGTGGGACGACAGTGACGATCAAGACGGCATTCGTCCCGACTCCGTTACCGTGCAGCTATACGGTAACGGGCAGGCCGTGGGCGACGCGGTCACGCTGAACGCCGACAACCAGTGGACGTACGCGTGGACCGGCTTGGACAAGAAGGCCGACGGCGAAGAGATCGCGTACACGGTCGCCGAGCTGGACGTGCCCGACGGGTACACGGCGAAGGTGACGGGCAGCGCCGACGCCGGTTTCGTCATCACGAACAAGCACGCCGTGGATACCACGAGCATAAGCGTGTCGAAGAAGTGGATCGACGACAACGACGCCGACGGCTTGCGTCCCGATTCCGTGCGGGTGCAGCTGTACGCTGACGGCCAGGCCATGGGCGATGCGGTCACGCTGCAGGCGGGCTCTTGGTCGCATATGTGGACGGGCCTGCCGAAGAAGGCGAACGGCAAGGACATCTCCTACACCGTCGCAGAGGTCGGCACGCCGACGGGCTACACGTCCACGGTGACTCCGGTGGGCGAGGGGGCGTTCGCCATCACGAACACGCACGGAATCGAGAAGGCGTCCGTGCCGGTTCAGAAGGTATGGAGCGACGGCGACGACCAGGACGGTACGCGTCCCGACAAGGTGAAGGTGCAGCTGTACCGCTCCCTCGACGGCGGCCAGGCAATGCCGGTTGCCGGGTTCTACCTCACGCTGAGCGCGGACAACGATTGGAAGGACAGCTTCGCGAACCTGCCCGTGAAGGTTGGCGGCAAGACGGCGACGTATTCCGTGCAGGAAATCGACGTGCCCGATGGCTACCAGTCCTCCGTCACTGGCAACGCGGCCGACGGCTTTATCATCACCAACACGCGCGAAGGCGGTCCCGAGAAGACGTCGGTTTCCGTTGCGAAGAACTGGGACGACGCGGACAACCGGGACGGCCTGCGCCCCGGTTCCGTCACCGTGCAGCTGTATGCCGACGGCAAGGCCGTGGGCGATGCGGTCACGCTGAGCGCCGACAACCAGTGGACGTACGCGTGGACCGGCCTGGACAAGAACGCCGACGGCAAGAAGATCGCGTACACGGTCGCTGAGCTGAACGTGCCCGACGGGTACACCTCGAAGGTGACGGGCAGCGCCGACGCCGGTTTCGCCATCACGAACGCGCACACTGCGCAGACCACCGGCATCGGTGTGAAGAAGGTGTGGTCCGACGACGGCGATAGGGACACTCTGCGCCCTGATTCCGTGACGGCGCACCTGCTCGCGAATGGCACCGAGGTCGCGAGCGCCCAGCTCAGCGATGCGAACGACTGGTCCGCTACGTGGGCCAACCTGCCTGTGCTCTCCAACGGCGAGAAGATCGACTATGCCGTTACCGAAGATGCGGTTGAGGGCTACACCTCATCGGTTGCGGGCAGCGCCGATGCGGGTTTCGCCATCGTGAACACGCATGCGCCGGCGGTGACGCAGGTGAACGTGGGCAAGACGTGGCTGGACTCCGAGGGCAACCCGCAATCCGGCGTGCATCCTGCCGTGACCGCGCAGCTCTACCGCACGGTGGCGGGTGAGACGCAGGCGCTGCCGGGCTACACGGTGACGCTCGATGAGGACAACGGCTGGGCCGCTTCCTGGACCGACTTGCCCGCGAAGGTGGCCGGCGTGGATGCGGCGTACTCGGTGCGCGAAGCCGACACGCCGGCGGGCTACACCTCCACGGTGAAGGACAACGGAGGCAATTCCTTCACGCTGGTGAACACGGCCGAAAAACGCGTGAGCGCCAGCGTGACGAAGGCGTGGGACGACAGCGACAACGCCGACGGCCTGCGCCCCGATTCCATAACCGCGCGCCTGTGCACGGTGGACGCGCAGGGCAACACGGTGCCGGTGGCTGGTAAGGAAGCGCGGCTTTCGGCGGCGAACGACTGGTCCTACACCTGGGACGACCTGGCCGCAAGCGACGCGGACGGCAACCAGATCGTCTATACGGTGCAGGAGGCGAACGTCCCCGAGGGCTACGAGGGCGCCGTGTCGGGCGGCATGGTGGACGGCGCGTACGCGTTCACGCTCACGAACACGCACAAACTGAAGACGGTCGACATCGACGTGTCGAAGATCTGGAACGACCAGGGCAACGCCGACGGCTTGCGCCCCGCGCAGGTGACGGCGCAGCTGTGCTACGTGAACGACGAGGGTCAAACGGTGCCGGTCGAAGGTGCCGACGAGAAGACGCTCGACGAGGGCAACGGCTGGACCGCTTCCTGGACGGGTCTTAAGGCGAACGCCGTCGACGGCAAGGCCATCAAGTACACGGTGCGCGAGGTCGACGTGCCCGAAGGCTACACGTCCTCGGTGTCGGGCATCGACAACGGCGATGGCACGTATTCGTTCGCCATGACGAACACGCACAACGCCGAGGCTGCCGAGTTCTCGCTCGGCGGTTACTCGATGCAGTCCGTTTCCGATTCGGTTCCCGCGGAGAAGGTATGCTACGTCGACCCGAAGGTCGTGAAGGTGCTGGACGGCCGCGCGCTGAAAGACGACGAGTTCACGTTCCAGCTGGTCGACAAGGCGACGGGCGCCGTGGTGTCCGAGGCGAGCAACGATGCGGTCGGCATGGTCGACTTCGACGCCGCCAACAACCAGGCCGCCGAGGGCATGGAGCCGTGCTGCCTGAAATTCACGAGCGCCGGAACGTACACTTATGAGGTGCGGGAATCCTCTTCGGTGAAGGATCCCACGGTGGAATACTCCAACGAGCGCATCGAGTTCGTGGCGACGGTTGCGGACGACGCTGACAGCGGCCTGTCGGTGACGGACATGCATTACGTGCACTATCGCGATGCGAACGACACCCTGGGCACCGTCATCCCCGCCACGGAACATCCCACCATCACGAACAAGGTGAAGCCCCTCCAGCTGGGGCTGACCAAGGTCGACGCCGACACCGGCGCCGCGCTCAAGGGCGCCACCTACGGCCTGTACCGGGCCGGCGAAAGCGCGACCGATGCGCCCGTGCTGGTGACGCAGGCGACGAGCGACGCCGACGGCCACATGACGTTCACCGACGCCACGGCTTCCGAGCACATCGCCTTGGGCGTCGACTACTGGTTCGCCGAGATAGCCGCGCCGCAGGGCTACGCGCGCTCGGGCTTTGAGACGCAGCACTTCAAGATCGAGCAGGTGGGCGAGGGTGCCGATGCGAAGTACCAGCTGGCATACGCGGACGGCTCGAAGGGGCAACCGTATAGCGTGGGCACCGTCCTCGAGTACGGCGACGGTGACAGCCCCGTCACCGACAAGCCCCTTGTGGCCACGATCGCGAAGGTCGACTCTTCGCGTGCAGGTCTTGCGGGGGCGAAGCTGGGCGTGCGCTTAGCCGACGGCACCACGCCTGTCGACGAGTGGGAAAGCAACGGCGCGGGCCACGTGCTGAAGGGCCTGAAGGCCAACACGAAGTATGTGTTGTACGAGGCCAGCGCGCCTGACGGCTTCGAGAAGGCGGCGGACGTCACGTTCACCTTGGACGACTTCGGGAAGGTGCAGCTGGCAGACGGCGCGAAGAGCGGCGATTCCGTGAACGCGTATGTCGACGGCGCGCTGAACCTGGTGGATTACTCGCATACGGAGGTCGTGGAGCACAAACGGGTGCAGAACGAGCAGGGCACGACTAAGACCGCTTCGGCATCGCGCGCCGGCATGCTGATGAAGACCGGCGACAACGTGCCGATTGCGGCGATAGCGGTGTGCGCCGTGGTCGCGCTTGCGGTTGCCGGGGCGGCGCTCGCGCGCCGTCGCAGGCGCCGCTAACGCATTAGGCAACCCGTTGGAAACACAAATCGGGCATACTGTCTAGCAGAAGATACTCCGCTTGTGCTGAAAGGACAGCTTATGCGAGCAGGCGACAAGTACAAGGCATGCGCCGAGGCGCTTAAGGCCTATGCGGAAGGTGCCGGTTTCACCGAGGCGGTGATCGGCCTTTCGGGCGGCATCGACTCGAGCGTGACCGCCGCCTTGTGCGTCGACGTGTTCGGAGCCGGCAACGTCCACGGGGCCCTCTTGCCGGGCCCGTACTCCACGTCGCATTCCATCGACGACGCCGTCGAGCTCGCCGAGAACCTCGGCATCGAGACGCACACGGTGACGATCTGCGAGCCGTTCGAGGCGTTCGAACAGGTCATCCGCAAGGCGTACAAGGAACCGCTCAAGGGGCTCGCCGCCGAGAACACGCAGGCGCGCTGCCGCATGGTCGTCCTCATGGCGCTGTCGAACGCGCACGGCTGGATGCTCGTGAACACGGGGAACAAGAGCGAGGCCTGCATGGGCTACTCCACGCTCTACGGCGACACGGCCGGCGCGTTCGCGCCGCTCGGCGGGCTGTACAAGACCGACGTCTACGCCGTGGGCCGTTGGCGCAACGAGCAGGCCGAGCATGCGGGGAAGGCCGCGCCCATCCCCGAGAACGTCTTTGTGAAGCCGCCGAGCGCCGAGCTTTCCCCGGGGCAGAAGGACGAAGCTTCCATGGGTGTCGACTACGCGGCGCTCGACAAGCTGCTCATCGCGGCGCTCGAGCACGGTGACGCCGTCGAGGACGCTGCCGCTGCGGCGGGCCTTTCCGCAGATCATGCGGCCGGCATCCTCTCGCGTGTGGAATCGTACGCCTTCAAACGAGCCATGGAGCCGCCTTTCCCCGACGCGAAGTTCTACGAGTAGGGAAGAGAGCGAGCGCTTGCGCCGACGCGGGGCGTCGCACCTAAAGGGCGGTCCTGAGTCGAATAGCGGCGCCGGTCGGCATTCGAGTGGTCGCATTGCCCGGGCTGTGCGTTTTCCGGGTCGCAAATGGCAGGCAAGGACGCTTTTGTAAAATAAATAGGAATCTAACACCTGTTTTCCTGGGCAAAATGGCGGCTTGTGACGGGTTTGCAAACGCCCGTGGCGGGGTAGGGCGGTTTTGCAAGTGATTCGCACGCTGCGTTTTTGCAGAACCGTCGTTGGACGCCATAGCTTCTTGCAAAACCGTCGTAGGCTGCCATGGAGGGGTGCATTTCCGGTGAACGGCAGCCTCCCGATTTGCAAACCCGTCATACCCTGCCATTTCGGGCGGCTTTTCAGGTGCGAGGCTTTCTTCCGACCCGCAAACCTATCGTGACTTGCCGTCAGCGGCATCGCGCGGCGGATGGAAAACAAGGACTCCCTGGTGCCGCGAAGCGGACGGAAAAGGGGCTCCTGGCGTCGCGCGGCGGATGGGGAACAGGGGCTCTCGACATTGCGGTCGGCATCGCGGCAAAATCGGCGCCAAAGCCCAACCTCATCGCCACAAAGGCCGATCGCAACAGGTTCCGGCACCTTATCCCGTGCGTGGTACAATATCCAATTGCCTTGCCGGGCACTCCGGCGGGCATGTGAAAACCCGGCGACACGGCATCATTCGCCCGACTCGCCATGGAAAGAAGGATGACACGATGTCAAAGGGAACCTATTCGTTCACCACCCCTATCTACTACGTGAATGCCGCCCCTCATCTGGGCACCGCCTACACGACGGTCGCGGCCGACACGGTTGCCCGCTACCAGCGCATGAACGGCTACGACGTGGCCTTCGTCACCGGCATGGACGAGCACGGCCAGAAAGTGGCCGACACGGCCGCCGGCAAGGGGATGTCCCCTCAGGAATGGTGCGACTCGATGGAGCCGGCGTTCCGCGACGTATGGGACCTGCTTGACATCACCTACACCGACTTCGTGCGCACGACCGAGCCTCGCCACGCGCGCACCGTGCAGAAGTTCTGGCAGGACCTCTACGACAAGGGCTACTGCTACAAGGGCAGCTACGAGGGCTGGTACTGCGTGCACGAGGAAACCTACTACGCTGAAAGCGACCTGGAGAAGAACGAGGACGGCGTCTTCGTGTGCCCCGACTGCAAGCGTCCCGTCGAGCGCGCGAGCGGGGAGGAGAACTGGTTCTTCAAGCTGTCAGAATTCCAGGAACCGCTGCTCAAGTTCTACGACGAGCACCCCGACTTCATCCGTCCCGAAACGCGCAAGAACGAGATCGTCTCGTTCGTGAAAAGCGGGCTGAAGGACCTCTCCATCAGCCGTTCCACCTTCGACTGGGGCGTCCCCATGCCGTTCGATAAGGGGCACGTGGCCTACGTGTGGGCCGACGCGCTGCTCGCGTACCTCACGGGCATCGGCTACGGCGACGAGGGCGAGCGCAAGGGCGAGTTCGAGCGCCGCTGGCCCATGCAGTACCACTTCGTGGGCAAGGACATCACGCGCTTCCACTGCGTCATCTGGCCGGCGATGCTCATGGCCGCGGGCTTGCCGATTCCCCATACCGTCTTCGGCCACGGCTTTTTGCTCACCAAGGGTGAGAAGATGTCGAAGTCGAAGGGCAACGGCATGAAGCCCGCCGACCTCGTGAAGATCTTCGGCGTCGACGCGTACCGCTACTACTTCATGTCCGACGTGCAGTTCGGCCACGACGGCAACATCTCGATGGAGCGCATGGTCCAGGTGTACAACGCCGACTTGGCCAACACCTGGGGAAACCTGTGCAGCCGCGTGTTCAACATGACCAAGAAGTACTTCGATGGCAAGGTGCCTGCCGTTCCCGCCGACGCCGCCGAGCGTGTCGCGAACCCGATGCTGCCGATCGTCAAGGAACTCTACGCCGAGTACGACGTGTGCCTTGGCAAGGTCGACTTCACCGGCGCCGCCGCCGCTGTGCAGAAGCTTGCGAGCCGCGTGAACCTCTACGTCGAGGAAAGCGCGCCGTGGAACCTCGCCAAGAAGGAAGAAACCCAGGGCGATCTGGCCGCCGTCATCTACAATGCGCTCGAGGCCATCCGCATCATCGCGCTGTACATGGCGCCGTTCATGCCGAACACGTCAGCCGAGGTCTTCCGACGCCTGTCGCTCGGCGACATCACCGCCTGCACCGACATCGAGGCGGCGACCGCATGGGGTCAGCTTCCGGCCGGGAACGAGGTCACCGTGGGCGACCCGCTGTTTCCGCGCTTGAACATGGACGAGATCGACCTGGACGCCGAATAGCATATGCCCGAGGAAAACGACATAACCGAGCCGGAATTCTTCGACAGCCAGTTCCGCAAGCAGAAGAAGAACGGCGAATGGAAGATCGTCGAGGCGCCCGATCTGGGCGTCGTCGCGGTCGATGCGCATTGTCACCTGCAGTACCAGAAGAACCCGGGGCTCGCGCTCGCGCGCGCGGGCCTTTCGGGGGTCGCCTTCTTGTGCACGGTGGTCGACGTGTTCGAAGACGGCATGACCACCTTCGAAAAGTTGAAAGATTGGAACCACGAAGCTGCGCTCTCGATGCAGCGGATGTTCAGCCGGTGTTGAGGCCAGCCCTCTCCGCGCGTGCCGCGGATGCGCATAGCGGCTGGTCTTCACCCGCATAACGCCAAGCATTGGGGCCCCGAAACGGAGGCGCGCCTGCGCGAGGTCCTGCACGACAAGCGCGTGTCGTGCGTGGGCGAAATCGGGCTCGACTACCATTACGACCTGTCGCCGCGCGACGACCAGAAGCGCGCTTTCCGCGCCCAGGTGCGCATCGCGAAGGAGGCCGGCCTCCCCGTGATGCTCCACGTCCGCGAGGCACACGACGACGCGCTCGCCATCATGCGGGACGAGGGGTGGCCCGAGGCGGGATGCATCCTGCACTGTTTCACCAACGACTGGGACACGCTCGCGCCATGGATCGAGGCCGGCTGCTCGGTCACGTTCGGCGGGGCGCTCACCTTCAACAACGGCGACGATATCCGCGCCGCCGCGGCGAAGGTTCCCGAGATGCAGCTCATGGTGGAAACCGACTCCCCGTACATGGCGCCGAAGCCTCTGCGCGGGGAAGTGTGCGAACCTGCCATGGTCCTGTTCACGGAGAACTTCCTTGCCGACGTTCGCGGGCTTGAGGGAGAAGCGCGCCTTGCGCTCTACCGGCGCCTGATCACGAACGTCGAAACGATGCTCAACCGCCCGCCTACCCCGTGGCAGCTGGGCGAATAGCTTCATATCGTGCGATTTCTGCGAGCGGCATCTTATCCATAAGGTGCCGCTCGCATAGTACAATGGCACCCAAATGCTCTCGAGAGGGGAATCTTTGAATCGTCTTATCATCGTCGGCTCGCCGCGGGTCGACGGGCGCAGCGCTCATCTGGCGAACATGCTGTTCGAATCGTGCATTGAGGAATGCCCCGGCGACGAGCTCGCGCTCGCGCCGGTGGCGACGCTCGACATCTCCGGGTGCGTCGGGTGTGACGCCTGCAAGGAAAACGTTGCCCGAATCGCCGACGGGCTCGATGCGGACGAGGCCGTTTCCCCCTGCGCGATAGCCGACGACATGCAGGAGCTCTACGAGCTCATCGACGCCGCCGACGAGCTCACGGTGGTGAGCCCGGTGTACTTCGCGGGCCCGCCCTCGCAGCTGAAGGCGCTGCTCGACCGCTTGCAGCCCTACTTCTGGAGCGGCGCGCGCAAGGGGGAGAAGCGCCCGGCCGTGCTCCACGTGATCGGGGAAGGCGGTGACCCGCACGGGTACGACGCGCTCGTGTCCATAGTGAAATCGGCCATCGCCGTTGCCGGATTCAAGCTGGAGACGGTCTTCGATTGGGTCGGCAAAATCGACGAGGACGGCACCATCGTCGCCGACGCGGACGAGATCGCGGTAGGGGACGGTATGGCGCCGCGCCCTGAGGGCGAGCACGAGGCCGCGACGGCCGCGGCCGACGTCGAAGTCGCAACCGGCGCCGCCCCACAGGCAGGAGAGAATGCGGGCGCGCCCGAGCCCGGCTCGAGCTGGGGCGAGCGGGGGAGCGCGCGCAAACGACTTGCCATCGACGACGCGCAGGTCGCGAAAGGCTCCTCGTCGTCGCGCGGGCCTGTGAAGGCGGCGGGCGGCAAGGGCACGCAGGGTTCCCGCCCGGCGTCCTCCTCGCACGGCGGCAAGAAGCAGAAGAGCTCCAACCGCGGGGGCGGTTCCCGCAAAGGCGCTCGTCAGGGAGGGAAACGCCGTGGCTGACATGCTTTCTCCCCTGGCAAGCCCTACGGTCACGCGCGACGTGCTCGAGTTCCACGGGCTTTCGACCAAGCATTCGCTCGGGCAGAACTTCCTCGTGAACGACGCCATCTTGCAGAAGATCGTCGAACTTGCGGGGCTTTGCCCGGAAGACGACGTGCTTGAAGTGGGTCCCGGCATCGGCACGCTCACCATCGCGCTTTTGAAGCGCGCGGGGCGCGTGGTGTCGGTGGAGCGCGATCGCGATTTGCCGCGCGTCCTCGACGACACGCTCGAGCCGTGGGCCGACCGTTTCGCGCTCATCTCGAAAGACGCGCTCGACTTGACCGAAAACGACGTGCGCACGGCGCTTGCGAGCTGCGGGGTTGATAGCTCGGTTTGGGGGCGTGCCCCGCGCGCAGTTCCGCAGCGAAGCGAGGACTGTTTGAGCACGGGGTATGTCCCCCAACCGAGCGACGGGAGCGCTTTTCGCCCAGAGGAGCCCGATGCGGCATCTCGTCCTTTTCCCAACAAATTCGTCGCGAACCTGCCTTATGCGGTCGCGGCCACGCTTGTGCTCGACTTCTTCGAGCGCTTCGAATGGCTTGAAAGCGCGACGGTCATGGTTCAGAAGGAAGTGGCCGATCGCATGTGCGCGGAGGTGGGCACGAAGAACTACGGCGCCTACACGGTGAAGCTCCGCTTGCATGCCGAGCCGTGCGGCAGGTTCCTCGTCAGCCCGAACAACTTCTTCCCGCCGCCGCATGTTGACTCGTCGGTGATCAGGCTGAACAGGCGCCCGGCGCTCGACGAGCAGGGAAACGAGCTTTCGCCCGACCTTCTGAAAGCCGCCTGCGACATGGCGGACGCGGCCTTCGCGAGCCGCCGCAAAACCATCGCGAACTCGTTCAAGATGTATTTTGCGAGCAGGGGAAACGAGGGAAAGGCATTCATCGGGAGCATCGGAGGCCTGCTCGACGCCGCGGGCATCGATGCGCGCCGGCGCGGTGAGACGCTTTCCCTCGACGAGTTCGTCAAGCTCGGCGAGGCCTATTTGGGCATGAAGTAGAGGGAGCCTGGGGCGTCCGACCGTTAGGTGCTCTTGCGCGCTTCCCGGCAACAATGCGAATCGTTTCGTTTACAATGACCTTGATTGTCCTAGGATAATCAAGGTCATTGTCTATTGATCGCTTTGCGGCGGTTGCGGCTTGCGGGCCGCGGCATCGCGCAAGGAAGGGGGAGGCCTCGGTGTTTTCGGCGCTTGCGGTGTGCTACCTCTTCTTGGGCGGCGTCGGCGGCGGGGCTGCCGTCGTGCTCGGCGCGTGCGGGCTCGCCATACCGCGCGTGGCGCTCGCGTCGATTCCCCGAACCGCGTCGCATTACACGTGCGGCACGTGCGGCGCCCAGGGCACGCCCGAGTTCTCGCTTCGCGACATGGAGGCGTACCGGCGCTTGCTCGCCCCGCTTTCCTTCGCGGCGTTTGCGCTGCTTTCCGCGGGGATGGTCTGCCTTCTGGCCGACTTGGGAAGCCCCGCCCGCGCGATGCTGCTGTTCACAAGCCCGCATGCGTCGTTCATCGCGGTGGGGGCGTGGGTCCTCGCGTTCACAGCCGTTGTGCTCGTCGCGCAGTGCGCGCTGTGGGGCGGGTGGCTTCGCGTGCCTGTCGTCGCGGCTCGGACGATTCAGCTGGCCTGTGCCGTGCTCGGCGTGGCGACCGCGCTCTACACGGGACTCATGCTTTCCGACTTGCAGGCGGTTCCACTGTGGTCGACGCCGTTGCTCCCTGCGCTGTTCACGCTCTCGTCGCTTTCCTGCGGGCTTGCGCTCGCGGTCATCTCGGCGATCTTCTCGGGCGCGTCGCGTTCGTTCGCAAGCCTTGTCCGCACCTTCGAGCGCCTTGACGCCGTGGCGATCGCGACCGAGGGCGCGGTGCTCGCGGCGTTCGTCGTGCGGGCGATTTCGCCTGTGGAGCAGACGGCGACCGACCAGGTACGCGAAGCGGCGGGCAACCTGCTCGCGTTCGGGCCCGACGCCTGGGCGTTCTGGGCGCTCTTCGTCGGGGCGGGGCTTGTCGTGCCGTTCGCGTTCGACGTGGTCGCGCCGTTGCGCTCGCGCCGCACGCGCGCGGCGTCGCCTTTCCCCGCCCTCTTCGCGATGGCGTGTGTGCTCGCGGGCGGGTTCGTCATGAGGTATTGCATCGTCGGCGCCGGCATGCAGCCGTATGCGGTGCTTGCGGGAACGTTTTAGGAGGAAACGATGGGACAGAAGAAGTCGTTCACGTTCGAGGTCGACGAGTCGTCCGACGTGCCGCTTTGGGCGCAGCTTCGCCAGCGCCTCGTCTACCTCATCGACTCGGGGTATTTCCAGCCGGGCGACCAGCTGCCCACGGTGCGCGGGCTCGCCTCCGAGATATCCATCAACTACAACACCGTGAACAAGGCGTACCTGAGCCTGGTGTCGGACGGTTTCCTCGAATCGACGCGCGGGCGCGGCGTGTTCGTGCGCGGCATCGCGGCCGATGCGGGTGACGACGCCGCGATGCCCGAGGCCGACGTGATCGTCGACGACTGCATAACGGCGTGCCGCGGTTTGGGCATGTCGCTCGACGACGTGCGCCGCTGCATGCTCGGGCGCATCCAACACGCGAAGAACGCGGAAGGCGGCGACGCCGCGCAGCAAGGTAGCGCGCGCATCGTGAAGGTCGACGTGAACGCCCCGGCGTCGGCGGACGTCCGCGGCGCATAGCAGGCGACAAGGAAAGGGCAGGTCATATGGCTTTCGGATCCGAATCGAAGGGCGCCGGCACCCCCACGCCGGAAAAGAAGCAGGCAAGCCAGGGCATCGTCCCCGATAGCGGGGCCGACCCGGTTGGTGAGCGGACGTCGGGCTTCGGGCCGGTGCTCTTCACGGTCGTGCTCTTCGCCGTCGCGTTCGCTGCGGTGCTGCTCGTCTCGTTGTGGCTCGTGCCGCCGATCGGCGTCTGGCACGTCGCATGCGCTTTGGCGGTCGCCCTCGTCGCCGCCTCGTCGGTGCACATCGCGCAACAATGGGAGAAAGTCGTCGTCCTGCGCCTGGGAAAGTTCAACCGCGTGTCGGGTCCGGGGCTGTACTGGACGATTCCCGTCATCGAGCAGAACGCGCTGCGCGTCGACTGCCGCGTGCGCACCACGTCGTTCAATGCCGAGGAGACGCTTTCAGCCGACTTGGTGCCGCTCAACGTGAACGCGGTGCTGTTCTGGGTGGTGTGGGACGCGAAGGCGGCGTGCACCGAGGTGGGCGACTTCTCGCGCGCCGTCGAGCTTGCCGCGCAGACCGCCCTGCGCGACGCGATCGGGCGCGCGGGCGCGGCCGAGGTGGCCATCCGCCGCGAGCAGCTCGACCGAGAGCTCAAAGGCGTGCTTGAGGAGAAGGTCGCGCCGTGGGGCATCACGGTGCTGTCGGTCGAGGTCCGCGACATCATCATGCCGAAGGAGCTTCAGGACGTGATGTCGCTCGAAGCCCAGGCCGAGCAGCGTAAACGTGCCCGCATCACCCTCATGGAGGCCGAGGCCGACATCGCCGAGATGATCGACGAGATGGGGAAGGTCTACTCGGAAAACGACGCAGCGCTGCGACTTCGCGCGATGCACCTCCTCTACGAGAGCGTGCGCGAAACCGGCGGCACCATTGTCGTGCCCTCGAGCTTCTCCGAAGGGTTCGGCGACGTCTTGGGCGACGCCGCGAAGGACACCCTCAAAGGAAAGGGTGCGCAGTAGGGCTTGAGGCAGGATCCTCTGCGGGCTTGCCGAGCTTGCCGTATTCGCTCCTGCCTCCATTTCGTTCGCCAAGCGTTTCCCGGAAGAGGGAAAGCGCGACTTCCGGCCCCTTATCGCCCCGGTTCGTTACAGGAACATGTCTCGAGGGGAGCAAACAATCAAAATTATCCTATGACAATCTTGATTGTCATAGGATAATTTCGTATAGTAGGCGACAACGGATTCGGCCGATTCCCGTGACAAGACGAAAAGCGCCGCCAGACGGCGCGAGGGGGCGTGTTCCACACGAGCGCTTGCGATGAGGAAGCGCGACAAGGCAAATGCCCCACCACAACGAAGGAGGGGAAATGTCAGAAGCGACGGGCCTGAAAAACGGCTTTTCCCGCAGAAGCTTTCTCAAGGGCGCAGGCGCCGTGTCCGCAGCGCTCGGGCTTGCCGGAGCGGCGAGCATGACCCAGACGGGAAGCTGGCTTGCGCCGCGCACCGCTGAAGCCGACCAGCAGCCGGCCGAGTACACTGCCTGCACCTACCACCAGTCGCATTGCGGCGGCATGTGCCCGCTGAAATGCACCGTGCGCGACGGCCGCATGGTGCTCGTCGAGCCGAATTCCGCAAGCACCGACGACCGCTACCGCACCATCTGCCTGAAGGGCATCTCCGAGGTCCAGCATATCTACGGCGCGGGGCGCATCCAGACGCCGCTCAAGCGCACGGGCGAGCGCGGCGCGAACGAGTTCACCCAGGTCAGCTGGGATGAGGCGCTCGACGCCATCACCGATGAGATCAAGCGCATCCAAGCTGAGAGCGGCAAGGACGCGGTCATGGTCATGACGTCGTCGGAAGTGAACTCCGCGAACCTGGCGGCGCTTTTGGGCGCTCGCGGCGGCGGGTTCACCGGCATCGACGTCGGCATCGGCAACGGCCTTGACCCCGCGATCGGCTACGGCGGCGGCTACGCCACCTCCACCGCCGACCCGCGCGACTGGGTCGACTCCCGCATGGTGCTCACCGTCGGGTCGAACTTCTGCGAGTCGACGCTTCCCCAGGTCCGCCTGTTCTTCGAGGCGAAGGAAGCCGGCGCGAAGATGGTCACGGTCGACCCCCATTTCTCCACCACCGCCTCGAAGTCCGACGAGTGGGTGCCCATCGAGCCCGGCACCGACGCCGCGCTGTTCTTGGGCATGATCTCGGTCATCCTTGAGGAAGGGCTTGCCGACACGCAGTTCATGGCCGAACATACGAGCCTGCCGTTCCTCGTCGATGCGTCGACGGGCAAGCTCGTCCGCGACCACGCGGTCGACGAATCCGCGGAGGAGCCCGAGAAGGGGAGCGCGAACCCGTTCTTCGTGATCGACCCCGCAACCGGCGCCGCCGCGCCTTACGCCACAGTCGCGACGCCCGCGCTTTCGGGTACGGCGACTGTCGCCGGCGCCACCGCGCGCACCGTGTACGACATCATGGTCGAAACCTATGCGTCCTACACCGCTGCATGGGCGGCGGGGATCACCGGCATCCCCGAGAACAAGATCCGCGAGCTCGCCCGCGAATACGCCAAGGGACCGTCGAGCCTGGCGCTCGGCTGGGGCGGCAACGACAAGATGACGAACGCCGACATCGCAGGTCATGCGGCCGCGCTGCTCGTCGCCCTCACCGGCAACATCAGTAAGCCGGGCGCGGGCGTGGGCGTGTACGTCGGCGGAACCTGGTCCGGGCAAACGGGCAAGCTCGGCGCCTGGGCGCTTCCCGCCGAATACGCCGCCTCCACCGAGGCCGCCGTCGCTGCGTACGATATGCCAACCAAGAAGAACAACGTCCGTGCCGCCATCTTCTGCGGCGACATGGTGGCGCAGCATTTCGCGAACATGTCGAAGACCGAGGACTGGGCGCGCTCACTCGACCTCATCGTGTCGATCGACGCGTACTTCACCGAGGGCGCGAAGTGGGCCGACTACGTGCTCCCCACGACGACGCGCTTCGAGCTCGACTCCGACTTCGGCAACGTGAAAGTGGGCTACAACCAGATCGTTCTGCAGGAGAAGGTCATCGACCCCTTGTTCGAGGCGAAAACCGACCTGTGGATCGAGCGGGAAATCGCCCGCCGCATGGGCATCGCCGACGACGTGCTCCCCGCCGACGGCACCGAGCTCTCGCGCGCCATCCTCGCCACGTCGGAAGACCCGTACGTGAGCTCCATCACGCTCGACGCGCTTTCCGAGGCGGGCGCGGTGTGGCCGCTTCAAAACGCAGCGGAAACCCGCCGCGCGTTCACCGACTACGAGTACGCCACCGTGTCGGGCCGCATGGACGTCTACTACGACGGGCTCACCGAGTTCGGCCAGGCGCTTCCCATGTGGGAGCCGTGCACCGAGATCGGGGCCGACAGCGCCCTGCGCGCAACCTATCCGCTACAGCTCGCGAACGTCCGCACGCGCTTCCATATCCACAACCAGTTCAACGACGCGCTGTGGATCCAGCAGTACATGGAGCCCACCGTGGAAATCAACCCCGACGAGCTTTCCGCCCGCGGGCTCGAAACCGGCGACACGGTCGAGGTGTTCAACGACCGCGGCAGCTTCAACGTGCGCGTGGCGGGCAATCCCTCCATCCGCCCGGGTTCGGCGCGCCTCATGGAAGGCTCCACGGCCGACTACATCGCGAAGGGCAACATGCAGTCTGTCACCAACGACACGATGACCGACCGCGGCTACCAGCTCATGCAAGGCCCCGTGATCCCGTTCTCGGACACGCTCGTTGAAATCCGCAAGGCGTAAAGGAGCGCTCTCATGACACGATTGGCTATCGTTATCGACAAAGGGCGCTGCGTCGGCTGCCACACCTGCGCAAACGCCTGCAAGATGCAGAACAACGTCCCCGACGGGATGCTGTGGAACCGCATCCTCACCGAAGGCGTCGACGTGATCGACGGCGCCGAGGGAACCTACCCCAACCTCACGCGCACCTACCTGCCGCTCGCGTGCCAGCATTGCGACAACGCCGCGTGCCAGCGCGTGTGTCCCACGGGCGCCACCTATAAGGACGAAAAGGGTCGCGTGGAAATCGACTACGACAAGTGCATCGGCTGCCGCATGTGCATGGCCGCCTGCCCCTACAACGCGCGCGTCTTCAATTGGGGCGAGCCGTCCCGTTCCACGGGCGCGAACTGGGGTGACGCCGCTGTGCCCGTGCGCCCTAAGGGCGTGGCCGAGAAGTGCACGCTCTGCAAGGAACGCACCGATCGGGGAGACGCGCCCATGTGCGTGGCGTGCTGCCCCGCCCGTGCGCGCACCTACGGCGATCTGGACGACCCCGATTCCGAGGTCAGCCGTCTTATCCGCGAGAAGAAGGGCTACGTGCTGCTCGAAGAGCAGGGAACGCGCCCCAAAGTCCACTACCTGGGTTAAGGGGAAGGTGACCTTTCATGTCGACTAAACTCAAAGCAACGTACGGCGTGCTCGGCGTCATCGTCGTCGCCGCGCTTGCCGCCTATATCTTCCAGGTGGCGAACGGTCTGGCCGTGACGGGCATGAACAACGGCGTTTCGTGGGGTCTCTACATCACGTGCTTCATGTTCTTCGTGGGCCTGTCAGCCGGTGGCCTCATCGTCGCGTCCTCGGCGAGCGTGTTCCACGTGACCGAGTACAAGAAGGTGGCCCTTCCCGCCGTCATCTGCTCGACGGTGTGCATCTGCTGCGCAGGCATGTTCGTCCTCATCGACCTCGGCGGCATCGCGCGCGTGTGGCGCATCCTCACCGGGCCGAACCCGACCTCGCCTCTGTTCTGGGATATCTGCGTCATCACGTGCTACCTCGTCATCAACATCATCTACCTCGCGCTCATGTGCTCGAAGAAGCCCGGCGCGAAGGACAAGGTGGCCATCGTGTCGCGGTTCGCGCTTCCCATCGCCATCCTCGTGCACAGCGTGACGGCGTGGATCTTCGGCCTCGAGATGGCGAAAGAGGGCTGGTACTCGGCGATCATGGCCCCCATCTTCGTGGCCTCGGCGATGGACTCGGGCCTGGCGCTTCTGCTCATCGCGTTGGCGGGGCTTCGGAAAGCGAAGGTGTTCCCCATCGACCAGAAGCTGTTCAGCAACCTGGCGGGGCTGCTCGCCACCTGCATCGCGGTCGACGCGTTCTTCATCGGCTGCGAGCTTCTGACCATGGCGTACCCGGGTGCTGCGGGGGCGGAAACGCTCGCCGTCATGGCGACGGGGGTGACGGCGCCGTTCTTCTGGTTCGAGATCGTAGCCGGGCTCGTCGTGCCGTTCTGCATCCTCGTGTTCGCACGGAACCGCAAGAAGACGGGGCTCGTCATCCTGTCGAGCGCGCTTGTCATCGCGGGTGTGTTCTGCAAGCGCGTGTGGCTTCTGTTCACCTCGTTCTACGAGTTCAACCTGGCAGGTGCGCCGGGCGTCATCTCCGGGTCGTCTGTGGCGCGCGCCTCGTCGGGCATGGACGCATGGGCGGTGCTGGGAACCTACGCCCCGACGGGGATCGAAATCGTCATCGCGCTCGGCGTGGTGTCGCTCGGGGCGCTCGCGTTCATCATCTTGTCGCGCAAGCTTTTGCCGACGCGCGTGCCGGCGTCTGCCGCGCCGGAAGGCAGCGTGCCTGCGGCTCGCGAGACGCGCGCTTCGGGTAGCGTGCCTGCGGGCAAGGGGCGTGTGTCCGACGGCTCTCCCGCGTAACGCGTACTGAATCAGGCGACGCTGGAATCGCGAAAGCGATCATCGCGTGATCAGCCTTCGCGTAGTGCGCGGCCGATAATTTCCCTGCAACGAAAGAGGCGCCCTGCATGCGAGCAGGGCGCCTCTGTTTGATGAGCGAATGAGCTCGCCGGTGGGTGCGGAGAAGCGAAGGCTTCGGTAGGAAGAGGTGGTGAAACGAGTTACTCTGTGGTTACATGCAATTCGCGAAATCGATGTTAAGGAGGCACACTCTATGGAAAAGGCCTGGGTTAATCTGCGTAACGCTGCTGCGGATGTCCTAAATCCTCGTGAGGCGTCTCGCATGATCGAAGTCGGTGGCGTCGCTGCCGCAGTGGAATCGGCTTCGGGGAAGATTTATGTCGGCGTCTGCGTGGATACCGCTTGCACGCTTGGGATATGCGCTGAGCGCAATGCCATCTTCAATATGCTCACGAACGGAGAGGATGCGATTCGTCGCGTGATCGCCATAGATGCTGACGGTAAGACGGTTCCTCCTTGCGGGGCCTGCCGGGAGCTGATGAGCCAGCTCATGCCAGATCGCTACCGAGAAATCGAAGTAATGATGAACTACGACAACAACAAGGTTGTCACTTTGAACGGTTTGATCCCGGAATCGTGGCTGTGATCGAAAGGATGCGTTCAGCGCGCTCTTGCCAATAAGCGGGTAGGAATAAGGTCGGCTTCGAACCGACAACCTATCCATTTTACCCGTTATTTATGCCTTTCGCTCCACATTTTTGACCATCATTGACGCAGATGGTAAAATGCATGCTCGAGATAACTATATATGCGAGAGGTAGATCTAGCATGGATTTGGCACAGCAAGCAAAAATCGTCGATTCGATCCACGACACGCTGCACGACTTCGTCGGCCAGCGCCTCAAGGTGCGCGCGAACATGGGCCGCTCGAAGATCGTCGAGAGCGAAGGCGTTCTCACGCAGGTTCACCCGCAGCTGTTCATCATGGAAGTCGACCGCAAGCGCGGCCGCACGGCGCGCCAGTCGTACCAGTACGTCGACGTGCTGACCGGCATGGTCGAGCTTTCCCAGAACGGCGAGCCTCTGTTCGAGCCGTTCGATATCGAGAACCCGAACGCCATCCCCGAAAAGTCCGAGCCGGTCTTCGAGGAGAAGGTGCTGTCCTAAGCGCATCTGCCGCTCGACTTTCGCAGCGCTTCGCATGCCGCGGGTTCCCGTTTTTGTGGACGAATTGCGCAGGCGGAAAGTCGCGGTTGACAATACGAGGCGAATCCGTCATTATATTTCGACGCGTCAAGAACGCATTCACGTGGGGATGTAGCTCAGCTGGGAGAGCATCACGTTCGCAACGTGGGGGTCGTGGGTTCGAATCCCATCATCTCCACCACGTAAACCAAACGCCGCTGGGTATGAAACCAGCGGCGTTTTTTGTTGGCATTTACGAAGAAAGGTACTTGCTATGAAGGCGCTTATTCCCGCAGCCGGCCTCGGCACCCGTTTCCTGCCTGCAACGAAGGCTCAGCCGAAGGAGATGCTGCTCGTCGTCGACCGCCCGGTGATCCAGTACGTGGTCGAAGAGGGCCTGGCTTCGAAGGCCGACGAGGTCGTCATCATCAACAGCCGTAGCAAGAAGGCCATCGAGGACCACTTCACGCCCGACCCGGACCTCGTCGCGACGCTGCGCGCCCGCGGCAAGGACGCCTACGCCGACGAGGTTGAGCGCGTCGGCAACCTGAACGTGAGCTACGTCTACCAGGAAGAGCCGCTCGGGCTGGGACACGCCATCTACTGCGCTCACGAAAAGACCGCGGGCGAGCCGTTCTATGTGCTTTTGGGCGACGTCATCGTGCCCGACAACAAGATGCTCCCGGCGATGCAGAAGGTTTCCGACGAGCATAACGGGGCGAGCGTCATCGCCGTCATGCCCGTTCCCGACGACCAGGTGCACCGCTTCGGCATCATCGCAGGCGAGAAGCAGACCGACGATGTGTGGAAGGTCGACTCGCTCGTGGAAAAGCCGGCGCTCGAGGATGCGCCGTCCAACCTGGCCGTGTTCGGCCGCTACCTCCTAAGCCCGCGCGTCATGGAGCTTCTGGCCGACGTGAAGCCGGGCGTGGGCGGGGAAATCCAGCTCACCGACGCGCTCGACGCGGTGCTCAAGGAAGAGGAGATGTACGCGCTCGTGGTCGATCCGGAAGACGGCTTCGACACCGGCACGGTCGAAAGCTGGCTCGATACCAACAACGTGCTCTACAAGCGCAAGCACGCATAGGGTTTGCGCCGCTTCCGTGCGGGGGCGAGGCTCGACTGGGCAGCGCAAGGGGCACGTGGATTGCCGCGTTTCCGATAGCCAGCCGTTTTACGCGCGGCTTCTGCCGCAGGTCGGGCCTCAAACGGGAAAAACGCCCTCGCGTGTTCGAAAATTTCGATTTTTCGCGGCTTGCGTCCCTTCCAATACAATCCGCGCATGAGTTATACCCCATATCTACGTGATATGGGGTATAACTTTTCCTCGGCAGCGTTCCCGCGCTCCAGTCGGGCCCCGAAAGCGGCCTCAAGGGCCTTCTGCGCGCGAAAAATCGTCGTTTTCGAACACGACAAGCGATTTTTCGTGTATTCGCTTGTTGTCGGGCCGCTCTTTGGTCATACTGAGATGCATGGAACGTCCCCGCGGGGGCGTTTTTCGTTGGCTGGGCGCATGCAGTGCTCGCCGACGCGCATCTGGTGGCTGGCGAAAGGAATTCGGTGAGAAAGCGCACGCGCGCGATTGAAAAGGTGAAGCAGGCCGCTTCCGCCCTCTGCTCCTGCATGGCGAGCGTCGCTTTGGTCGCCTCCCTCTCCCCGGCGCCGGCTTTCGCCGACGATGTCTCCGACGCCCAGTCCGCGCTCGACGCGGCTGAGGCGCGCATGAAGGACATATCCACCCAGTACGACAAGATCGATTCCGAGCTCACTTCCATCCAGCAGCAAATCGACAGCACGGCGAAAGACGCGCTCGATGCCCAGCAGGCGGTTATCGCAGGTCGCGATGCCCTCGGGGTGGCAGCGCGCAACGAATACCGCTCGCCGTCGGTCGAGTCGCTGCTCGTGCTGGTGCTCGAATCCGGCTCGTTCGAGGAACTCACGCGCAACGTCACGTACGCGAACGCCATCCTGCAGTCGCAAGCCGACGAGGTGGCGGCGCAGAAAGAACGCGTCTCGGTGCTCGACGGCATCACGCAGGAACTCAACAAGCAGAAGGATTCGCAGCAGCGCGCGCTCAAGGAACTCGACCAGACCAAACAGGAAGCCCAAAGCGTCGTCTCGCAGGCCGAGGCGAAGCTTCAGACCGCCAAGGACGCCGCCGCGGAATCTGCGCGCCTCGAGGCGCTCAAGGCCCAGGCCGAGAGCATGAGCGAGCAGAAGAGCGCGGCGAGTGGGGAAGAGGTGTCGAGCAAGTCGAACACCACCACGCGCGAAGAGGTTGTCCCCGACAACACTCCGGTGACCCCGAATCCCGATCCCGACCCGCCTTCGAGCAACGACTCGCCTAGTAACAGCACCGGTTGGCAGACGGGTGCCGCCTCGGCTTACGGCGGTTCGACCGACCCCTACACGCCCAACCCGGGCACGACCGCGACGGGCGACGTATGCGACGACTACTCCATGGGCGTCGCCATCCCCATGTCGTGGGCGAACTACGCGAGTTACCTGGGGCGCACCGTGCAGATCTCCTACAACGGGACCACGGTGTACGCCACGATCAACGACTACGGCTACATGGGCGGCGGCAGCCGTGCGCTCGACCTTCAGCCCGGCGTGTGGAAGGCGTTCGGGTTCTCGTCGTGCAGCGACTGGGGCGTGCGCACGGTGAGCTACCGCATTCTCTAGGAGCGCGCGACCATGCATTCTACCAGCGAAAACGCCCCCGTCGTCTTCTACATCGTCCGCCATGGGCAAACCGAGTACAACCTGAATCACCTCGTCCAGGGCTGGTGCAACGCGCCGCTCACCAATGCCGGCGTGCGCGACGCCCGGGCGTGTGGATGCGGCCTTGCGCGGGCGGGGGTCGAGTTCGAGGCGGCGTACTCGAGCGATTTGGGACGTGCGGTCCAGACGCTTTCCGAGCTTCTGGCGGCGCGCGCGGAAGAGGCGCCGGAGCTCGCCGTGCCGCCGCGTGAGCAGGATGCGCGCATTCGCGAATGGTGCTACGGCGACTTGGAAGAGCGCCCAGGCACCTGCATGCGCGACGCGCTGAATGCGGGTTTCGGGTGCGACATGCCCTTCGATGAGCTGAACGCCCGTCTTCCCGAAACGGCCGATGCCATCAAGCGGTACGACACCTCGGGCAAGGCCGAGGGCTGGGATGAGATCGCCCGCCGTCTGCACAGCTTCTACGACGACGTGGCGCATCGCGTCGCGGATGCGGGCGGCGGCAACGTGCTCGTGGTCACGCATTCGTTCGTCATCCGCTCGACCATGTACCTGCTCGACCCCGCGCGCGTGAACGACCCGCTGAAGATCGAGAACGCGAGCGTCACGCACGTGCGCTACGAAAACGGCTCCTTCACCTTAGGCGAGGCGGGCTCGACAAGGTACCTCGCCGATTAGGTATCTCCCAAACACCTGTTTTCCCCATATTACCTATTGAATTTATAGGTTTGTAAGGTGATAATATCGGCTCGTTTGACGAGAATCATCTAGAAAGCGAGGCGACGAGGCATGTCGTTTGAAATGGGGGTTCAGATCGCCGTTGTGCTGGTGGTCTTCGTGGCGCTCTTGGCGGTGCTGCGGTTCATGAAGGGGAAGGGGCTGTCGTTCACCGTTCGCGTGTTCTCCGCGCTCGGCATGGGCATCGTGCTCGGCGTGGCGATGCAGCTCGCGCTCGGACGCGGCTCCGACGCGGCGAAGTGCGCGCTCGACTGGATGTCGCTCGTGGGCACGGGTTACATCAGCCTGCTCAAGATGCTTGTGATGCCGCTTATCTTCGTGGCCATCGTCGGCGCGTTCACGCGCACGAAGGCGACGGAGAATCTCGGCAAGATCGGCGTGTCGGTGCTTGCGGTGCTTTTGGGCACCGTCGCCATCGCCGCCGTGTTCGGCTGGGCGACCATCGCGTTCTCGGGCCTGGCCGGCGCCGACTTCACCCAGGGCACGGTCGATGCGTCCAAGATGGATGCGCTGCAGTCGCGCTCCGACAAGGTGGCCGACACCACCATCCCGCAGACCATCCTGTCGTTCATCCCCACGAACGTGTTCTCGGATCTGGCCGGCACGCGTTCTACCTCGACCATCGCCGTGGTCATCTTCTCGGCGATCGTGGGCATGGCGTACCTGAAGCTGCGTAACCGCGACTCCGAGCAGGCCGACTTCTTCCGCAAGATCATCGACAGCCTCTACGGCATCGTCATGTGCATCGTGAAGATGGTCATCGGGCTCACCCCCTACGGCGTCATGGCGCTCATCGCGAACGTCATGGCCACGAGCGACTTTGCTGCCATCGTCGATCTGGGCAAGTTCATCATCTTCTCGTACGTGGCGATCATCTCGATGTTCGTGGTGCACCTCATCATCCTCGCGGTGAACCGTGTGAACCCGCTCACGTACCTGAAGAAGGCGTTCCCCGTGCTGTCGTTTGCGTTCGTTTCGCGCACGTCCGCGGGCGCGCTGCCCATGAACATCGAGACGCAGTCCAAGGCGCTCGGTGTCGACGAGGCCACGGCGAACTTCGCGGCGAGCTTCGGCATGTCCATCGGTCAGAACGGCTGCGCGGGCATCTACCCGGCCATGATGGCGACGCTCATCGCGCCGACCGTCGGCATCAATGTGTTCGACCCGTCGTGGGTGATCATGCTCATCGCCGTCATCGTGATCAGCTCGTTCGGCGTTGCGGGCGTGGGCGGCGGCGCCACCTTCGCGAGCCTGATCGTGCTCGGCACGATGGGACTGCCCATCGAGATCGTGGGCCTCATGGCCTCGGTCGAGCCGCTTATCGACATGGGCCGTACCGCGCTCAACGTGAGCGATTCCATGGTCGCGGGCGTGACCTCGGCGAACGTGAACAAGACGCTCGACCGCGACATGTTCAACGACATGGAGGCGCGCATCAGCGGCGCTTCGGCGGAAAACGACTAGCGCGAGGTGCGAGTCGGCTCGTTATAAGGTTGCTGCTTGAAGAAGGCGCGCCGTCCGTTCGGGCGGCGCGCCTTTGCGTGTTTCGGGGGGGGTGGTGACAAGAGACGGGCGGGCGTTGCGGGGCGTGGCGGCGGGAGGCGGGCGCTGCGGCAAAGACGAGAGGCGCTTCGCGTCCAGGGGCGCCGCGAGCGGGCGCGAGGGAAGGCGGCTCGCCCACTCGCGCGACCGTGCGGCGAGCGCGACCGAAGCGGTGAAGACGCTTGCCCGAGTACGCCGCCTACTGGCGAGTCCGCGCGGCAAGCGCGCGGTTCGCGTTCGCGATCACGCTTTCCACCTGGTCGGGATGCGCCTGCGCGTAGGCGGGAAACGGTGCGGGGGCTTGGGGCTCGTCCTCGAACGGGGCGATCTCCTTCACGAACCAGTTCATGTCATGCCATGCTCCGCAGGTGTAGCCGGCGTGCGGCTGCACTCCCATGAGCGAGAACCCGAACGCCTCATGCAAATGCTCGCTTGCCGGGTTGGGGCTCGTCACCACGCCGTAGGCCGCCTTTATCCCCTGAAGGCGGAGAAGCTCGATGAGCGCGCCATATAGAGCGCTTCCGATTCCGCGACCCTGGGCGGGCGGCGCAAGGTACACGGAAAGCTCGGCGTTCCACTGGAACGCGATGCGTTCGCGCAGCTCATGGGCGTGCGTGTAACCGATGACTTCGCTCGCGTCCTCGGCCACGAGGTAAGGGTAGCGCGACCGGATCGCGCGGACGCGCTCCAAAAACTCTTCGCTCGTGGGCACCTCTTCCTCGAACGTGATGGGCGTGTCGATGTAGGGTGCGTAGATCTCGCGGATGCTCTCGGCATCGGCTTCGGCCGCGAAACGGATGCGCGGCGTGCGCGTTTTGTCGTTCGGCATGTTTCTCCTGTCTTCTTCTCTCATGGAATCGTAGCGTTCGGCGCGGGCTTCGGCACGGCATGACGGGAAGTTTTCGAGCCGGGGACAGAATTCCGCGATATGCGAGCCTGAAAACGCACCCCGGAGATCTCAGGGAATCGGAAAGATTTGCGACCAGGCATTATGCGAAGCCGATCAAGCGAAAAAGCGCCGGCAGGGGAAAGGGGGCTCGCATATCGCGGAATTCTGTCCCTGCCATCCCGTTTTTCAGGAAGAAACGTCTCGCCGCGCCCTCGGAGGCTGATTCGCGGGTTGGCCAAGCGGGAAACCACGGCGCTCTGCCTTTCTCGTGGTGAAGGCGCCTCGATTTCCCCACGGGAAGGGTCGGTTGCGGTATACTTTCCCGCACATGCGAAGACGAAGACAGCGTGCGAACGCAGCGCCGCTTCCAGAGAAGGGGCTCATCGGCTGTGAGGCTCCTAAGCGGCTGGTCGCACGATTCCCTTCCGAGCAGCGCGCTTGAAAACGGACGCGGCGCCCTCATCGGGTGGCGCGAGACGGGTACGAAGTAGGGCGCGACGGGTGCTCCCGTCACAGGGCGTACGAGCGGGCGGCGAAGCCGGCTCGCGCATCGAAGCCGCAGGGCATAAGTCCCAGGCGCCGGCGCGGGGCGGAAAGCTGCCAACCAGGGTGGTACCGCGAGGGCTTGCCTCTCGTCCTTGGAAACAAGGGACCGGTCATGACGAACCGGTTCCGCCAGGGCGAGAGACAAGCCCTTTTTTATTGGATAGCCTGGCAGCATGTACCTGCGACCAGGCGAAACGGAAGGTGAAGGTGAGTATGGCGATCACAGACGAGCTCGCAGCATTGCGTGAGCAGACGCTTGCGCGCATCGCGGGCGCCGATACATCGGCCGCGCTCGAGGACGTGCGCGTGGCAGTGCTCGGCAAGGCGGGAACCCTGACGGGATATCTGCGTGGCATGGGCAAAATCGCGAAGGAAGAGCGCGCCGCCGTCGGCAAGACGGTCAACGAGGTGCGCGGCGTCGTGGAGGAAGCGCTCGAGGCGCGCAAGAAGAAGCTCGCCGCGAAGGAGCTCGAAGCCGCGATCGACGCGGCGGCCGTCGACGTGACGTTGCCCGGGCGCGCACAGCAGATGGGCACGCGCCATCTCATCAACGCCATCACCGACGAGGTCGCGGAAATCTTTTTGGGCCTCGGCTACACAGTGGTCCACGGCCCTGAAGTCGAAACCGACTACTACAACTTCGAGGCGCTGAACGCCCCGAAGGATCATCCGAGCCGCTCCATGCAGGACACCTTCTACGTACGCGACCTCTCGGGCGAGGGCGAGCGCGTGCGCGGCGAGTCCGACGTGCTTCTGCGCACCCAGACCTCCGGCGTGCAGGTGCACGTGATGGAGGACCAAAAGCCGCCCATCTACATCATCGCGCCGGGCAAGGTGTACCGCCGCGACGTGGCCGACCCGAGCCACCTGCCGCAGTTCACCCAGATCGAGGGCCTCGTCGTCGACAAGGGCATCACCTTCGGCGACCTTAAGGGCACGCTCGACTACTTCTGCAAGCAGATGTTCGGCCCCGACCGCAAGACGCGCTTCCGCGCGCACTACTTCCCGTTCACCGAGCCTTCCGCCGAAGCCGACGTGTCGTGCGGCGTGTGCGGCGGCACCGGCCACACACACGACGGCGAGCGTTGCCGCATGTGCAAGGGAACGGGCTGGCTCGAAATCCTCGGCTGCGGCATGGTCGACCCGAACGTGCTCACCATGTCGGGCATCGACCCGGAGGAATACTCCGGCTTCGCGTTCGGCGTGGGCGTCGAGCGCGTTGCGTGCCTGAAGTACAACGTGCCCGACCTGCGCATGCTCCTCGAAGGCGACATGCGCTTCCTGCGCCAGTTCTAAGCAGGTGGAAAGGTAAACTCACAGCTCGAGCTCGGCGGGCGTGCGCCACGCGCAGTTCCGCACGAGCCGAACAGCCCAGTGGGCTGTTCGTGCGAGCTCAGGACTGTTCGAGCATGGCGTATGCCCGCCGAGCTCGAATCGCGGAAGCGAACATTCAAGAAAGAGAAAAACATGAAGGTATCTCTGAAATGGCTGAGCGAATACGTGAAGGTTCCTACCGACACGAAGGCGCTCTGCGATAAGTTGGATCTGACCGGCACCGGCGTCGAGGGCGTGGAAACGCTCGGCGTCGCGTTCGACGGCGTGGTCGTGGGTTACGTCGAGACGTGCGAACCGCACCCCGACAGCGACCACATGCACGTCGTCACGGTGAACGTCGGGGAGGAAAAGCCGCTGCAGATCGTGTGCGGCGCCCCGAACATCAAGGCGGGCATCAAACTTCCCGTCGCCACGATCGGCGCGGTTCTGCCCGGCGACTTCAAGATCAAGAAGTCGAAGCTGCGCGGCGTCACGAGCTGCGGCATGTGCTGTTCGAAGCGCGAGCTGGGCATCGGCCAGGACCACGACGGCATCTGGGTCCTCCCCGACGACGCGACGGTGGGCCAGCCCATCGCCGAGTACCTCGACATGACCGACACGGTGCTCGACCTGGAAATCACGCCGAACCGCCCCGACAGCCTCTCCATCGCGGGCCTTGCGCGCGAGATGGACGCGATGTATCGCGAGGACTGGCACGACCCGCTGCCTGAAATGGCCGCGGAGCTTGCACTCGTCGAGGACGGCCAGGACGACGTCGACGTCACCATCGAGGACAGCGTCCGCTGCCCGCGTTACTCCGCCCGCGTCATCCGCGGCGTGAAGGTGGGGCCCTCGCCCGACTGGATGGTCGAACGCCTCGCCGCGATCGGGCAGCGCTCCATCAACAACATCGTCGACGTGACGAACTACATTCTGTTCCTGTTCGGCCAGCCGCTCCATGCGTTCGACCTGAACAAGCTGAAGGGCGCAGATGGCCGCGCCCATGTGGTCATCCGCGAGGCGGAAGACGGCCGTAAGTTCACCACGCTCGACAACGTCGAGCGCACGCTCACCTCCGACATGACCGTCATCGCCACGCCCGAGCGCGGCCCGGTGGCGCTCGCCGGCGTGATGGGCGGCCTCGACTCCGAGGTCACCGACGACACGACCGACATCTTGCTCGAAACCGCCACGTTCGAGCCCGGACGCACCTCGCGCACGAGCCGCAACCTGGGGCTCATCTCCGAAAGCTCCATGCGCTACGAGCGCGGCGTCGACGACCACGGTATCGAGGAGCGCTCGGCAGCGGCTGCGGCCCTCATCGTGGAGGTCGCCGGCGGGCACGTGTCCGGCTCCATCGGCGGCGGCAAGGGCATCGTCGACGTGTGGCCGAACGTGTCCGAGGAGGCGCACCTTACCTTCCGCATCCCACGCTTCAACGCGATGATGGGTGCCGACATCCCGCGCGAGTTCATCGTGGAGATCCTCGAGCGCTTGGGCTGTAAGGTCGAAGACGGCGCCGACGCCGACACGCTCGCCGTCACCTCCCCGACCTTCCGCCCCGACCTGCCGCGCGAGATCGATCTGTACGAAGAGGTGCTGCGCCTGTACGGCATGGACAAGATCGAGGCGACGCTGCCGGGCGGCCGCGGGCGCTTCGGCACGGTCAGCCACGAGCAGCACGTGAAGAACATCGTGAATGACACGCTGCGCGCAAGCGGCATGAACGAGACCATGACCTACTCCTTCGCCGAGCCGGGCGAGCTCGAGAAGCTGCGCCTGCCGACCGAGGGCTTGGGGCAGGCCGTCGAGCTTCTGAACCCCATGAACGCCGAGCAGTCGGTCATGCGCCAGAGCATCGTCCCCGGGCTTCTGCGCTCGGTGGCGCACAACCAGAGCCGCGGCGTGAAGAACATCCAGCTCTATGAGATGGGCCGCGTCTTCTTCGCGCACGAGGGCAAGAAGAAGCCCAAGGAGCGCGAGAAGCTCGCCGGCGTTCTGGCCGGTGCCGTGCACGATGCGGGGTGGAACGACGCGCCCGCGCCCTACGACTTCTTCGACGGCAAGGGTGTCATCGAGAACCTCATGCGCGAGCTCGCCATCCCCAAGGTGCGCTTCAAGGCGCTCGCGGCCGATGAGGCGCCGCAGCTGCAGCCTGGCCGCGCGGCCGAGGTGCTCTCGGCCGGCACGAGCCTCGGCTGGGTGGGCGAGCTCCATCCGCTCGCCGTCGCCGCCTACGACGCGGAGGCCCCCGTCGTCGCCTTCGAGCTCGACCTCGAGTCGCTCGAGAAGTGCGCGCGCCCGGCACGCGACTACGTGGACGTGCCCACGTTCCCGGCGGTATCGATGGACGTCGCCTTCGTGGTCGACGAGGACGTCACCCACGAGCGCCTCATGCAGTGCATGACGTCCGCGGGCGGCAAGTTCCTGGAAGACGCCCGCCTGTTCGACGTGTACCGCGACGAGAAGCGCCTCGGCGCGAACAAGAAGTCGATGGCCTACGCGCTCACGTATCGTGCTGCCGACCGAACGCTCACAAGCGAGGAAGTCGAAAAGGCGCACGAGCGCATGGTGAAGAAGGTGTGCGGCGCGACCGGCGCCGAGGTGCGCGGCTAGCGGCCGAGCCTTATGGGAAGGAAACGGCGCGTGGGCGGCTTTGGGCCTCCCGCGTGCCGCCCCCCGCGTCACCGCAAAAAAAGACCCCCGAGATGTGGCGGCATCGCGGGGGTTTCTGTGTTTCAGACCACCTGCATTATATGACGCAATCCACTACTGGTCAACAACCAATTTAGCAGAGTAAAGCGATGCGCTTAGATGGCGAACGAAAGCCCGTCGTGGGCGGCCTCGACGCGGCCGTCGTACTGCTTCAGGTACTCTTCCAACTCGACCAGGGTGATGGGCTCGTCGTAGTGCATGCACAGATGCGTCAGGTAGATCTTGCCCGCGTCGAGCGCAAGCCCTTCCTCGATGCACTCCTGCACGCTGTGGTGCGCGTCGGGCGACCAGTTCTTCTTCCAGAACGTTGCGTCCATCGCGAGGATGTCGATGCCCTGAAGCCTCTCGGCGGTCTCTGGCGGCAGCTTGCCGGTGTCGGAGGCGTAGAACATGCGCGTGTCGCCCGTCTCGATGAGATACCCGTACGTACCCGCGGCGTGGCGGCAAGGAAGCGCCGTGTAGCGCACGCCGTCGAACTCGTGGGTGTCGAAGGGGGCAAGCTCGTGCATGTCGAGCGCGTAGGTCATGTAGTGGAACTCCTGCGCCACGCCCGCGAGCGTGTCGGCGCTGCCGAAAGTGGGGATGGGCGTCTTCTGCTTCAGCTGCACGAGGTACTCGAGTTCCAGAAGCCCGCCGACGTGGTCGGAATGGCAGTGGGTGTACAGCACCTCGTCGATTCGGCGCACATCTTCGCGAATGCACTGATGTCGCAGGTCAGGAGGGGTGTCGATGAAAAGCGTCTTCTCGCCTTTGATCATCGTCCCGCAGTCGCCGCGCCGCGCCCGCGGATCTCGCCTGGCTTCCTCGCACGCGGGGCAGTCGCAGAAAAACGACGGCACGCCGCACCCCGCTCCGGTGCCCATGAACGTAAAGGTATGGTTCTTCATAGAAATCTCTTTCACTCATTGCCGTACACCGTCGATTATAACCCGCTCGCCTTGCGGGCATGCGCCCGTTGACGTAACAGATGGTGCGGCATCGGGGGTGCAATGGCTATAATCCACCTTTGGAAGATTCGGTCGAATAGTTGAACGCGGAAAACTATGCATTCGCAACTGTGTTTTTTCGCGGTCGGCTTCGAACAATCGGCTAACGGCGGGTTGAAAAGGGGCTTTTCGGCCTCTCATACCACGAGGTGTATCCCAATCGTCTTTTCGAACCGAAAGGGCGATGCTCGCGCATGTGCGCTTCGGTACACTTCTCGCGTCAACGCGTCGGGGCGTGCCATGCGCTTTTCGGACAAGAGCACTGGCCCGCTTGCAAGACGGTTCGAACCGAATGGAAGTTTCTAAGTGTCTGTAGGACGAGAAGAAGAGGGGAAGGTAGATGGCTGATAAGGTCAGCATTTACGACGAGAACGGCGAACTCGCCGAAGGCGTCGAGCGCATCAGGACTCAGTGCTATTTCTGCCATGCCAACTGCGGTGTCCTTGCCTACGTCAAGGACGGCGATGTAATCAAGATCGAAGGCGATCCGGATTACTCCAACCAGGGTGGCCTGTGCTGCCGCGGCACGAGCGCGCTGTTGCACGTCAATCACCCCGCCCGCATCAACCACGCGCTCAAGCGCGCCGGCGAGAAGGGCGAGAACAAATGGGAGCAGATCCCGTACGATCAGGCGATCAAGGAAGTCGCTGAGCGACTCAACCAGATCAAGGCCGAGTCCGGCGCCGAGGCCGTGGCCTCTGCGGGTGGCACCACCCGTACCGACGACTGGGCCCGCCGCCGCTTCCTGAACCAGTTCGGCACGCCGAACGGTTTCCACAACGCGCTGCTCTGCTGGATCCCGACGTTCATGGCCGAAACGGTCGTTGCCGGCTGGTCCCCGTTCGAGACCGACCTCGGCGGCGCGAAGTGCCTCATCCTCTGGGGCATGAACCCGGGCGCGTCCTCGCTGCCCTCCATGCACGGCTACACCGACCTGCAGCTGGCCGGCATGAAGATCATCTACATCGACCCGCGTTTCTCCGAGACCGCGTGCAAGGCCGACCTGTGGCTGCCGCTGCGCCCCGGTTCGGACACCGCGCTCTCGCTCGCGATGCTCAACGTCATCATCAACGAGTTCCTCTACGACTTCGATTTCGTCGACAAGTGGTGCGACGGCTTCGAGGAGCTGCGTGAGCACATGCAGCCCTACACGCCGGAATGGGCGGCGCCCATCACCTGGCTCGACCCGGAGGACATCCGCAAGGCCGCTCGCATGTACGCGACCACCAAGCCCGGCTGCATCCAGTGGGGCTGCTCTTGGGACCAGTTCGGACCGGCGTCCGCGACCGGTTCCCAGGCCCGTCAGCTCATGCGCGCCATCACCGGCAACCTCGAGGTTCCCGGCGGCGACGGCATGCCCGGCCCGGCTCTCAACTTCGTCACCGACGAAGAGCTCGAGCTCAACGAGCTGCTCCCCGAGGAGCAGAAGGCCAAGCAGATCGGCTCTGACAAGTTCAAGCTGACCTCCTGGCCCGGCTACACCCTCATCTCCAACAACGCCAAGCGCACCTGGGGCAAGACGCTGCCCGCGGAGTGGTTCTGCGAGGCCCACGGCCCGAGCGTGTTCAAGGCGATCCTCACCGGCGAGCCGTACCAGATCCGTGCGCTCATCTGCAACGCTACCAACCCGGTGAACTCCTACGGCGACTCCAAGATGACGCTCGCCGCGCTGAAGAAGGTCGAGTTCCTCGTCACCGTCGATTACTGGATGACGCCCGCCGCCCTCTTCTCCGACTACGTGTTCCCGGCCGCCGGCGCCCTTGAGCGTCCGACCATCATCACCCACTACGGCGCGACCGACTCCGTCATGGGCGGCCGCCGCGCCATCCAGCCGAAGTTCGACCGTCACACCGACATGTCCTTCTGGCGCTCGCTCGGCCTGGCATGCGGCCAGGATCCGGCGAACTGGCCGTGGGAGACGGAAGAGGAAGTCTACTGGCACATCATCGAGCCTTTGGGCCTTCCGTGCACCGACTGGAACGACTTCGTCAACAACATCCGCATGTACTATCCGCCGCTGCACCAGAACAAGTACGTCACGCGCGGCGGCTTCTGGACGCCGACCGGCAAGATCGAGTGCAACTCCACGATCCTGCGCGAACTCGGCTACCCCGGCATGCCGACCTACCTGCCCTGCGCCGAGAACGAGATCGACAATCCCGAGCTCGCCGAAGAGTACCCGATCGTGCTCACCACGGGCGGCGGCTTCATGCCGTACCACCACTCCGAGCACTTCCAGATGCAGGGCATGCGCTTCCTGTACCCCGACCCGTACTACTCGATCAACCCCGAGCTCGCTGAAAAGCTCGGCATCGAGTACGGCGACTGGTGCTGGATCGAGACCCGCCGCGGCCGCATCAAGATGCGCGCGAACGTCGAGCCCGAGGTCGATCCTCGCGTCGTGTTCGTGCCGCGCGGCTGGTGGTTCCCCGAGCGCGACACCAACCTCGACCTCGACAACCCGTTCGGCTGCCTCGAGTCCAACACCAACGTCCTCACCTCGGTCGACGAGTGGGACTGCGACCCGATGGGCGGCTCCTGGGCGAACCGTGGCCTGCTCTGCAAGGTATACAAGTGCACCGAGGCCGACCACGAGTGGAATGACAAGGACAAGCAGTGGTCCATCCCGGGCTGCTCGAAGACGCCGGGCATCTCCACCGACCCCGCTGACCTCGCGCATCGCAAGCTTCGCTGGGAGAAGATCCCGTTCGAGAAGCCTGCCTGCACGAAGGAAGTTCCCGAGGGCTACAGCTGGCAGTGGCAGAACGACTCGCTCTACCAGGATTCCACCCAGTTCCGCCTGGACGATTCCGGTTGGCTGATCGACCCGAAGACCAACGAGTACGTCGACGCGTACTCCGGTTGGTACTACGACGCTGCGGCCGAGTGCCTGGTCGACAAGGCCACGGGCCAGAAGTACACCATGGATCGCCAGCCCATCGCCGAGCTTGCGGGCATCCGCCTGTACCCCGGCCAGGCCGCTCCTTACGCGGTCCCCGACCAGCTCACCTGGGACACGGAGAAGGGTTACGCTCGCCTCGGCGACAAGCCCTACATCTACAACCCCGAGAGCGGTTGGCTGATCGACCCCGCTACCAACGTCTACCACGACGCATACTACGGCTGGGCGTACGACCCCACCGCGAACTGCCTCGTCGACGAGGAAACGGGCAAGCGTTACACGATGAGCTACGAAGCCATCGAGGAATAAAGGCGATCGAGTAGGAAAGGATAGATAATGACTCGTTATGTTATGGTCATTGACCAGCGTCGTTGCATCGGCTGTCACTCCTGCACGGTTGCTTGCCGTACGTGGAACGATCTGCCGCTCGACATCATCTACAACCCCGTGCTGACCGAGGGCGCCCAGGGCAAGTGGCCCCACGTCCATCGCACCTACACCCCGACGCTGTGCATGCACTGCGCCAACCCCGAGTGCGTTCCCTGCTGCCCGACCGGCGCGTCCCAGCAGGACGACGACGGCGTGGTATGGGTGGACTCCAAGAAGTGCATGGCCTGCAAGGTGTGCGTGAACGCCTGCCCCTACGGCATGCGCGATACCTCCGTGCTCGGCCCGCGCCTGCATCGCTTCGTGCGCAAGTGCACCTTCTGCAGGGATCGCCGTGCGGAAGAGCCCGGCTCGCAGCCGTACTGCGTGCAGACGTGCCATCAGAAGGCTCGTATCTTCGGCGACCTGGACGATCCCAACAGCGAAGTGTCCAAGCTCATCAACTCGCTCCACACCGAGCGTCTGTTCACCGAGCATGGCACGGATCCTCAGGTCTACTACATTCCGGATTTGGGAGGTCAGCGATAATGAAGCATCATTATTGGGAAGCGCCGATTGTCATCTACTTGTTCTTGGGTGGCCTCGGCGGCGGCATCATGTGCCTCACTGCTATTCTGAGCCTTATCGTCGCTCCCGGCACGGGCTCTCTGTTCTTCGTCCCGATGTTCCTCGCGCTCGCAGCGCTCGCCATCGGCTGCTTCTTCCTCGTGTTCGAGTTGGGTCAGCCGCTCGTGTTCTGGCGCGTGTGGACGACGGCGACGGCAATCATCAAATGGGGCGCTACGCTCCTTGTGATCGCAATGTTCAGCGACATCTTCTGGCTGCTCGGCTATCTGGACGTGCTGCCGCTTGATTGGGGCTTCCTCGGCGCCATCGCTTCCGTGTTCGGCGGCGGCACCCCGGTGTTCGCCACGATCGCCGGCATCGCGGGCTTCGGCATCATGGTGTACACGGGCGTCATGCTCTCCACGCTGAAGGCCCACTCCTTCTGGGCGACCCCGGCCCTGCCGGTGCTGTTCACCATCTCGGCCCTGTCGACCGCCTGCGCCGCCATCGCGCTGTCGCTCGGCGTGTTCGCTCAGGCCACGATCGTGAACCTGCTCACCATCGAGGTCATCCATGAGCTCATCCACGTGGTCGACATCATCCTGGTGTGCGCGGAGATCACCGTCATGCTCATCATGGTGCTGTCCTTCCTGGGCGCCGGCAACGTCACCCAGAAGGCCGTCGCCCGCCGCTGGGTGAAGGGCAAGACCGCCCCGCTCTTCTGGATCGGCATGATCGGCTGCGGCCTCGTCATCCCGTTCTTCCTGTACGTCTTCGGCGCCGACTCCGCTGCCTCCACCGTCGTGGCTCCGGTGCTCGTGCTCTGCGGCGGTCTTCTGCTCCGCTACCTCTGCGTGTACTCCGACGAGCGCGCCGAGATCCCGGGCGAGAACCGCTACTACAACCGCGTCGCGGATCCGCATGCTGAGTTCGTCGAGCATTGGACTTACGGCCAGAACATGTACTAGGTTCTGCGCGGTATGATGGCTGCGCGTGCGCAAGCCGAATGATTTGACGGCGAACCCGACCCGTACGGTCGGGTTCGCCTTCTGTCATCTGCTCGTTTTTCTACACGAGGGCGAAGGGTGTTGTAGGGGGCGCCGCTTCGCATTCATGTAGGGAAAAGAGAAGACGGAGGGGGATGCGATGAATCCCTATGTATTCGAAGACGCACTCACGTCGAGTGAGGTGTCATGCGATTATCCCGGTCTTCAGGCGCTCATGGTGGAACATGCCGCGACGCCTGAGGCCTGCCCGACGTTGTTCTTCCCGGGTTGTTCGCTCATCAACTATGCGCTGCCGCTTGTGAAGTCGGTTTACGATCTGCTGCGCGAGGCGGGGTGGGCCGACGGTATCTCGCTTCTGTGCTGCGGGAAGATCCTAAGCTACGAGCCCGATGGAAAGACATTGCGGAAAACCTTCGAGGGCGAGCTTCGCGAGCACTTGGCCGCAGCCAAGGTGGAGCGCATCGTCGCCGCGTGCCCGAACTGCGTGCTCGCGCTGCGTCAGGCGCTCGCGCGCGACGAGCGCACTTCCGGCATCGAGGTCATAGCGCTTCCGAAGCTGCTTTCCGACTTGGGTTACCGCGTCGATGCGGGCGTGGCGAACGACATGCTTGCGCGCGAGCTTCGGTACCGCCATCCCGACTGGTACGACGAGGCGGGCAACCCGACCGCGGCATGCAAGGCGCCCGAGAAGCTGCTCTTCATGCCGAAGGACTCGTGTCCCGACAAGAAGACGGGCGAATTCGCGGACGGTCTGCGCGCCATCATGCCCGAAGGGCTTCTTGTCGAGGGCGAGCATGTGCGCAAGGGCTCGATTTGCTGCGGGTCGCTTGCGCGCGCTGCGGGAAAGTTCGACCTTGCGGACAAGCAGGCCCAGGGACACGGCACGGAGGCCGCATCCGTCGGCGCGTCCGCCATCGTCACCGCCTGCATGAGCTGCTCGTTCCAGCTCACCATGGCTCAGCACGAGGTGCCGGTGTTCCATTATCTGGAACTGCTCTACAACTGGCGGATCGATTGGATGCACGTCGATTCGTATATGAAGCTCCGCTTTCTGTTCGACGATTCGCTCGGTGTGACGAAGAAGTCGTCGGGAAGGCGATCGTTTGTGGGCCTTGGGGGCGACTCCGAGACGAAGGGGGAATAGCATGCGCGAAGTGCGCAAGACGAACTGCCATTTCTGCGGGTACCTCTGCGCGTTCTTCGCGACGGTCGAAGACGGGCGCGTGGTCGACCTTGAGCCCGACCCGTCGCGCTACCCGTACGACCCGAAGATCCTCGCCGGGTGCCGCCGCTGGAAGATGAACCTCGACGTGCTCGACGGCGCCGACCGCGTGAACTACCCGATTCGCCGCGTGGGCGAGCGCGGCGCGAACGAGTGGGAGCGCGTGAGCTGGGACGAGGCGCTCGATGACATCGCGGCGCGCCTGCGCGCGCTTGCCGACGAGTACGGGCCCGAGACGCTCGCGTCGATGATCGGCGGCCCGCATGCGTCGTTCTGGCCGCTTCACCGCTTCATGAACCAGTTCGGCTCGCCGAACAACATGGGCATCGGGCAGATCTGCTGGAACCCGCGCATCTGGATGGACGCGATCACGTTCGGTTGGACCATCGAGGCCGACATCAACGAGGAAACGGAATGCGTGTTCATCTGGGGCACGAACCCGGCTGAATCCGACAATTCCTCCTGGTGGCAGGCCGTGCGCAACATCGGGAAGAGCGCAACGCCGCTCGTCGTGATCGACCCGCGCTATACCCGCACGGCAAGCTGCGCCGATTTATGGATTGCGCCGAAAACGGGCACCGACTGCGCGCTCGCGCTCGGATTCTTGAACGTCATCATCGAAGAGGGGCTCTACGACCGCGACTTCGTCGACGAGTGGTGCCACGGTTTCGACGAGCTTGCCGAGCACGTGAAGAAGTACACGCCCGACTACGTCGCCGACTTCTGCGGCGTTCCCGCCGATGATGTGCGGCGCGCGGCGCGCCTGTTCGGGCAAGCGCGCGCGGCGGCGCTCGTGTCGGGCCGCGGTATCGACCAGTCGGGTTCGAACGTGGCACCGACGCACCGCGCCATCTGCTGCTTGCGCGCTATCACCGGCAACATCGACAAGCCGGGCGCCTGCATCATGACCGAGATGAGCGATTTCACGACCGAAATCGAGCTCGAGATGGCCGGCACGCTCGCGCCCGAGCATGAGGCGCGCTGCCTGAACACGCCGTACACGCCGCTGCAGTGCTACGACGGCTACAAGAAAGTGCGCGCGATCACCGAGCGCCTCGACTGCGCGCTCCCGATGCGTTACATGACCTCGGCGCACCCCGACCTCGTGCTCCGCGCGATGGAGACAGGCGAACCCTACCCGGTGCGCGCGCTCATCGTGAACGCCACGAATCCGCTGCTCACCTATGCCGACACGCACCGCGTGTTCCGCGCGCTCATGGGGCTCGACCTCATCGTGGTCATCGACTACTACCTGACGCCGACGGCTCAGATCGCCGACTACGTCCTGCCGTGCGCCGGCGCCATCGAGCGCCCGCTGTTCCAACAACACGGCGGCGTCGCGAACATCGTGTACGGCGGACCAGCCGCGGTCGAGCCCTACTACGAACGTCGCAGCGACTACGATATCTTCCGCGAGCTGGGTCTTCGTCTGGGGCAGAAAGACGCCTGGCCGCATAAGACCTTCAAGGACGCTTGCGAGGCGGCGCTCGCGCAGGCGGGCATGACCTGGGAAGAGTACTGCGAGAAGGGGCTTTACTTCCGACCGCCCGTGCCGTTCAAGTACCTCTATCCCGACGAGACGGGCGCCCCGCGCGGGTTCGCGACGACGACGGGCAAGATCGAGCTCGCGAGCGAGATCCTGCCGGAGGTGGGAGGCGCGCGTCTGCCCGAACCGACCGACACGCTGCATCTATGTTCCGACGAGCTCATCGCGAGCGCCGAGGCGCGCGGCGGCGGGCATATCGCCATGGTGACGGGTGCGCGCAAACAGCCCTACAACGCGTCGATGTACTTCAACAACCCGAAGTTCCGCAAGAGCTCGCCGTACCCCGCGGTGGAGCTGTCCGCTGCGACCGCGAGCCGCTTCGGGCTTTCCGCGGGAGATGTGGCGGAGCTTTCGACCGACAAGGGAAGCGCGCGATTCGTCGTCGAGGTGCGCACGATGCGCGACGACCTGGCAAGCGTGGACTACGGCTGGTGGCACCCCGAATGGGCGCCCGGCGCGCCCGACTTCGGCGGCATGTGGGAATCGAACGTGAACTGCCTGACCACCTGCGCGGTCGAAACCGGCGAGCCGATGATCGGCACCTGGTGGTACAACGCGATGGACTGTACCATCGTGAAGGTCGACGAGCCGCTGTCCTGGCAGGCTGAAGCCTTTGGCGAAGATGGTGAAGCGACGAGGTAGGTTGCTTGTCGGGGCCGACCCGTCGCGATGCGCCTATAATAGGCATGATGGACTAGCAAATGCGCTTGGGGGATCCAAGCGTGAATGATACGAAGGAGATTACCGTGGCAGAGAAGAAACAAGCGCTCCTGCTGTTCTGCAAGCCCCCGATTCCCGGTCTGGTGAAGACGCGCCTGACCATCGAGCGCGGCGGCTTCCTGACCCCCGAGCAGGCGGCCGAGTTGTTCCGCCGTTGCCTGTACGACGTGAGCGAGATGTGCATGCAGGCGCTTTTGTCCATGCAAGCCGATAACGACGCGCTCGTCGCCGAGGACCCGAACGTCGACAAGATCACCTACGACTTCTTCGTGTCCACCACGCCGGCCGAAAACGTCGAGATCATGAAGAAGACCTACGACGAGATCGGTCCGTGGCCGATGGAGATCCACTACCTCACCGACAAGGGCGCGACCTTCGACGACCACTTCGACGACGCGTTCAAGCAGATCTTCGACATGGGATATGAGCACATCGTGTCCGTGGGCGGCGACGTCCCGACCATGCCGATCACCCACATCTCCCAGGCGTTCCAGTGGCTCGACTACTTCCAGGACATGGGCACGCCGGGCTTCGTGCAGGCGCCCTGCCAGGAGTGCGGCACGTCGCTCGTCGGCTTCAGCTACAACACCCCGATCAACCACCAGGGCGTGTACTACAACATGACCGGCAAACCCGCGCTCGACGCCTACGTGGAGAAGCTGCAGGAAAAGGACATCCCGTCGGCCTACTTCACGCCCGTTGCCGACATCGACGAGAAGACCGACCTCGCGCATGCCGTGTCGTGCATCCGCGCGATCAAGGAAGCCGCTCAGCATCAGTCCGAGATCTACGTGCCGCAGCGCGTCCTCGATTGGTGCGACTTCATGAACATCCGCGTCTCCACGCCGCCGAACGACAACCACGACCCGCGTCAGTACATCGACGAGGAGTAGGTTCCGTGGGCCTTTACGGCCCACGGAACGGGCCGACGCTGCGCGGGGCTCTGACGGCACAGCTGGCGCTCCAAAGATTTCTCGCGTACCGAAGTACGCGTCGAAATCTTTTCACGCCATCTGCACTCGTCAGAACCCCGCTCGCTGACCTTGGTGGACCAGGGAATCTGCGTCTGCCTCGGCCAACCTCGCTGGCTTTTCGGCGATTTGGGGGTCTTCATCCCTTGCGGCCCGCGCAACGGGCCGTTGTTTCAGACCAGATAGGACGATACTTTTGCGTACTTTGCATAAAACGGGGGCGCTGTGCCCGACGTGCTTGAAGGAACTGCCGGCGGAGGTGTACGCCGACGACGACGGCGTCGTGTGGATGACGCGCACCTGCCCCGAGCACGGCAAGCTCGACACGCGCATGTGGCCCTCGGCCGATCACTACGAGTGGCTCCTTTCCGAGGCGTTCGAGAAGGTGAAGCCCCAGAACACCATTCCCGTCACGAAGAAGTGCCCCTTCGGATGCGGCACGTGCGCGCGCCACGAGCGCCGCGGAACGCTGCTTGAAATCGAGGTCACGCGCAACTGCAACCTCCACTGCCCGGTGTGCTTCATGAGTGCGGAAACGGGGGAGGGAGACCCCACGCTCGACGAGATCTCGGCGATGTACGACGTGATCGCGAACGCCGTCGGAACCGACGGCGCCGTGCAGATCACCGGCGGCGAGCCGACGTGCCGCAAAGATCTGGTCGACATCATCTACATGGGCCGCGAAAAGGGCTTCTGGGGCATCGAGGTCAACACGAACGGCCTCGTCATCGCCAACAAGCCGGGGTATCTGGAAGACCTTGTGGCGGCGGGTCTCACGGGCGTGTACCTGTCGTTCGACGGCCTCACGGGCGACGTGTACAAGGGAACCTGCGGGCGCGACATCCTGGCGACGAAGCTCAAGGTGATCGAGCGATGCCGCGAGGTCGGCATCCAGGTGGTGCTTTCCGTCGCCGTGGTCGCAGGTTTGAACGACGACCAGCTCGGCGACCTTTTGCGCTTCTCGCTGGAGAACGCCGACGTGGTCGCGGGCTTGGCGCTGCAGCCCGCGTTCACCTCGGGCCGCTTCGACGCCGAGCGCGCCATGCCGATGTCGGCGGGCGACGTCATCTTCGATCTGGCCGAGCAATCCGACGGGCTTCTGCGCGTCGAGGACATCTGGCCTTTGGGCTGTTCGAACCCGCTGTGCGACACGGGCGTGTTCCTCGTGCACGGCGAGGCGCCCGAAGGCGTGCCGTCGCATCCGTCGGGCTTCTACCCGGCGACCCGCGCGATGACGACCGAGGAGTACCGCGAGGGGTACAGCCCCGACAGCCCGCAAGGCTCGGTGTTCTTGGACATCCTGTCCAAGAAGGGCGTCGAGGTGAAGAGCGGGCTTTCGGTCATCATCATGAACTATATGGACGCGGTCTCCATGGACACGCAGCGTCTTCGCGAATGCTCGATGATGGTGACGGTTCCCGATGGACGGGCGATCCCGTTCTGCTCGTACCACCTGACCGACTCCGCGGGCAGGCGCGTGTACCCGCCCTGGTGCAAGGAAGAATTGCGGTAGCGTTTTCGGCTTTAACCTGTGGTGTTCGGGAAGCGGGCGGGCATGACTCATGCTCAAACAGTCCTGCTCGCACGAAAGTGACATTAAGTCACTTTCGGCTCGTGCGGAACTGCGCGTGAGCCATGCCCGCCCGCTTCCCGAACTGGGTTACGCTGCGAAAAACGCTAGCGCAATCAAGGGAGTGAGAGGGTTTCACTCTGCGTTTCTCGGTTTGCCAGGGTGGGCCACGCGCAGTTCCGCACGACGAGAACAGCCCAGTGGGCTGTTCTCCAAAGCAGGACTGTTTGAGCATGGCCCATTCTGGCAAACCGAGAAACCGGTTGGTCA
>CAKUGU010000022.1 GCA_934654815.1 uncultured Ellagibacter sp.
GCCGTGGGAGGATAGGGCGTTCCGCTCATGGGCGGCGCTTTTTTGCGCCTTCGGCCCCTGCGGGGGCCCTGGGGGGGCGGCCAGGGGCCGCTCCCCTTTTTTATTGCCGAGGGACGCTTGCGTCGTTTCCCTGCCTTACGGGGCGCCCTCCTGCGGGCGCGGTTCCCCGGCGCTTGCTTGGATTTCTCTTTTGCTACGCGGCGTATCTGCTCTATCTTGCGTTGTTGGTTTGCCTCATCTCCTCTTTAGCTTGACTGAACAGGTATAATTATCTTTTGGAAAACTATGCATAGAGAGGATATGATTACGTGGCCGACAAAGTTGAGAGTATTAAGAACATCGCTGAATCCACTCTGTCCAATCCGGAACTTCTTTCTAAAATCGCCAACGCTCTGAAGGAGGGAACGCGTCGTTCCCGTCAGCATGCGGCGCAGGTTTTGTCTGCCGTGGCGGCCTTGGATGCTCAGAAGGTCGCGCCGTACGGCGAGATTCTCGTCGATAGCCTTTCGCGTCCTGAGGCGCAGACCCGTTGGGAATGCCTCGATGCGCTGACGAAGCTCGTCGATATAGACCTTGACCTGTGCGCTCGTGCGATCGACGGTGCGGAGACCGCGCTTTTCGACGAGGAAAGCGGCCCCTTGCATCTTGCCGCGATGCGTTTTCTGTGCAAGTTCGGCGCGTCTTCCGAAGAGAACTCTGAGAAGGCATGGCCGCTTATCGACGAGGCCATCCAATGCTGGCACGGCGACCTTGAATTCCAGGATATGTTGAACGCTTTGATCGAATTCTCGGAGGGAAAGCTTTCCAGCTCGGTGAAAAGCGAATTCGCCGATCGCATGCGCTTCGACTCAACGAACGGGCGTGGCGCTTTGAAGCGCAAGGCCGCTTTAATCGTCGAGAACCTTTCATAGGGCGTCATTGTCCGTCGGCTGGCACGAAACCGGCCATTAACGTGGCATTCGTATCATGATGCACGAATTTTGATGTTCCAGCAGCTAGTGCGAGGAGAAAAGATGGCACGACATACGGTTACCCTTATTCCCGGAGATGGCATCGGCCCGGAAACTTCTGCGGCGATGCAGCGAGTTGTCGAGGCGAGCGGTGCTGAGATCGACTGGGAAATCGCCGAAGCGGGCGCCCATTGCGTCGAGGCGGCGGGAACGCCGCTTCCGGATTCGACGATCGAAGCCGTGAAGCGCAACAAGGTCGCCATCAAGGGCCCCATCACCACGCCGGTCGGCACGGGTTTCCGCAGCGTCAACGTCGCGCTGCGCAAGACGCTCGGGCTCTACGTCTGCCTTCGCCCTGTCGTGTCGCTTCCTGGTGCGGGCGGGCGCTACGACAACGTCGATCTCGTCATCGTCCGCGAGAACTCCGAGGACCTGTATGCGGGCGTGGAGTTCGAGGAGGGCAGCGAGGGCGCTCGTAAGCTGATCGATCTGTGCGCTGCCGAGGGCGCTGGCGCCATTCGCCCCGATTCCGGCATCTCCATCAAGCCGATTTCGATCACGGGCTCCGAAAACATCGTGCGTTATGCCTTCGAGTATGCGCTCAAACACAGGCGTAAAAAGGTTACCGCCGCGCATAAGGCGAACATCATGAAATACTCCGACGGCCTGTTCCTGCGCGTCGCGCGCGAGGTCGCCAAGGAATACGAGGGACGTGTCGCGTTCGACGACCGTATCATCGACGCGTTCTGCATGAACATGGTGACGGACCCCTCTCAGTTCGACGTGGTCGTGTTCCCCAACCTTTATGGCGACATCGCGAGCGACCTTGCAGCAGGCCTCGTCGGCGGTCTCGGCATCGCTCCCGGCGCGAACATCGGCAAGGAGTACGCGGTGTTCGAGGCTGTCCACGGGTCCGCTCCCGACATCGCGGGACAGGACAAGGCGAACCCGACGGCCGAGATCCTTTCCGCTGCGATGATGCTTGACCACTTGGGCGAGCTTGAAACCGCGGCGCGCATTCGCAAGGCCGTGACCGATGTGTATGCTGACGGGTCGTGCCTGACGGGGGACATCCGTAAGCTGACCGGGTCGGACAAGCCCGCGGCAAGCTGCACCGAGTTCACGAACGCCCTGATCGAAGCGCTCGGGTAAGGTTCTAATCGGCAAGAAAACGAGGCGCGTTGCGACGTGCCTGACGTGTAGGGTCCGCGCGGATTTCCGAACGTAAGCGGACGGTAACGGAAACGCCTGGTTTCGCGAGAGACCGGGCGTTTTCGTGTATAGTGGGGAAAATCCGAACACAAGGAGGGATTCGTTTGAAGCAATCATCGGGAATCGACGCATTGCTCGAGGCATTGAAACAGTCGGGGATGAACACCGACGGCATGGGTTCGCCATTCGGCGGCGGCGCTCAAGCCGAAGGCGCTCAGGGCGCATCCGCTGCGGGCGGCGACGGCTCGCGCGGCGGCGGGCGCACGCCCCATATCGAAACTCCGCATTTCGTGGAAAACATGAAATCGTGGGGCAAGCGCGCGATCATCGTCGCCGCGATCGTGCTTGTCATCGTGGTGCTCGCGGCGTACTGGTGGTTCCATCCGCCCATCAACATCCATAGTACCGACACCTGGCTTTTCATCGCCATCTTCATTTTGCTCCCGTCGTTTTTGTTCTTCAACGCGAAGCGCGACAGCTATAAGAAGGGTACGGCGAAGAAGGCGCCCAGCGAGGGCAAGGCGAAGACGTTCCGCGCGCTTTCCTTCATCCCGCTGGCTGTTGCCGCGGTAGGCGTCGTGGGCGCGCTCGCGTCGCTTTCCATCTTCCCCGGGAACGCCGCGAAGTACGCGACGGTTCTCGATACGGTCGACCACGATTTCGCGTCGGACATTCAGGAAGTTAACTACTCGGAGATTCCCGTCATCGACCGCGATTCCGCGGTCCTGCTCGGCAATCGCGAGATGGGCTCGATTCCCGAATACGTGAGCCAGTTCGAGATCTCGCCGCTGTACAGCCAGATCAACTACCAGGGCACGCCGGTTCGCGTGAGTCCGCTCGGCTACGCCGATCTGTTCAAATGGTTCACGAACCGCGAGTCGGGCATTCCCGCCTATGCGCTCGTCGACATGACGACGCAGGACGCGCAGATCGTGAAGCTGGGCGACAACGCGATCTTCTATTCGCAGTCCGAGCCGCTTGCGCGCAACATTGACCGCTACGTCCAGCTGAAGTACCCCTTCTACATGTTCGACGAGAAGTCGTTCGAGATCGACGAGAACGGTGCCCCCTGGTGGATCTGCCCGGTGCAGTCGCGTACCATCGGGTTGTTCGGCGGGACGACGATCAGCCGCGTCGTCATGGTGAACGCGACGACGGGCGAATGCACCGACATTGCGATCGACGAGGTTCCCGAATGGGTCGACCGCGCCTACCCGGCGGAGCTTCTCATCGAGCAGTACAACTGGTCGGGCAAGTACAAGGATGGCTGGCTGAACTCGTGGCTCGGCCAGAAGAATGTCGTGCAGACCACGCCCGGCACCGACGGCAACGTGGGGTACAACTACATCGCGAAGGACGACGACGTGTGGGTGTACACGGGTGTGACCTCCGCGACGGCTGACAACTCGATCGTCGGCTTCGTCCTGGTGAACCAGCGAACGGCCGAATCGCACTTCTACTCCGTTGCCGGCGCGACTGAGCAGTCGGCGATGGAGTCGGCTGAGGGCCAAGTGCAGAACCTGCGCTACACCGCGACGTTCCCGCTGCTCATCAACGTCTCGAACCAGCCGACGTACTTCATGGCGCTGAAGGACAGCGCGGGGTTGGTGAAGAAGTTCGCGATGATCGACATCCAGCGCTACCAGAACGTGGCGGTCGGCGACACGGTGGCTGAATGCCAGAAATCCTACGAGGCGCTCCTCGCGACGAACGGTGTGGTAACCGACCCGTCGAGCGATGTGGCGGCTCTGGAGAAGCAGGGCATCATCGCGCGCATGACCCAGGCGGTCATGGAGGGCAATTCGCACTTCTACGTGAAGCTCGACGGCGACGATGCGATTTACGATTTCGGTTTGCCCGCCCAGGTCGAGATCGTCGGCTATGCTCCCGGCGATACGATCAAGTTCACCTACGTCGATTCGGGAACGACCTATCCCGTGCAATCGATTGAGAAATAAGACTTGACAAAGCAGCCCTTATAGCTATCATATAAGGGCTGCATTAAGTAGCTAGGTAGAAATCGTTCCGCTGCCCAAGACAGCAGGTACCGCAAGGTTTAATCGCGTACGCGCGGCCCGCCGAGGTGGTTATCATAGCTTCGCGCTTTGACGACCCCTGCTGTCCTGGTGACGGTAGGGGTCGTTTCGTTTCTTCGAACGCGACTCCACCCCACGGGGCGGAACTCGAGTTTTGAGGAAAAGGAGGTGTACGAATGCCCAACGCAAAGAACCAAGAAATGCTCGCCAACGTCAAGGCGGACCTCGACGGTACTTCCGCTGTGTGGGTCGTGGACTACTGCGGCCTTACGGTGAAGCAGATCCAGCAGCTTCGCCGCAGCGTGCGCGAAGCCGGCGCTGTCATGAAGGTGTACAAGAACACCCTCATGCACATCGCTCTGGCCGACGCCGAACTGCCGACGATCGACGAGATGCTCCAGGGTCCGAGCGCGTTCGTGTTCTGCGGTGACGACGTGGCTGCTGCTGCTAAGGCAGTCAAGGAGTTCGCCAAGGACAACGACGTTCTCGAGATCAAGGGCGGCATCATGGACGGCGCTGCCGTTTCCGCTGCCGAGGTGGAAGCCATCGCTTCTCTGCCTTCCCGCGACGAGCTCTACGCCCACATCGCTGCCGCGATCAACGGCGTTGCTCAGGGTCTTGCGACCGCCATCAACGGCGTGCCGCGCGGTCTGGCTCAGGTCACCAAGGCCGTTGCCGACCAGAAGGAAGCTGCCTAACAACAGCTCGTGCAGCCTGAGACGGGCTGCGTGAAAAGAAAAACATACAGGTCGAAACAAAAGTTTCGACCCCTTTGAAAGGAAACTAACATGGCTGTTACTCGCGAAGAGATCATTGAGGCTCTGAAGGAGATGTCCCTGCTCGAGGCTTCCGAGCTCGTGAAGGACATCGAGGAGACCTTCGGCGTTTCCGCCGCTGCTCCGGTTGCCGTTGCTGCTGCTCCGGCTGCTGGCGCTGCTGCCGCTGAGGAGAAGTCCGAGTTCGACGTCGTCCTCGAGGGCTTCGGCGACAACAAGATCGCTGTCATCAAGGTTGTCCGCGAGATCACCGGTCTCGGCCTGAAGGAAGCCAAGGAAGTCGTCGAGAACGCTCCGAAGGCCATCCAGGAAGGCGTTGCCAAGGACAAGGCTGAGGAAATCAAGAAGCAGCTCGAGGACGCTGGCGCGGCTGTCACCCTCAAGTAACTCGATCCTTCACGGATCCGCAGTTCAAGGACCTTCCTTCGGGAGGGTCCTTTTTTATGCCTTGGGGCGGGCAAGACGAGGCGGTGCATCGCTTTTGCCGTACGTATGGCCGAGAGGCCTTGAAGAGGTGCTCGATTACGCGATGGTAACAGGCGACGCGCTCTCGAATGCGGTGGGATATAGTAGTCGTCTATTCTAAAAAGGAGGCACGAGGAAGACTATGCGGCATCAGTACTTCAAAACGGCGTGGCGCGACATCGTCGGATCGCCACGCTGGTTCACGAGGCTCCTCGTCCTTGCGCTCGTGTCCCTTATCCCTGTGTTCGGGTGGATCGTGGTGAGCGGGTACCTTCTTGGTTGGGCGAGAGATATCGCCTGGGGCGCCCATACGCCGCTTCCCGAGCACGTGTTCGACAATTCTGACGGCATGCTGTACCGACGGGGGCTGTTCTCGGCCGTCATCGTGGCGGTATGCGCGATCGTGCCCCATGCAATCGCCGCCGTCGGGGGAATCGTGAGCACCGGGTCGGCCACAGGCGCGCGGCTGCTGTTCCAAGGCGCGCTGCCCGGCGGGTCGGGGCTTCCCGTTGACGCGGTGTTCTCGACATGGGGCCTGGTGACGATGTCGGCTACGCTCGCTGCCGCGTTCTTCGCCGTGCTGTTCGGTCTTGTCGGGTCGATGCGCATGAGCATCTACGGGCGCCTTTCGGCGGGGTTCCAGCTGGGGCGTTCCTGGGCGATGATCCGCCGCGACCTTGGCGGTTTGCTGAGAATCGTGGGAATGGCCGTTCTCGTGGGAATCGTGGCGGGGGTTGCCTTGCTGCTGCTGATGGTGGTCATCGGCCTTGCTGTGAGCGCGCTTGCCGTGGCGGGGTATCGGTTCCTCGACCTGTTGGAGCCCGCAGGCGTCTTCATCGTCCTTTTGGGCGGGATGTTCCTGCTCTTCGTGTTCCTCGTCTACGTCGTGACCGCGAAGTTCATCGCAATGTTTTCCGGTGCCCTCATCTCCCGCGCTTTGGGATATTGGACGCGCCAGTTCGACGTGCCCGAGTGGCGCGGGCAAGACGACCCGATGCCGTTCGAGGCGGCGCAGGGGTAGCCTTGCCCGTTCGATGCTGCTAGTCGCGGCGGACGCTCATGCAGCGCATGGCGTTCAAAATCGCGAGGATGGCGACGCCCACGTCGGCGAAGACGGCGAGCCACATGTTGGCGATGCCGAGAGCCGCCAGGATGAGCACGACGAACTTCACGCCGAGCGCGAACACGATGTTCTGCCAGGCGATGCCCATCGTCTTGCGCGCGATATGGACGGCGCGCGCGATGTTGGAGGGCTTGTCGTCCATGAGGACGATGTCCGCGGCCTCGATTGCGGCGTCGGAGCCCATCGCGCCCATCGCGATGCCGATGTCGGCGCGCGTGAGCACGGGCGCGTCGTTGATGCCGTCGCCGACGAAGGCGAGCTTGCCCTTCTCGGAGGTCTGCGCGAGCAGGCTTTCCACCTGTTCAACCTTGTCTTGCGGCAGAAGCTGCGCATGGAACTCATCGATGCCGAGGGACTGCGCAACGGCGCGGGCGACGTCGGTCCGGTCGCCGGTGAGCATGACGGTGCGCTTCACGCCGGCTTTCTTCAGCTCTGTGATGGCTTCGGCGGCATCTTCCTTCACGACGTCGGCGATGACGATGTGGCCGATGTAGGCGCCGTCGAGCGACACGTGGAGGATCGTTCCCGTGAGTTCGCATTCGTGCCAGGCGATGCCGTCCTGCTCCATGAGCTTGTCGTTCCCGACGGCGACGACGTGCTCGTCGATGTGCGCGCGCACGCCGTGGCCGCTTTCCTCCTTCACGTCGAGGATGCGCGCGCGGTCGATCTCGCCCGTGTAGGCCTGCTTGACCGAGAGCGCGATCGGGTGGTCGGAATACGTTTCGGCGTAGGCAGCCATGGAAAGCACGAGGTCGGGGTCGACATTCGCCTCGCTGTGCACGGCGACGACGTTGAACGTGCCGTCGGTGAGCGTGCCGGTCTTGTCGAACACCACTGTTTCCACCTTCGCGAGCGTTTCAAGGTAGTTCGACCCCTTGACGAGGATGCCGACCTTCGAGGCGCCGCCGATTCCGCCGAAGAACGACAGGGGAACCGAGATGACGAGCGCGCAGGGGCAGCTCACGACGAGGAAGGTGAGTCCGCGGAGGATCCAATCCGACCAGGCGCCGGCGCCGAAGAGCGGCGGCACGATGGCGAGGAGCAGCGCCACGATGACGACGGCGGGCGTGTAGTAGCGCGCGAACCGCGTGATGAAGTTCTCGGTGCGTGCCTTCTTCGCGGATGCGTTCTCCACGAGCTCGAGGATGCGGCTCACGGTCGACTCGCCGAAGGGCTTCGTGGTACGGATGGTGAGCACGCCGGTGAGGTTCACGCAGCCGGAGAACACGTCTGCGCCCTCCTCCACGACGCGCGGGACGGCCTCGCCGGTAAGGGCCGCCGTGTCGAGCTGGGATGACCCCTTCACGACGACGCCGTCGATGGGTACGCGCTCGCCCGCCTTCACGACGATCTCGTCGCCGACTTCCACTTCGTCGGGGTCGACTTCGACGAGCTCGCCGTCCTGCATGATATTGGCGTAGTCGGGTGCGATGTCCATCATATCGGCGATGGATTTGCGGCTCTTGCCGACGGCGTAGCTCTGGAAGAGCTCGCCGACCTGGTAGAACAGCATTACCGCCGCGCCTTCCGCCATGTGCGGGCCCGTTTCGGGGAAGAACACCATCGCGAACGCGCCGACGGTGGCGATGGTCATGAGAAGGTTCTCGTCGAACAGCTGGCCGTGCCCGATGTTCTTGACGGCCTTGATGAGCACGTCGTAGCCGGCGATGAGGTAGGGGATGAGGAAAAGCGCGAACTCGAGGTAGACCGCGTTCGTCTCGCTGCCGAGCCAGGTGCCAAGCGGCAGGAACTCCGTCGCGGCGAAGACGACGAAGAAGATGATGAGCGCGACGATGATGCGGTTGCGCCATTTGATCTGCTTTTTGTTCATGGGTGTGTGTGGACCTGTCCGTCCCGCTTGCCGGGTGCCGCGCCGGTTCTCTGCTCCCCGCTTTCGCTGCTCGCTGAAACGCTCTGCGTTTCAGCTCGTGCGCTTCGCTCTCTCATGTTTTATTGAGCGCGCTTTGCGCGTGAGGAGTTGGCTTTCGAGAGTCGCAGAGAACCGGCGCAGCACCCGGCAAGCGGGACTGCCTGGGGCTTTTCGCTAGCGGACGATGTTGCAGTCGGGTTCGAACTTGTGGATGGCCTTCTGCGCCTCGTCGAGGATTTCCTCGAAGCGGTCGTCGTCGGCGACGAGGGTCATCTTCGCCATCATGAAGTTCACGGTGCACTTTTCCACGCCGGGAAGCTCGCTGATGGCATCCTGCATCTTCGCGGCGCAGTTGGCGCAGTCGAGATCTTCGAGCTTGAACGATTTACGCATGGGGGTTCCTTTCGGTTGATGCTGAGCTTCTATGGTGAACCGTTGTTTCGGCAGGTTCCGGGATGGTTCGCCTTTCGTGAGGCTTATTCGCAGATGTGCGTCATGCCTTGGGCGAGCATGGTGTAGACGTGGTTGTCGGACAGCGAGTAGATGACGTTTTTGCCGTCGCGCTGGAATTTCACGAGGCGCGCCTGCTTGAGCGTGCGGAGCTGGTGCGACACCGCGCTTTGCGTGGCGCCGACGATGTCGGCGATGTCGGCGACGCAGCGGCTTTCGCCCATGAGCGCGTAGAGGATCTTGATGCGCGTGGTGTCGGCGAACACTTTGAAGAGGTCGGCCAGGTCGTAGAGCAGCTCCTCGTCGGGCATCTCGTCGAAAAGGCAGGACGTCTCCTCACGGTTGCAGCTGCACGGGCAGTTCGCCTCGACGGGCGAGGGCTTGTCATCCTCCGCGCCGCTCACGATCGATTCCGCCTCTTGCACGATGCGGCTTGCGCTCTCCGCCATAGCGAGTCCTTTCTGTCATCTCTGCGTGCTCATTCACTTATACATATGAGCAACTGTTCATAAGTATAGGAAGGGTGTACGCGCTGTCAAGGGGGAGAAAAAAATCGCCCGCCTTCGGCAGAGGAAGACGGGCGATTCGCGGCAAGGGGCAGGCTCGATGCTATTCCTGCACCTTCAGAGCTTCCGAGAGGCTGACGCGCTTGATGGAACGCGTGTGCAGAAGGGCCACGACGAGGTAGGTTGCGAACCCGATGCCTGCGCATGCGGCCATGGACCACCATGGCACGTAGATCTCGATGTTGCCGCTGTACGCGATGAGCATCGCCCGGAAGATCGCCGTGAGCGAGCCGATGATGAGCGGCTCGCACAGCACGAGCGAGGCTATGACGCACAGGGTGATGGAGCGGATGTACAGGCGCGAGATCTCGCCGTCGCGGTAACCGAACACCTTCATGTAGCTGATCGAGCGGGCGCTGCGGTCGATCACGGCCTTGGTGAGCAGGTACATGAACAGCAGGAAGATGAACACTGCAAGCCCCACCATCATGCCGATGAGGTCGCTCATCATGCCGATGAACTGGTCGCCTACGGCGCGCATGTCGTCGGGCGTGGTGTCGCCGGCGTAGTAGCGGGAATCGAGGGAAAGCTGCTCGTCGCTTGCGTAGCCGTTGAAGTACGCGCCGTCGTTGCCGAAGAGCTCGTTGAAATCGTCGATGCCCATATAGACGTTCATGTCCGACTTCGATCCCCATGTGTCGCCGGAGCCGGCGTATTCGAGGGAGTAGTCCTTGTCTTCGAACTTGTCATGGAAGCTTACGCTTTGCCCCTCTTTCCAGCCGAACTTGTCGAGGAGCCCCGCGCCGAAGACGACGCGGCCGCCGCCGACGTTCAGGCCCTTCCAGTAGCGTGAATCGGGCGAAATGCCGTAGACGGCCACGGTTTCCTCACCGTTTCCGTTGCCGCGGTCGTATTGCAGCTGGTAGACGGCGTACTTCTCGGCCTGGGCGATCTTCTCCGCGCCGTTGTCGGTCGTGTTCACGGGGTGGACGTCGTCGTTGTCGGCGTCGATCTTGGACGCTTCCTCGATAAGGCCCTCGGTTTCGTCGCGGTCGCAGCCAAGGGCTTGGGCGACCTCGTCGAGGCTTTCGTAGAGCGCGTCTTTCTTTTCTTGGGCTTTCGCGAGTGCTTCGGTGGCTGCTTGCATGTTCTCGATGCTGGGCGATGCCGCAAGTGCGTCGGCAGCCGCTTGGGCCTCATCTGCGGCCTCCTCGAGGTCGTCTTCGGCGTCCTGCGTCGTGGAGAGAAGCGCGCCGTCGACCGATTGCAGGCGCTCGAGTGCGGCCCACTGCGCGCGTTCCTCGGAGGTGCCTTCGAGCTCGAGCGGGGCTTTGAGCGTGTACTGGTGGTTGGCGACGAGGCTCGTCTCGAGGTTGTCCGCATAGTGCGTCATCGTGGGGAGGACCGCAAGCCCGAAGAGGAGCAGCAGGGAACCGAACGCGATGCCCACGAAGAGCGTGGCGAAGTTGCCGAGGTTGCGCAGGAAGATGCGCAGGCGGAAGCGCGCGACGAAGCTCATCTTCTCCGGCAGGCGCACCCCGCGCTTGGTGCCCGACTTGCCGCTCGCCTCGTGCCGCAGGAACTGCAGCGGGGTCTTCCGCGTCTTTCGGAGAAGCCCCGCAAGCGTGATGAGGATGAGCGCGGCCGCGGGGACCACGGCGCACTTGACGAAGATCGCCCAGTCCCAGTAGATGCGAAACGGCGGGAGGCTGTAGGAGCCGTAGTAGAGGTTGCGCATGGGCTCGGTGAAGAACGCGAGCCCGAGGGCGGTGCCTAGAAGCGAGGCGAGCACGCCCACGACGGCGGGGAGCGTGAGGTAGTGCAGCACGATCTCACGGCGGCGGTAACCGCTGGCGAGCAGCGTGCCGATGACGGCGCTTTCCTCCTCGATGGTGGCGTCGGTGAGAACCACGAAGACGAAGGCCATGATCACGATGATGATGTCGAGCAGCGTCGTCCACATCATGGAGTCGCCGTCCACGTCGTCGCGCGCGTAGCCGATGCCCTGGTTGGAATCCGCGTCGATGAGGTCGTCCACGCGCGCATCCGCGCCTTCGAGCGCGCTCACCATGTCCTTCTCCGCGTCGGTGCGCTCGGCGACCGAGAGGTTGCGGTCGTCGAAGGCGAACGAGTAGGTGTAGGTGGGCGCGCCGCCTGCGCCTTCGAGCGCGGCGAACCCGGCGTCTGCGACCTCGGCCACGCCGTAGGTGAGGGTGTTCACCGTGAAGTCCGAATTGTTGAGGAAGAGCGCCTGGCTGTCGGGCTGGGTCATGATGCCGCAGACGGTGTAGGCGCGCCCGCAGAGCTCGACCTCGTCGCCTACGTTAAGGCCGTTGTTCGTGGCGAAGACGCGGTCGATGGCGACCTCGTCGTCCGCCTGAGGCTTTTCGCCCTCGCAGTAGGACGCGATGTCGATATCGGTGCGATGCGCATAGGTGCGCAGCGTCCGCTTGGTGCCGTCGTCTGCAGGTTTTTTCAGGGTAGCGTCGATGGAGAAGTTCTCGTAGAGCGTGACGCCGCCGGCCTCCTTCGCGGCGTCCTCGGCGGCTTCTATCTGCTCGTCGGTTGCCTCGAACGCCGTCATCACGCGGCCGTCCTCGATCGTGTACTCGTCGCGCATGTCGTCGATGAGGGTTCCGATGGAATGCGCGGCGAGCAGGAAGCCCGACGTGAGGGCGATCGCGCCGCACATGAGCAGGAAGAGCCCGAGGTATTTACCGATGTTGTTGCGCAGCTCGCGGGGGAGCCGCTTGGCGAGGGGAGTCATCGCGCGCCTACCAATCGAGCTCGGCGGCGGGCACGGGCGATGCGTTGACCTCGTCGTCGGCCAGGACGCCGTCGTGCAGGCGCAGCACACGGTCGGCCATGCGGGCGATGGCGGCGTTGTGCGTCACGATGACGAGGGTGCAGCCGTACTTCCGGTTCACGTGCTCGATGAGCGCGAGCACTTCCTTGGAGGTTTTGTAGTCGAGGGCGCCTGTGGGCTCGTCGCAGAGGATGAGCCCCGGGTTCTTCACGAGGGCGCGCCCGATGGCGCAGCGCTGCTGTTGGCCGCCCGACACCTGGCGGGGGAACTTGTCGCGCTGCTCCCAGAGGCCAAGCGAGCGCAGAAGGTCGTCGATGGGCAGGGGGTCGTCGGAAAGGTGGGCGGTGACCTCGATGTTCTCGCGGATGGTGAGGTCGGGCACGAGGTTGTAGAACTGGAAGACGAACCCGAGCTCGCGGCGGCGGTATTCGCCGAGGTCCTTGTCGGAAAGGGCGGTGAGCTCGACGCCGTTCACGCTGATGCTGCCGGAATCGGCCGGTTCGAGCCCGCCGACGAGGTTCAGGAACGTCGATTTCCCCGACCCGGAAGGGCCGAGGAGGACGCAGATGCTGCCGGCGTCGATGCTCGTCGAGACGTTCTTGAGCACCGTCGTCTTCGCGTCGCCTTCGCCGTAATGCTTGCAGAGGCCGGAAACGACGAGGTAGGGGGAGGTGTGTTCTGGCACGCCGAGCTCCTTTCGTTCGGTAAGTTAGCTAAGGCTTTCAGTTAGTTAGGTCTAACTTATAGCACGCACCGTTCCGTTTCGCAATGGGGACGATGGGGGATTAATGGGCCGAAATCGCCGCATTTTGCAGGCTTCTCGGGTATCATTACGAACTTGCAAACGAAATGAGTTAGAAGGGGATTCTATGGCATCAACGACGGCCCCGGGCCGCTCCTCCTGGTCGGGGAAGTGGGCCTTCATCCTTGCCGCCGCGGCGTCCGCCGTCGGCTTGGGCAACATGTGGCGGTTCCCGTACCTCGCGGCGAAATACGGCGGCGGCATGTTCCTCATCACGTACCTCGTCCTCGTGTTCACGTTCGGCGTGTCGCTTCTGCTGCTCGAAACCGCCATCGGCCGCAAGACCGGCCTTTCGGCCATCGGCGCGTTCCGCCATTTCGGGAAGAAGTTCATGTTCATCGGCGTGCTGGCGTCGGTGGTGCCGTTCATCATCGTGCCGTACTACTGCATCATCGGCGGCTGGGTGACGAAGTACGCGTTCTCCTACATCGCGGCGGGGCCCGACGCGATGGCCGACGGCGGCGCGTTCTTCACGGGCTTCATCGCCAACGGCGCGGACAGCTCGCTGTTCATGCTCATCTTCATGGCTGCGGTGTTCCTCATCGTGGCGCGCGGCGTGAAGGGCGGCATCGAGAAGGCGAACCTCATCATGATGCCCGCGCTTATCGTGATGGCCGTCGTGATCGCGGTGTTCACGCTCACGCTGCCGGGCGCCATCGACGGCGCGGCGTACTACCTTATGCCCGACTTCTCGAAGTTCTCGCCCGAGCTCGTCATCGGCGCGCTCGGCCAGATGTTCTACAGCCTGTCGCTCGCCATGGGCATCATGATCACCTACGGCAGCTACCTCGACAAGAAGTCGAGCCTGACGCAGTCCGTTTCGCGCATCGGCTGCTTCGATCTGGGCGTGTCGTTCCTCGCGGGCCTCATGATCGTGCCCGCCGCGTTCGTGGCCATGGGGTCGGGCGAGGCAGTCGCCCAGAACTCGGGCCCGTCGCTCATGTTCGTCATCCTGCCCGAGGTGTTCGCGAACATGGGGGGCATGGCGCCGATCGTCGGCTTCGTGTTCTTCCTGCTCGTGTTCTTCGCGGCGCTTACGAGCGCCATCTCCCTCACCGAGACGTGCGTGTCCATCATCCAGGACGGCGCCGGGTTCTCCCGCAAGAAGTCGCTCGTCGTGACCATCGTGTTCATCGTGGTCGCGGGCCTGTTCATCAACTCGGGCTACAACATTTTGTCGTTCATCCAGCCGCTTGGTGAAGGCTCCACGATCCTCGACTTCGCCGACTTCATCTCGAACTCGGTCATAATGCCGATCGTCGCGCTTCTGACCTGCGTGTTCGTCGGTTGGATCATCAAGCCGAAGACGCTCATCGACGAGATCCGCATCTCCGCCCCCTTCAAGGCGGCCAAGGCGTGGTCCATCATGATCAAGTACGTGGCGCCCGTGCTCGTGACCGTCATCCTGGTCACGGCGCTCGCCCAGTCGCTCGGGATCATGAAGTTCTAACCGCGCCTTTCGCGCCGCGTGCGCAGACGCTTTCGGGGAAACGCCCTCGTGCAGCTCGACTGCTGCGCGAGGGCGTTTTTGTCGGTTGGGGGTGTACAGAGGAGCTAGGGCTGTTCCTCCCGCTGCCGCTTCCTTCGGGCGGCGCGCTCCTTCAGATACTCCGACACGGCGATTTCGTCTGCGGTAAGCGTGTGCGTGCGGCGGTGGGCGATGGCGAACTCGTAGAGGTAGCCGTCTTCGACGGGCAGCTGCTTCACGCGATCGTCGGCGCTGCCGTATGCCGGGGAATCGTCGACCCCGATGCCGATGCCCTGGTTCTCCTTCGCGAACAGGTACGACGCGAAAGGATCAGGGCATGTCGCGATGTGCTTGGGAACGATACCCTTCTGCTTGAACGTGTCGCGGAAGAACTGGTTTGCCTTGATTTGCCGGTTAGGAATCATCACGCATTGCCCGTCGAGGTCCTCGATGCGAAGGGAATCCTTTCGGCTCAAGGGGTTGTCGAGGCTGACCCATGCGATGCAGCCGTTGCTCGCGAGCGGTTGGAAGGAAAGCCCGTCGGGGAAGGGGAACACGGCGATGCCGAGCGAGAATTCGCCCGATGCGACAAGGCCGTCGACCGCGGTGTCGTAAACCTCGGTCACGTCGAGGCGGCAGTCGGGATGCACGTCGTTGAACTCCCCCATGAGGTCGTAGCCGAGGTACGCGACGACGCCTATCGCGGCGCAAAGCCTCACGGTGCGCACGGGGGCGCTTTCATGCCTGATGAGCGCCTCGACCCGTTTCGCCTCGTTCATCTGCTGCAACGCGAAGTCGTAGATCAGGTCGGCCTCCGCCGTCGGCGTGAGCGTGCCGTTCTCGCTCGTTTCGAACAGCTTGACCGAAAGGTCCCGCTCGAGGTTGTTGAGCGCCTTTTTCAGGCCCTGGTAGGTGATGGGTATCGCTTGGGCGGCGCGCGCGATGTTGCGCGCCTGGTAGGTGGCGACGAAATACTCGAGCTGTCGCGATAGCAATCCGCTTCCCATGGCTTCCCCCTGTCCCATCGGTCGGTCTTGATTATCCCACGCATTCGACGTCCCTGCACGCTGTTTGGGCCGACTGAACCTTTCGTGCGCGAACTGAACTCGAAGTTCAGCCGCAGCGCTTGACATACCGATGGTTCAATCGTCGAAACTTCTCGCTCATCTGGCAAAACGCGAAATCCCCGTACACTTTTCCCCGTTGGATACGTTCCTGTTCGCCCGAAGAGGCCGAACAGGGCGAAAAGATGGAAACAAGGAGGGAGGAACCGAGCATGTGTTTCAGGCCAGCGCAAATCGATTCCGCATTTCAAAAGTGCCCGCTCTGCGGTGCGGACGTGCCGACAGGGGCGGATAAGTGCCCGATCTGCGGCGCCGAGGCGTCGGCGGCACCGGGGGCGCCTGCCACACCGGGCGCGCCCAAGGCCCCCGGTGCGCCCAAGGCTCCAGGCGCCCCCGGCGCGCCGAAAGCGCCGGGCGTCCCGCACCCAGCGCCGAGAAGGAAGTAGGCGATGCGAAGCGCCTGCACGGAATCAGGGCGCTTCTCGCGATAAGAGAAAGGGAGGTTTGACATGGGAAGGCGACCGATCAAGAAACCGGAGGTTCCCAACGTCCCATCGGAGGGCGAGGACGGCTACATGGGCTCGCTTATGACGGTGCGGGAAGACGATGAGGAGCTGCTCTACGCCGGAACGAATTCGAAGGCGAAGAAGTACGACTTCTCGAAAACCGACGAGCCTCAAGCCTCCGACGGGGAATAGCCCGCTGGAACGGAGAGAAAAGGGGGAAAGATGCCCAAGACGGACAAGACATGCATCAAGTCGCTCGGCTTCGGAGGGTTCGGCCAAGGGTCGAACGTCGCTGAAATCGACGTCGACACCGATGAGAACAAGGTCGTTCGCATCCGGCCGCTGCATATCGACAAGGTGTACGACGAGGAATACATCAGGCCGTGGACGCTTGAGAAGAACGGCAAGACGTTCACGAGCCCGATGAAGCTGGACATCCCGCCGCTGTCGCTCGCGTACAAGAACCGCCTCTATTCCAACAGGCGCGTTCCGTACCCGATGAAGCGCGTGGACTGGGATCCGAAGGGCGAGCGTAACCCGCAGAACCGCGGCATATCGAAGTACGAGCGCATCAGCTGGGACGAGGCGTGCCAGATCGTCGCCGACGAGATCAACCGCGTGAGCGATACCTACAGCCCGTTCTCGATTTTGCTGCAGATTGACGGGCACGGCGAGGCGAAGGTGCTTCACTCGGCCCATGGCTGCCCGGGCACGTTGCTGAAGATGTACAACGACGGCTTCACCTACCAAACGCGCAACCCCGACAGCTGGGAAGGGTGGTACTGGGGCGGCCGCTTCGTATGGGGCGACACCGCCGTGGGCCAGCTCACCATCGGCAACATGCTGCTCGACGTGGTGGAGAACTGCGACATGCTCTTGCATTGGGGCTGCGACGCGGAGACGACGCCGTGGGGCTGGTGCACGCAGATCCAAAGCCGCCTCATGTTTTACTTCACTGACATCGGGATCAAGCAGGTGTTCATCTCGCCCGACCTGAACTACGCGGGCGCGGTGCACGCCGACAAGTGGATTCCCGTGCGGCCGAACACCGATGCGGCGCTGCAGCTGGCCATCGCGTGGGTGTGGCTCGAGAACGACTGGTTCGACGAGGAATACACCGACACCCACACCGTTGGCCTTGATTGGGAGATCTACCACATCTACGGCGAGGACGACGGCATCGAGAAGACGCCCGAATGGGCCGAGGAGATCACCGGCGTGCCGGCGCGCACCATCAAGGCGCTCGCCAAGCAGTGGTACCTGCACGCCACCTCCATCGCCCATAACAACGGCGGCTCGATGATCCGCTCGGCCTTCTCGACCGAGCCGGCGCGCCTTGAGGGCCTGCTGCTCGGCATGCAGGGCTTGGGCAAGCCCGGTCGCGGCGTGTACCAGGTGGCGAACTGGGGCCTCATGGGCATCTCCGACATGAACGCCGGCCCCATGAGTGAATGCTACCCGAACCCCGAGCGCGCCTACCAGGGTTTCTTCGCAGGCGACCCGGCCATCTACGACCTGAGGAAGTCCTTCATCCCCAAGACGCTCATCCCCGAGGCGATCCTCGGCGACTACACGCTAGAGCATCCGCTGAAATGGCACGGCACCGGGCTTTTGGGCTGGCCGCGCAGCGACAGCATGGTCGAGTACCAGTACCCCAGCGAGGCGACCGGCGGCGAGCGTATCCATATGATCTGGTCGGACGCGCCGTGCTGGACCACTTGCTGGAACGGCGGGAACCGCTTCATCCAGGCCGTTCGGACGGACGAGATCGAAACCTACATCGTGCAGCATCCCTGGCTTGAGAACGACTGCATGTACGCCGACCTCATCTTGCCGGTGACGACCAAGGCCGAGCAGGAGGACATAGGCGTCGACTTCTATAACGGCTACTACTCGCTGCTCTACTACGAGGGAAAGTGCGTCGACGCCAAGCCCGACGCGCTGTCCGACTGGGAAATCTGCTGCGAGGTCGCCAAGAAGCTCGGCTGCTACGACGAGTTCGTGCACGAGCGCACGCCCGAGGAGTGGCTGAAGCTCGGCTTCGAGACGTCGGGCGTCGACGACGGCACCACTTGGGAGCAGTTCAAAGACCAGCAGCTCTGGGCGAGCCGCGTGACCACCGACTGGCGCGACTTGCCGCGTGGCCAGGAGCTTTTCGCGAAGGACCCCGAGGCGAACCCGTTGCCGACCCCTTCGGGCAAGCTGGAGTTCTACTCGAACATGCTCGCGGCGAAGTTCCCCGACGACACCGATCGCGCGCCGTACGCACGTTGGGTCGAGGAGAGTGAGGACATCAAGGAACGCCTTTCCTGCGATCGTGCGAAGGAGTACCCGTTCCTGCTCGTGTCGAACCACCCGCGTTGGCGCGTGCATGCCCAGAACGACGACGCGCGGTGGATCCGCGAGATCCGCACCTGCAAGATCACCGGCCCCGATGGCTACCAGTACGAGCCCATCTGGATCAACCCGGTCGACGCCGAGCCGCTTGGCATCAAGGACAACGACATCGTCCGCATCTTCAATGAGCGCGGATGGGTTATGGGTGCCGCCATCGTGACCGACCGCATCGCGCCGAACACGCTCCTTCAGGATCACGGCGCCCGGTGCGATCCGATCGAGCCAGGCGTTTCCGACCGCGGCGGCGCGAACAACCTCATCGCCCCGCACAAGTGCGCTTCGAAGAACACGGTGGCCGAGAACACGTCGGGCTACCTGGTGGGGATCGAGAAGGTGGACGTGTTCGAGCTGGCGAAGCAGTACCCCGAGGCGTTCAACAAGCCCTACAAGACCGGACATGGCGTCGACATCTGCGACTGGATCGCGTAAAGAGGAGGACGGCAAGATGAAGAAGGCTATCATATTCGACTCCTCGCTTTGCAACGGCTGCTACAACTGCCAGCTGGCCTGCAAAGACGAGAACGTCGACAACGAATGGGCTCCCTATTCCAAACCGCAGTCTGACCTGGGGCAATTCTGGTGCGGGATTGACGAGACGGTCCACGGCCAGACGCCGAAGGTGCGCGTGGAGTACACGTTCAAGATGCATTCCCACGGCGACGCGCTCTTGAAGGCTGCGGGGGACGCGGCGTATCGCACCGACGACGGCTTCGTGATCATCGACCCCGAGAAAGCCGTAGGCCGCAAGGACCTGTGCGACGACGAACGCGGCGGGGTGTTCTGGAACGAGGAGCTGCAGATTCCCCAGAAGTGCACGGGGTGCCAGCACCTCGTCGACAAGGGCGAGCTTCCGCATTGTGTCGACCACTGCCCGACGGGCGCGCTCACGTTCGGCAATGAAGAGGAGATGGACCTCACGAACTGCGTGCCGGCCGAGGAGGGCGGAGTCCTTTGGTACAAGAACCTCCCGGGCCTATTCATCGCCGGCGAGGTGTGGGACCCGGTTCCGAACGAGATCGTCGAGAACGCGAAGGTCACGCTGCATGACGCGCAGGGATTCCAGGTCGCGGAAACGCTGACGGACGGCTTCGGCGATTTCTGGTTCAGGAAGCTCGAACCTGGCGACTATAAAGTGACCATCAAGGCCGACGGCTACGAGAAGGTCCAGCGAGAAGTCCACTTGGAGAAGAGCCTGAACATCGGCGACTTCCCGCTCGATCCCAAGAAGGAGGAACCGGAAGAGGAAGAAGCCTAGCGGCCGACGGTTCATGAGCATGCGCACGGCGTTCGGCCCGCCTTCGCGAGTTGCGATAAACCGTGCGCCCGCCGGTTCGAATGCGCGGCATCTCGCCCCTTCGGCCTTGCATTGTGCGAGGTCGAAGGGGCCTTTCTCGTGTTCAGGGCCCGTCGCTCCTGTGCGTTTTCGGCGGCTAAGCCACGACTCCGCTTGTAAGGACGATAGTCGTGGTCGCGATGACGCCGAGGATGATAGTGATCGCGTTCGCGAGGCCCGCCAGCCCGAAGTCGCCGTCCGACCAGAGCGTGAAGGTCGGGCCCATGGCGCTCGCCGGCGCCCAGAGCAACATCACGATGACGACGCGCGTCGTTGCGTCGAAGGGCAGAAACGAGAAGGCGAGCGCGCTCGCGACCGCCGCGACGGCGATGCGCAGGCAGAGAAGGCGCGCGACCTTCGCGAGCTTCTCGCGGTCGACCGAGAAGCGGATCATAAGGCCGAGCATGAACATGGCGAGGAACGAGTTCGCGTTCGCGATGGGGGCCGTGAACTGGACCACCGCGTCGGGGATGGAGATTCCCGCGACCGCGAGCGCGATGAGCACGATGTAGGCGTCGAAGGGGACGGACTTGACGAGCCGCTTCGCCACGAACGCGACGGGGCGTTTGACCGGCTCCTTCCCGGCGACGAGCCCGGTGAGCGCGTAGGAGCCGCCCGTCATCATGATGGCGTTGCCGGCGTCGAACAGGCAGGTCGTCACGGCGAGCTGGGCGGGGAAGAGGGTCTGCACGAACGGCAGGCAGAAGCACCCGATGTTGAACCCGCACGAGTTGAGCAGGTAGAACACCCGGTCGCGGCGCTCCGAGCGGCGGGTGAGCACGAGCGTTATCCCGTAGGGGATGAGCGCGCAGGCAAGGCCGAGCGGCACCAAGACGAGCATGTCGTGGGTGAACTGCGCGGCGCCGAACGCGTGCACGATGGCGCAGGGAAGCGTGAAGGTGAACACGATCTTGCTCACGCACTGTTCCGGTTTGGAGCCTAACATATGCGTTCTCCCGGCAAGGTATCCTGCCAGGATGATCGCGACGAACGCCGCGACCTTCACCATGACGTCTTCCATCGTTTCCGTTCGCGTTCCTTTCGTGGAAAACAAGCAGGGGCGAACCGGCTTGTCGGGTTCGCCCCTGCGAGGGGTGGTGCCTTTTTCCTGCGCGCGAGGTCCTTCCCGCGCGGCGCGTGCTTACAGGTGCGTCTGGATGACGCGCGGGCGGAAGCCCTTCGCCTCGAGCGCGTCGACGATCTGCTGCTTGTGCGCGGTGCCGAACGCTTCGATCGTCACGCGCAGCTCGACCGCCGCGTTGCGGTTCGTGGTGACGAACTGGTTGTGGTCGAGGCGGACGACGTTGCCCTTGTTCTCCGCGATGACCTGGGCGACGTTGACGAGCTCGCCGGGGCGGTCGGGCAGAAGCACGCTCACCGTGAAGATGCGGTCGCGCTGGATGAGCCCGTGCTGCACGACCGACGACATGGTGATGACGTCCATGTTGCCGCCCGAGAGGATGGACACGACCTTCTTGCCCGTGAAGTCGAGGTGGCGCAGCGCCGCGACCGTGAGCAGACCGGAGTTCTCGACGACCATCTTGTGGTTTTCTACCATGTCGAGGAACGCCACGATGAGCTCCTCGTCCTCGACGGTGATGATGCCGTCGAGGTTTTGCTGCAGGTAGGGGAAGATGATGTCGCCGGGCTCCTGCACGGCGGTGCCGTCGGCGATGGTGCTCACGTGCGGCAGCTTCACCACATGGCCGGCCTCAAGCGACGCCTTCATGCACGCCGCGCCCGCCGGCTCGACGCCGATGACCTTGATGTGCGGGTTCAGAAGCTTCGCGAGCGTCGACACGCCGGTGGCGAGCCCGCCGCCTCCGATGGGCACGAGGATGCAGTCGACGAGCGGGAGCTCCTGCACGATCTCCATGGCGATCGTGCCCTGGCCCGTGGCGACGCCCAGATCGTTGAAGGGGTGCACGAAGGTGAGACCGCGCTCCTCGGCGAGCTCGAGCGCGCGGGTGTAGGCCTCGTCGTAGACGTCCCCGGCGAGCACGACTTCCGCCCCGAGGGCCTTCGTGCGCTCGACCTTGATGAACGGCGTGGTGGCTGGCATGACGATGGTCGCGGGGACGCCGTAGTGGCGGGCGGCGTAGGCGACGCCCTGGGCGTGGTTGCCGGCGGACGCGGTGATGAGGCCGCGCTCTCGCTCCTCGTCGGTGAGGGTGCTGATCTTGTAGTACGCGCCGCGCACCTTGTACGCGCCGGTGCGCTGCATGTTCTCAGGCTTGAAGAACACGCGGTTATGGGAGATGTCGCTGAAGTACGGGCTCTCGATGAGCTTCGTCTCCTGCGTGACTTCCTTCACTTTATGGGATGCTTCCTCGAACGCCTCGAGCGTGAGCATCTGCCTGGGTTGCTCTGACATGGTGTTTCCTTGTTCCCTTATATGATTTTCAAGCGCTCATCACTATAATCGTCGCTGCACCGCAATGGCTCCGGCATTTCGATAATATGTCGAACCTCAAGAAAGAAGGCACATTATGAAGACCATCTCAACCCCGAACGCTCCCGCGGCGATCGGCCCGTATTCGCAGGGCAACATCGCAGGCGGGCTTCTGTTCGCGAGCGGCCAGATCGCGCTCGACCCGGCGACGGGTGAGCTTGTCGGCGCCACGATCGAGGAACAGACCGCCCAGGTCATGAAGAACGTCGGCGCGCTGCTCGCAGAGGCCGGCACCGATTTCGACCACGTGGTCAAAACGACCTGCTTTTTGAACGACATGGACGACTTCGCGGCGTTCAACGCCGAGTACGCGAAGTCCTTCGGCGACGTCCGCCCGGCACGTTCCGCCGTTGCCGTGGAGAAGCTCCCCAAAGGCGCGCTCGTCGAGGTCGAAGTCATCGCCGAAGTCGTCGCCTAAGGTTTACCGCGAGCCTCGCATCTTCGGGCGTATAATGGCGTTGAAGGATCGCGCGCATGACACGCACGACGCGGACAGCGGCTGAAAGGAGCTTCTCATGATGTACAGCAAGATCATGGTTCCCTACGATGGTTCCGAACATGCGAAACACGCGCTCGAATACGCGAAGGGCCTGGTCGCGGGCGAAGCTTCCATCGCCGTCGTCCACGTGGTCCCCTCGGGGGTCATGGGCACCGACCAGATCGGGGACGCGGGCTCGCTCGACGGCGTGCCGTTCGGCATGCTCGACTACGCGCAGTACGAAGGCGTGGTGAAGGCCGCGCTCGAGCAGGCGAAGGAGCGGGTCGTCGAGAACCTCGGCGATATGCTCGCCGATATGGGCGGCAAGGCCACCGTCGACGTCATCGCCGGCACCTCTCCCGCCGAAGCGCTCGCGCGCTATGCGGAGAAGAACGGCTGCGACCTCATCGTGATGGGCCGCCGCGGCCTCGGCGCCATCCGCGGCATGCTCGGCAGCGTGAGCTTCGGCGTGCTCCGCGCGACCGAGATTCCCGTGCTCACCGTGAAGTAACCTTACGCGTTGGTTTTCCAGGGGAAGCGCCCCGGCCCTTGCGGCCGGGCGCTTCTTGTCTTGCACGCGGCGACCGTCCGTCTGCCGCGCATCTTACCGATTCGCCCTACGAAAGGATGATGCATGTCCGCTTTCTCCAAAACGCCCGCAGTGTCCGCTGACGTTCTCCATAAGCAGGAAGCCGAGCGAGTGAAATACGACGACATTGTGAAGCGGCTGGAGGAAAAGGCCGCGCTCTACGTTCGCGACCGCGAGGACCTCACGTTCGTCGACGGGCACATCTCGACCGACACGGGCATGACGCTGCGCCTGGCGACGCACGACGACATCCCGGCGATCTGCGACATCCGCACCGCGCAGTCGCTCGAGTACTGGGGTGTGAGCCCTGCCTCCGACGAGCTTTCGCATTTCCGCGCCGAGACGGAGGCGCACCTGTGGCGCAACCTCAACAAGCGCATGTTCGTCCTCTTGTTCGAATGCAACGGGGAAATCGCGTCCATGTCAGGGCTCGAGGTGTTCGATCGCCTGCCGACGTTCGGCGGCGTGTCCGGCGTGCAGCGCACGGCGACGGTGATCGCGTGCTACACGAACCCTGACTATCGTGGGCGCGGGCTCATGGGCAAGATGCTGCGCGCCTGGCCGCTCATCGCCCTGCAAGTCGGGGTGGACGCCATCTACGTGGAGACGCGCAACGCGTCGATGCGCCACGTCGCCGAGGACGCCGGCTACGAGCACGCGTCCGACAGGTTCAAGATCCTCATCAACGTGGCGGGCGACGAGGACTAACGCGCAGGCGGTGCCGGGTGCACCGGTCCACCGGTCGAAAACGAATCGCCGCGAGGCGGGAAGGCTTGGGAACGGCCTTCCCGCCTCTGTTTTTTCTCGGGGGCATTCCGGGCGCGGGCATGGCGGGAAAAATGAGCATGCTAAAAGTTTCTCGTGGTTGACAAGTGGCGGGCTCCGAGCTAACCTGAACAACGTTCATGTTAGGCGGCGCACTGCGCGGTGCGGGAAGCGAGGTCGGTTCGATGTTCGACAAGCGGCTTTTGGCGATGGTGTCTTCGGCGCGGAAGCATATCGCGGCGAACGTGGCGTTCCAGTGGCTCGCCCTTGCGGCGAACATCGCGCTCATGGTCACAATTGGGCTGTTCTTGCAGGGCATGTTGGAGGGGCGCCCGGTTGCGCCCGATGACTTCCCGGGCGTGCCGTCGGCGCTTTCGGGCGTGTTTGCGTTCGCTTCCTCCGGGGCGGGCGTGGTCGTGGTCGCGCTTGTCGCGATCGTCGTGCGGTTTCTGTGCTCGCGCGCCGCGCAAGGTGCGTCGCTTCGCGCGGCGATCGCGGCGAAGCGGACGATTCGCCAGACCGTCTACGACAAGCTCGTGGCGCTCGGCCCCGCCTACACCGAGCACATCGCCACGAGCGAGGCCGTGCAGGTGAGCGTCGAGGGGACCGAGCAGCTCGAAAGCTACTTCGGGTCCTACCTTCCGCAGTTCTTCTACGCGATAGCGGCGCCGCTCACCCTGTTCGTCTGCACCGCGCCGCTCTGCCTTCCCGCCGCGGTCGTGCTGCTCGTGTGCGTGCCGCTCATCCCCGTGTCGATCGTCGCGATCCAGAAGATCGCGCGCAAGGTGGTCGGGAAGTACTGGGGGTCCTACACCGATTTGGGCGCGGCGTTCCTCGAGAACCTGCAGGGCCTGACGACGCTCAAGATCTACCGGGCCGACGAGGCGCGCCATGAGGAGATGAACCGCGAGGCCGAAAGCTTCCGCCAGGCGACGATGCGCCTTCTGAGGATGCAGCTGAACTCCATCACGATCATGGACCTGTTCGCGTTTGGCGGCGCGGCCATCGGCATCATCGTCGTGCTTCTGCAGTACGCCGATGGCGCGGTGCCCTTCGCGGCCGCGTTTGCGATCATCTTCCTTGCCGCCGATTTCTTCCTTCCCATGCGCACGCTCGGGTCGTTCTTCCATACCGCGATGAACGGCATGGCCGCGGCTGACAAGATGTTCGAGCTTCTGGCGGTGCCTGAGCCGCAGGCGGGCACGGCCGAGGTCGATCCCCGTCATGCGGGGATCGAGTGCCGCGATGTCAGCTATTCCTACGACTGCGAGCGGGCTGCGCTTCGCCATGTCGACGTCGACGTGGCCCCGGGGTCGTTCGTGGGCATCGTGGGCGAGAGCGGGTCGGGCAAGTCGACGCTCGCCGGCGTGCTCTCCGGGCGCAACGCGGGCTTCGCGGGAAGCGTGCGTATCGGCGGCATCGACGTCGCCGACATCTCGCGCGCGTCCCTCATGGACACGGTGACGACCGTGCCGTTCTCAAGCTACCTGTTCAAGGGCACGGTTCGCAGCAATCTCCTCATGGCGCGCCCGGACGCGACCGACGAGGAGCTTCTGCGCGTGCTCGACCGCTGCGCGCTCGGCGGATTCGTGCGCGAGGCGGGAGGGCTCGACGCGCCCGTTGCCGAGCAGGGGAGCAACTTATCCGGCGGGCAGCGACAGCGCCTTGCGCTCGCGCGTGCCCTTCTGCACGACACGCCGATCTACCTGTTCGACGAGGCGACGTCGAACATCGACGCGGAAAGCGAGGAGTCGATCCTTTCGGTCATCCACGAGCTCGCGCGGGAGAAGACGGTCATCATGATCTCGCATCGCCTGTCGGCCGTTCGCGATGCCGATCGCATCTACGTCTTCTCGAACGGGGAAGTGGCCGAAAGCGGCACGCACGAGGAGCTGCTCGCGGCGCGGGGCGCCTACGAGATGCTCTGGCGCCAGCAGGAGGAACTTGAGGCGTACGCAGAAGGCGGGAAGGAAGCGCCTGTCCGCGCCGGCGCTGGCGAACAGACGGATTGCGCGTCCGCAGAGCCCGAGGCTGCCGCGGCGCCGGCGGCAGGCGCGCGCCCCGCGCGCAGCATCGAGCCCGGCGCCGCGAAACCCGGCGCGAAGCCGCGTTCGCACCTTTCGGTGATGGCGCGCCTTATCGGGCTCGTGCGCCCGCTCGCCCCGGTGATGGCGCTCGCGGTCACGCTCGGCGTCGCGGGCTTCGCGGCGGCGATCTTCCTCACGGTCGCGGGCACGTCGGCGCTCGCCGGCGTCCAGGCGGGCGCGGGCCTTCCCTTCGCGGCCCTCGCGCTCATCGCCGCATGCGGCGTTTTGCGCGGCCCGCTTCGCTACGGCGAGCAGATCTGCAACCACTACATCGCCTTCAAGCTGCTCGCTCTCGTGCGCGACAAGGTGTTCGGCGCGCTGCGCCGTTTGGCGCCGGCGAAGCTCGAAGGGCGCGACAAAGGCAACCTCGTGTCGCTCGTCACGTCCGACATCGAGCTTCTGGAAGTGTTCTACGCGCACACCATCTCCCCGATCGTCATCGCGACCATCGTGTCGGTGGGCATGGTCATCTTCATCGGGTGCGCGGCCTCGCCGCTGCTCGCCGCGCTTGCCGCTGCGGCGTATCTCGTGATCGGGGTGGCGGTTCCCCTCGCGGCGTCGCGTGCGCAGGGGCGAGGCGGCCGCCGTTTCCGCGACGCGATCGGCGACATGAACACGTTCGTGCTCGACAGCCTGCGCGGCCTGCGCGAGACGCTGCAGTTCGGGCGCGCTGCCGAGCGTTCGGCGGAGCTGGGGAAGCGCATGGAGGCGCTCGCCGGCATCGAGGCTGCCATGAAGCGCAAGACCTCGCTGTTCATGGCGCTGACGAACGCGCTTGTGCTCGCGTTCGACGTGGTGATGCTCCTTTCCGCCTGCGCGCTGTGCGCGAGCGGGGCCATCGGGTTCGGCGCCGCGATCGTCGCCGTGGGCGCGCTCATGTCGTCGTTCGGGCCCGTCATCGCGGTCGCGAACCTGGGCTCGACGTTGCAGCAGACGTTCGCCTCGGGGGCGCGCGTGCTCGATCTTCTCGACGAAGTGCCCGCGACGCCCGAGGTCGAGGACGGGTGCGACCTTTCGCGCGAGGGGTTTTCCGGCGCCGAGGTGCGCGACGTCACGTTCGCTTACGGCGACGAGGTGGTGCTGCGCGACGTGAGCCTTGCCGTCGCGCCGGGGCAGATCGTGCAGATCGCCGGGCGGAGCGGGTCGGGGAAGTCGACGCTTTGCAAGCTCCTCATGCGGTTCTGGGACGCGACGAGCGGCGAGATAGAGATCTCGGGTACCGACATCCGACGCGTGAACACCGCGAGCCTGCGCAGTGTCGAGGGCTATATGACGCAGGAAACGCACCTGTTCACGGGCACGATCGGTGACAACATCCGTCTCGGGCGGCCGTCCGCGAGCGATGCGGAGGTGATGGAGGCGTGCCGGAAGGCTTCCATCGACGACTTGATCGAGCGCTTGCCGCAAGGCCTCTCCACGCCCGTCGGCGAGCTGGGCGAGACGCTTTCGGGCGGCGAGCGCCAGCGCATCGGGCTCGCGCGCGTGTTTCTGCACAACGCGCCGTTCATGCTGCTCGACGAGCCGACGAGCAACCTCGACAGCCTGAACGAGGCCGCGGTCCTGCGGGCGCTTCAGGCGTCCCGCGCGGGCAAGACCATCGTGCTCGTGAGCCATCGGGCGTCGACCGCGCGCATCGCCGATGCGGCCTACACCGTGGAATGCGGGCGCGTGAGCTGATTCGGCTCCTAACCGATGAGGGCCTGCGAGACGAACAGCGGCGAGGCGAGCAGGTCCTCGAACACATCGAACGCACAGGCCTTGGTCTCGGCGAGCGACATGCCCTGAGCGCCGCATTCGTTCACGAGGCCGAACAGCCCGTTGCACACGAGCGCCGCCGTGAGCGCCGAGGGGTGCTTGGGGTGCAGCGCGTTCTGATGGCTGCGCACGTAGTCCTCGACCACGCGCGTCACGTGGTTGAAGCAGACCGAGTGCAGGTAGGGGTTCTTTTTCGGCAGGCAGTGGATGAAGATGCCGTCTTTCTTCTCGAAGACGCTGAAGATGCAGGTCAGAAGGTTCCGGTAGCTCTGGATGGGGATTTTCACGGGGTTGTTTTCCTTCTGGAGCGCGCGGTAGGTCGCCTCCGCTTCGGCCATGTCGTCGGCGAACACCTCGTCGACGAGCGCATACTTGTCCTCGTAGTAGGTGTAGAAGGTGATCCGACTCACCTCGGCGGTGCGGCAGATCTCGGTGACGGTGACCTTCTCGAAGGGCGTCGTCTTCAAAAGCGCGATGAGCGCATGCTTGATCGCGCGCTTCGTCTTCACGATTCGTTTGTCCATTTCCTGACACTTTCTTGTGATCTGTATACATACCGTACGGTATGTAATGCTTTGTCATTGTCTGTGCGCGCCCAGGCGCATACATTTACTGACACCAGTATAAGGAAATAGATTGCCGGCGCGGCGCGCGATGATGCCCGCGCTTCGGCGATTGCGGATAGCGGGGCGCTTCCAAGCGCTTTCGCAGAACGGAGACAAGGGAACGTGAAGCGTGTGGTCGTCGTCGACTCTTCGGCGAATCTTGCGGGCGGGGAAGGTGGTGTCGTGTCGGTGCCGATGAAGGTGCTGGTCGACGGGCACGAGTTCGTCGACGACTCCTTGCTCGATCTTTCCCAGATGTTCCGGCAACTCGACGCGTGCTCGGGGCCGACGAGCACGTCGTGCCCGAACATCGCTGAATGGCGCGTGGCCCTCGAAGGCGCCGACGAGGTGTTCGCGCTCGCGCTCACGAGCAAGATCTCGGGCGGGTTCAACGCGGCCCAGGCGGCGGCGAAGCACTACCTGTTCGACCACCCCGAGGCGCGCGTGTTCGTGCTCGACTCGCTGACGACCGGCCCCGAGCTCGAGCTTCTTGCCGAGCGCGCCTGCGAGCTCGCGAAAAGCGACATTCCGTTCGACGACGCCGTCCATGAGCTACGCTCGTATGCGCAGCGCACGCACCTCATGTTCGCACTCGAGAAGCTCGAGAACTTCGTGCGCAACGGGCGCGTGAAGCCCCTCGTCGCGAAGGCGGCGGGCGTGCTCGGCATCCGCATCGTGGGGCAGGCGTCGGCCGAGGGCGAGCTCGAGCTCATGAACAAGGTCCGCGGCGAGAAGCACGCGATCAAGCAGGTGCTCTCGAACATGCGCAACGCCGGCTTCTCGGGCGGACGTGTGCGCATCCGCCATACGGAAAACCCCACGGCAGCGGCGCGCCTGGCCGAGCTCATCTGCGCCGAATGGCCCGATTGCGATCTTGCTATCGGCACGAATGGCGCCCTCTGCTCGTACTATTGCGAGCCGGGTGGCGTGCTCGTCGGGTTCGAAGGTTAATCAGCTCATTTTTCTCCCACGCTTCCGAACGGGGGAATCGTCCGATTTTTCCTTATTCACGATTCAAGATATATAGGAACGATAACATTTTTTCTTGACTATATACTGAAAAATATATAACCTTAGCAGCAGCATATCTCGGAAAGGGATTGTATGCGTGCGCGAATAAGCACACATGCGAGGGATATGCCGCAAAGCGCGTCGGCCACGGCCCCTTTGCAAACGCCAGTTATCATGGGAGGACACATGAAGAAGCAGGTACGTATTGCTCTGTCTGCCGTTCTCGCGCTTTCGCTCGTCGGGGCGTTCGCGATGTTCGGTTGCTCGAGCAACAACACCGAGCAGAAGAAGAGCGAGGACTCCGCGAAGACGGAACAGACCGCGGAACCGGTCGAGCTGCAGATCTTCGCCGCCAATTCGCTTTCCAAGGCCATGGAAGACATCCAGGCCGCCTACATCGCTGATGGCCACGACAACGTGACCTTCGCCGACACCCAGTACAAGTCTTCGGGCGAGCTCAACGAGATGCTCGGCGCGGGCTCCTACGCTGACCTGCTCATCTCCGCTTCCAAGGGCTCGATGGACACCGCCGTTTCCAAGGGCTACGTCGACGAGTCCACTCGCGTCGACATGTTCAAGAACGACCTCGTGATGGTCTCCAAGGAAGGTTCCGACCTGAAGGACGTCACGCTTGACGACATCGCTGCCGGCAAGTACACCATCTGCGTCGGCGACGACTCCGTCCCGGCCGGCAACTACGCTGCCCAATCCCTGTCCACCGTCGGCGTGTACGCTCCCGCCGGCGACGACGCGGGCAAGACCGGCAAGGACATCACCGGCAAGGGCGGTTCCTACAACACCGACATGGTGAAGGACGGCAAGGTCGTTCTCGACACCTCCGTCGGCAACGTGTGCAAGCATGCGCAGTCCGGCGACGTCGACGTCGCGTTCGTCTACACCTCCGACGTGTACCGCTTCGGCGGCGTGGAAGTCGTCGGCACCGTTCCCGCGAACACGCACAAGAACATCGTGTACCCTGGCGCCATCACCAAGGACTGCAAGAACGTCGAGGCGACGCAGGAATTCCTCGATTGGTGCCTTAACAGCGAGAAGGCCCAGAAGATTTGGCAGGACTGGGGCTTCGAACTGGCGTAGAATAATCTTCATCGAGAAGGTTCATCGCGAAGAAGCATTCTGGGGATGGGCGACGCGTTTCGCCCATCCCCTTTTCTTTAGAGGGGTTTCAAAGGAGAGGGAGCTCATGCGAGCGAGAAGGTTTATCGCAAGTCTTGCCGTGTCGCTGGTTTTGGCCGCCGGGCTCGTCCCCGCGGCCGCGTTCGCCGACGACGCGCTCGGGGACGTCGACAGCCCGCGCGCCGTGAAGACGACGAGCGCTGCCGAGTCGGGCGCGGCCACCGAGTCGAGTGCGACGTCGTCGGCTGCGCAGGCGAGCACCGCCGACGCGGACACGGATGGCATCGAGGTTTCCCGCGAGGGAAGCGCGGCGCTGAAGGACGGCGCAAGCTTTGCGATAAGCGATTTCTCGCGCGCGCAGAAGGGGTCGAACCGCACGATCGGGGACGCCTACTACGGCTATTCGTATCTGGTGGGGCAGCAGCAAGGCGAATTCGTCCAGATCATCGCCGCGGACGACTACGTGGTCGCCTACGTCCCGCAGAAGGAGGCAGCAAAGCTCGACCTCGACATCGCGGGCGCCGACGCGCAGGCGGCGATAAAGGCGTACTTCATCGCGCTCGACGACGGGCAGGCGATGGGTTCGGCCAAGCTTTCCAAGTACGCGACCTGGTATTTCACGAGCGAGACGTCGTTTGAGAAGGACGGCGTGCGCTTCAACTTCGACCAATCGATCGACGGCAACGTTTACGCCTCGACCATCGGCGCGGACGGCAGCGACCTCACCGATTCCGATAACTCCCTCTACATGAAGCCGGCGTTCTGCGACTACGGCAAGCTCGCGTCTCCCGACGCGGTCGACATCGTGGCGGCGCCGACCGGGCTTGCGGCGGCGGGCGAGTTCTTGTCGAACCTTGATTGGAGCCCGCTTTGGGTCTCGCTTCGCACCACGGGCATCGCCATCGTGTTCATCGTCATCTTAGGTCTGCTCGCGGCGTATTTCTGCCTCAACCTCTCGCCGCGCGTGAAGAGCTTCTTCGACGCCGTGTTCACTATCCCGATGGTTCTGCCCCCGACGGTATGCGGCTTCGTGCTCCTGTACGCGTGCGGGTCGAACACCGCGTTCGGGCAGTTCTGGATCAATATCGGGTTCCCGCTCATCTTCAGCCCCGTGGCCTGCATCATCGCCGCGGTCGTGGTGGCGTTCCCGCTCATGTACCGAAACGCCCTCGGCGCCTTCGAGAGCCTCGACCGCAACATGCTCGACGCCGCGCGCACGCTCGGCTGGTCGAACCTGAAGATCTTCCGCAAGCTGATGCTGCCGCTGTCGTGGAGCTCGATCGCCGCGGGCATCGTGCTCGCGTTCGCCCGCGCGCTGGGCGAATTCGGCGCGACGCTGTTCATGGCGGGCAACTACGTTGGGATCACGCGCACCATCCCCATCGCCATCTACTTCGAGTGGATGAACGGCAACGATTCCACCGCCTGGTTCTGGACCGCGGTCATCATCGTGTTCAGCCTGATCGTCATCGTGTTCATCAACCTGTGGTCGAGCCACACCACGAAGTACCGCAAGCGCGAGCAGAAATAGGGCAAGGAGCAACACGGCCATGAGTCTTGAAGTCGATATCCACAAGAAGTTCAAGGGGTTCGAGCTGAACAACGCCTTCACGGCGGGGCAGGAAACGCTCGGCCTGCTCGGCGCATCGGGGTGCGGCAAGAGCCTCACCATGCGCTCCATCGCGGGCATCGAGCGGCCCGATTCGGGCAAGATCGTGGTGAACGGCACCGTGTTCTTCGACCGCGCTCCCGGCAAGAAGCCGAAGGTGGACCTCACGCCTCAGCAGCGCAAGACCGCGCTGCTCTTCCAGAACTACATGCTGTTCCCCAACCTCACCGTCGCGCAGAACGTGGCGGCGGGTATCGGGAAGGACGTAAGCCCCGCCGACCGCGACGCGATCGTGGTCGCCGAGCTCAAGCGCTTCGGTCTCGAGGGTTTCGACAAGCGCTACCCGGCTCAGCTTTCCGGCGGGCAGCAGCAGCGCGTGGCGCTCGCGCGCATGTTGGCCGCGCGCCCGGGCATCCTCATGCTCGACGAGCCGTTCTCCGCGCTCGACGCGCACCTGAAGAGCGTGCTCGAGCAGAACCTCGTGAGCCTGTTCGACGCCTTCGACGGCACCATCCTCTACGTCAGCCACGACATCGACGAGGCGCTGCGTTTCTGCGACCGCATCGCCGTGGTCGAGGCCGGGCACATCATGGAAATCGGCACGGGCGACGACTTGGTGAACAACCCGCAGTCGCAGGCGGGCATCAAGCTCTCGGGTTGCAAGAACGCGACGAGCGCGATCTACGTGGACGACCGCCATGTGAAGCTGCCGAAGTGGGGAATCACCTGCGCGGCGGCGAAGAAGGTCGCCCGCGACGTTTCCTGCCTGGGCGTGCGCGCCTCGTTCTTGGAGCAGGCGTCGGGCCCGGGGGAGAACTGCTATCGCGTGCGCGTCGACCGCGCGAGCGACGCGCGTTTCGAGCGCATGATGCTGCTCGGCTTCCTCGACCGAGACGAGACGGACGTTCCCACCGTCGAGCGCACCGACGACGAGATGAAATACCTGCATCAGCACCTGTTCTGGCGCGTGAGCAAGCTCAACCCGCCTGAGGGGGGCCTTCCCGAAGAAGGCGACGAGCTGTGGATCCGCATCCCCGAAGACAAGGTGTATCTCGTGTCGAGGTAGCGGGGAAGCGGAACCTGGGGCAAGCGAGGCGCAACAGACCGTAACAGACGGAGGGCCGGCGAGATGAGCCGGCCCTCCTGCTGTCTGCGTGGTTGCGCGCCTACGCGGCGATGAGCATCACGAGGATGGGGATGCTCACGATGGAGAACACCGTGGTCACGAAGGTGCCCTGCGCCATGGTGCGCGAGTCGCCGCCGTACTGGTAGCACAGCATCGTGCCGTTCGTGGCGACGGGCATGGCGCACAGCACCACCATGATGTCGACGAGCGTCGGGTCGATGGGCATGATGCGGAAGAGCGCCCACACGAGCAGCGGCGAGATCACGAGGCGGACGAGCGACGCGATCCACAAACGCGGACCGCCGACGAGCTTCGGCACCGGCATGTTCGCGAGCGACGAGCCGATGATGAGCAGCGCGCCCGGGGTGGTGAAGCTGCCGAGCGTTTCCGCCGCGTCGCCGATGATGGGCACGCTGTGCACGTTCATGAGCGTGAGCACGATGGCGATAAGGCACGCCACGTTCGCCGGGGTGAGGAAGGTCTTAAGCCCCATCTTCACCTTCGCGCCGCGGCCGGAGTCCTGCGCGATGAACCAGACGCCCATCGTGAACACGAGGAAGTTGAACGGCAGGTTGAAGATCGAGCCGTAGATGAGCGAGCTCGGCCCGAAGATGGCCGTGAGCACGGGAAACCCGATGAACCCGACGTTGCCGAAGGTGAGCATGAAGCGGAACACGCCCTTGTGCCCGTCGTGCACGCCGAGTACCTTGGTCACGAGAAGCGCGAGCGCGGTGATGATGGCGAAGCTCAAGACCGAAAGGCCCATGGTGAGCAGGATGTCGCCGGCGCCGGGCAGCTCGTCCGCCGTGAGAACAGACCCTAGGATCATCGCGGGGAGCGCCGTGTTCAGGATGAGCTTCGAAAGCCCCTTGTCGATCGCCTCGTCCATCACCTTCGCCTTCTTCGCGATGTAGCCGATGGCGATCACGAAGAAGAGAATGACCATTTGACTGAGAATGCTTGTGAATCCGCTGTCCATGTTTCCTATGCCCCCAATGTGCGTAACGTGCTTCTCGGAAAAGTGCCGCACGATGATAACGCCGCTCACGCCGCCACAAGAAATTTACATGCCGCGCTTCGGTGGACGGGGTAAACTTCATTCGCTCAATTGAATGGCGCGTTTGCGCCTGCACGTGGAAGAGGGTTTTGGCACAGCATGGCAGCGGGAATCTGGGTTCGTCTTATCGGCATGACGGCGGCGACGTTCGTCTTCAACACGTCGGAGTTCATGCCCATCGGCCTTTTGAGCGACATCGCCGCCGACTTCGGCATGACCGAGGCGGCGTGTGGCATGGTCGTGTCCATCTATGCGTGGGCAGTGATGATACTGTCGCTTCCGCTTATGCTCCTCGTGACGAAGGTTCCGCCGAAACGCCTGCTCATCGGCGTGATCGTTCTGTTCGGCGCCTGCCAGCTCCTTTCCGCCGCATCGGTTGCATTCTGGATGCTCGTGCTCGCGCGCATCGGCGTCGCGGCGGCGCATGCGGTGTTCTGGTCCATCGTGACGCCGCTTGCGGTGCGGGTCGCGCCGTCCTCGAAGGCCTCGCTCGCGCTTTCCATGGTGGGCATGGGAACCTCCGTCGCGATGATCTTCGGACTTCCAGCCGGGCGCATGCTCGGACTCGCCATCGGCTGGCGCTGCACGTTCCTCACCGTGGGCGTGATCGCGTTCGTCATCGCCGCGTGCCTTGCCGTGGTGTTCCCGAAGCTCGACGCGGGCAAGCCCTTCACGCTCGACAAGCTGCCTGTGCTCTTCAAAACGCGCCCGCTCATCGGGCTCTACGTCACGACGATCGTGGTGATCATCGGCTACTTTGCCGGCTACGGCTACATCGAGCCGTTCTTCGCGCAGGTGGCGGGTCTCGCGCAAGGCGACATCACGACGGCGCTCGTGCTCTTCGGCGTGGCGGGGCTTGCGGGGAGCCTTCTCTTCGCACGCCTTGGGAACGTGACGCTCGCGACCTTCATGCGCGTCGCGATCGGCGGTATCGCGGTCTCGCTTCTGGCGATGGCCTCGACGGCCGTAGGCGGCATGGCGGCTTCGTGCGCTGTGTGCCTCGTGTGGGGCCTGGCCGCGTCGCTGTACAACGTGTCGGGTAATGCCGCGGTCATCAAATGCGCGCCCGAGGGGGCGAGCTCGGTCGCGATGTCCATTTACTCGGGGCTCTACAACCTCGGCATCGGCACGGGAACCTGGCTCGGCGGCGTCGTCACGTCGAGCGCGGGAATCGGCCTTATCGGCTATGCCGGCGGCGCGTTGGCGGCGATCGGGTTCGCCTACGCGTGCCTTCGCTTGACGCCGCTTCTGCGCTCGTCGCGCGGCGAGGTGAAGTAGCGGTCCGGTTTCCGCCGTGTCGGCGGCGGTACTTTCTGCCCGGGACGCGGTTTCCCATGATGGGGGCTTCTTGCGCGCGGGCTCTTCTTGCATCGAGCGGCTTTCCTACTCTTATATATATGCCACTTCCCGTGTTGCAAATGCGTGGGGCGCGTTCGCCTTGTTGGGGTATACTGTCTAACCGCGAATAAAATGCTAGGAGGGGCATATGAAGGACGGCCACGGTCGCACAATCGATTACCTGCGGATTTCGCTTACCGACCGCTGCAACTTCCGTTGCGTGTACTGCATGCCCGAAGAGGGCGTGCAGCAGCTTTCCCATTTCGATATCTTGCGCATCGAAGAAGTCGAGCAGGCGGTTCGTGTCGCCGCGAGCATCGGCATCAAGAGCGTGCGCCTCACCGGTGGCGAGCCGACGGTGCGTAAGGGCGTCGTCGAGCTCGTGCGCAACATCGCCGCCATGCCCGAGATCAAGAACGTGTCGATGACCACGAACGGCGTCCTTTTGCCGCGCATGGCCGACGACTTGAAGGCGGCGGGGCTTTCGCGCGTGAACATCTCGCTCGACACGCTCGACGCCGAGAAGTTCCACAAGATCACGCGCTGCGGCTCGCTCGATGGCGCGCTCGCGGGCATCAACGCCGCGCTTCGCGTGGGCTTCAACCCGGTGAAGATCAACGCGGTCGCGCTGCGCTCGCTTTCGGACGGGTTTCTCGATTTCGCGAAGCTCTCGATCGACCGCCCGCTGCACGTGCGCTTCATCGAGCACATGCCGATCGGCGACGTGTCCGACGTCGACGGCATCAGCTGGGGCAAGGACGGCGTTATCTCGTGCAAGGAGGTCTTCGACATCGTGAACGAGGGCGCCCGCGCCGAGGGAATCGGCGAGCTTGTGCCGGCGGGGGAGGACAAGCCCATCGGCTGGGGCCCGGCGGAGTACTTCCATTTCCCGAACGCTTTGGGCACGGTCGGCTTCATTTCTCCGCTGTCGCGGCATTTCTGCAGCTCATGCAACCGTTTGCGTCTGACTGCCGACGGGAAGCTGCGGCCTTGTCTGTTCTCGGACACGGAATACGACCTGCGCGCGGCCTTGCGCGAAGGCTCCGAGGAAGACCAGCGCGCGGTGTTCCTGCAGGCGCTCGGCGCCAAGCCCGACGAGCACCACGACAAGGTGGGAACCGAGCGCGGCATGAGCCAGATCGGCGGCTAAGCGCACGGGCGCGGCATGCAGGGCGGCGGCCCTTGGACGGGTTGCCTTATCGTGTAGAATCACGGTCGGAGTTCACGATTTCGAAAGGAATTCACTATGAGCGGCGATACTCATTTGACCCACATCGACGAGAAGGGCGACGTCCGCATGGTCGATGTGTCCCAAAAACCGGACACCGAGCGCATCGCGGTGGCCGAGGGGTTCATCTCCATGCATCCCGAGACGCTGGCGCTCATCGTCGAGGGCAAGGCGGCGAAAGGCGACGTGCTGGCATGCGCGCGCGTGGCGGGCGTCATGGCCGCCAAGCAGACGAGCACGCTCATCCCGATGTGCCATCCGCTGAACATCACGAAGGCGAAGGTCGAATGCACGCCGGTCCACGAGGGCGAGCGTGCGGACGGGCGCGTCGGCATCCATATCACGACGACGACCGGCGTCACCGGCAAGACGGGCATCGAGATGGAAGCGCTCACGGCTGCGAGCGTGGCGTGCCTGACCGTGTACGACATGTGCAAGGCGGTCGACCGCGGCATGGAGATCTCCGAAGTGCGCCTGCTCAAGAAGGATGGCGGCAAGACCGGCCTGTGGCTGCGCGGCGAGTCCGAATAGCGGCCCGAACGGCCACCGCAAACACGAACGCTTTGGCCCCGACGGCCCTAACGGGTTCCGATCGGGGCTGAGCTGCAAAATAACGTCATTTGCGCAGGTTTCGATACGGAGGCTGCGCTGCATCACTGGGATTCTTGGCAAAAGCCCAGGTCGTGTATCGCCAGAGTGGACGGTGCAACTACCCGCGCGCCGAAACCTGCGCAAATGAAGCATTTTCGAAAAGCTGGCTGCTGGAAGGCCGGTGAAGCTTGGGCGAAACCCGGTTCGAAGCCGCTTGTTTGCTGCGCTCCCGTGGGCTTTTCGCGTGAGACGCCTTCGCCGGGCGGTTTTTGCGCCTGATTGTTAACCTTCCTGTAACGCAAGGCTTCTAGGATTGTTTTTTGCTGGATTTCCAGCTCTCGATGAGATTGGCGAAGGAGGCAGCATGCATCGTATTCTTTTCGTTTGCCACGGCAATATCTGTCGATCGACCATGGCGCAGTTCGTCATGGAGGATATCGTGCGAAAAGCCCGCCTCGGCGCGAATTTCGTTATCGACTCCGCGGCCACGAGCACCGAGGAAATCGGCGAGTTGCCGCATCCCGGCACGCTCAAAAAGCTTCGTGAAGAGGGGATTTCCACGCACGCCCATCGTGCTCGCCAGGTGAAGCCGGAAGAATACGCCGACTGGGATTTGTTCGTGTACATGGACGCCCAAAACGAGCGTGGGCTCGAGCGCATATTCGGCTCCGACCCGCAGAAAAAGTTTGTGCGTCTGCTCGATTTCGCGCCCGACGACAATCCTCGCCACGGCGCCGACGTCGCCGACCCCTGGTACACCGGCAACTTCGACGCGACCTACCGCGACGTGGTAGTCGGCTGCCGAGGCCTCTTCAGCCGCCTAACGGGGAAATAAACGGTTCCATTTTTCGACGTTCCGAGAGTTCTCCGTCTTTAGACGCCCTCCTCTTCTGGGAATTGCGTGCGGACGTGGGCTGGGGTATTTGTGCGGATAGCACTCTGTGCTAAACTATGCGGCTGGTATTTGCATTATCGGAAGGGACGTATATGTCAGGTCACTCTAAATGGGCTACAACGAAGCATCGCAAGGCCGCTCAGGACGCTAAGCGCTCCGCTTTGTTCTCCAAGCTTTCCCGTAACATCACTGTTGCTGCGAAGGAAGGTGGCGACCCGAACCCCGAAAACAACGC
>CAKUGU010000023.1 GCA_934654815.1 uncultured Ellagibacter sp.
CGCTCCCGTCGCCGCCCTCCCTCTCGGGCCGCGGCGCGAAGATGTATACTACCCGCACTCCCCTGGGGCGTCAAGGGTCGCCTCTTTGCTCCACGATTCCTCCACAACTATCGAAAAGTTCGCTTTATGTTACTAACCGATTAACATTTTAATCCCGCCTTGCACCGCGCCACCGACAGGCAAGACTCCCCCTCTTTATATAGTTGCTTCAGAGACAGGCCGAGCAAGAGCCGACCCGCTAATTCCGCATGACGGCTCTTACGGTTTCACGGTAGGAGGAAACATGGGTTACTTCACGGGCAAAACCATCATCATCACCGGCGCGGGGTTCGCCGCGCTTAAGGACGGGTCGGCCGGGTCCATCGGCTACGGCATCGCCACAGCCTTCGCGAAGGAAGGCGCGAACCTCGTTATCACGGGCCGCAACACCAAGAAGCTCGACACAGCGAAGGAGAAGCTCGAGGCAGAATACGGCATCGAAGTGCTGACGGCACAGGCCGACGTGAACGCCGATGCCGACAACAAGGCCGTAGCGCAGGGCGTCGTCGATGCCGCGATCGGGAAGTTCGGGCGCATCGACGCGCTCGTCAACAACGCGCAAGCATCCGCGTCGGGCGTGACGCTTGCCGACCACACCCCCGAGCAGTTCGACCTCGCCATCTATTCCGGCCTCTATGCCGCGTTTTACTATATGCAGGCGTGCTACCCGCATCTGAAGGAGACGAAGGGCTCGGTCGTCAACTTCGCAAGCGGCGCCGGCCTGTTCGGCAACTACGGGCAGTGCGCCTATGCCGCCGCCAAAGAGGGCATCCGAGGCTTGAGCCGCGTGGCCGCCACCGAATGGGGTCCCGACGGCATCAACGTGAACGTCGTGTGCCCTCTTGCCTGGACCGCTGCGCTCGAGAACTTCAAGGATCAGTACCCCGATGCGTACAAAGCCAATGTGCATATGCCTCCGATGGGCCACTACGGCAACGTGGAGACCGAGATCGGCCGCGCGGTCGTTCAGCTGTGCGGGCCCGACTTCAAGTTCATGAGCGGCGAGACCATCACCCTCGAGGGCGGCATGGGACAACGCCCGTAGCAAACTCGCACACCCTTCGACATCCCCTTCCTGAAGATGCGGCCGACTCGAGCACATTCGAGCCGGCCGCATCGTTTTCGGAGCAACCGGCACAAATCCCTCGCGCATTTCCTGGCGCATGCCGTCAACGAATCAGCGACGGTCTGCCTTTGCATCGTGCGCGTTCCTTATACTGAGACGGTCCGCGACAAAGGAGCTTCTTATGGCAGAAACGACACATGCAACGAACGCGCCGTTCGGCAAGGCGGCGCAGGGCGAACCCGTGGTCGTGATCCCCGAAGTGCTTCCCGTGGAGGGAGAAACGACGCTGGGGCAAAAGGCCAAGGGCGTGGCGCAGATGACCGCAGGAAGCGTTTTGACCGCCGCGGGCGTTCCCCTGCTGTTGCTCCCTGGGCCTGGCGTTGCCGCCATCGCGGGAGGCGCCGCGCTCATCAGTAAGGGCGACCGCAATTTCACGGGACGTAAGGCGGCGCCGATCGAGGAGAAGCTCGACGAGGCCGCGGCCCGAGGCGCCGAAGCAGCAAAGAACGCCGCACGGGAAACCGCGAAGACCGTCGCTGCCGGAACTGCCGTCGCCGTTCCGAAGGCGGCCGAGAAGATCGCGCAGGGAGCGAGCGCCACGGTACGAGCCGCAAAACCCATCGCGCGCAAAGCGGCGCGCTTCGCCGCGAGCGGCGCCTTGACGGCCGCGCGCGCAGGCGGGCATCTTGCCCGAAAGGGCGCCGCGGCGATTCGGGGTAATCGGGGTAAAAGGAAATAAGCGCCGAACGGCGCGAACGCTAAGGAGAACCAGAATGGGATCACTCGACACTATCCGAGCACGGCACTCGGTACGCAGCTACGAAGAACGAGGGCTTTCCAAGGAGGACGCGGCCAAGCTGCGAAGCGTCGTTTCCCGATGCGCGAAGGAAAGCAGGCTTGACATCCAACTTGTCACAGACAATCCCGAGGCGTTCCAAGTCGTCGCGCGGTTCGGCGTCATCCGAGGAGCAAGCACCCATGTGGCGTTCGTGACGAAGGGCAGCGAATCCGACGAGGCCATCGGGTACTGGGGGCAGAAAATCGTGCTCGCCGCGCAGGAGATGGGGCTCAACACGTGCTGGGTGATGATGATGGCACGAAAGAAGTCGAAAGCGGAGGTGCCCGCAGGGATGCGCACTCGCATCGGCATAGCCGTCGGATACGGGAAGAACCAGGGCACCCCGCACAAGTCGAAGCCGGTCGATGAGCTCGTCGCCGTCGAGGAAGGCACGCCCGCACCGCAGTGGTTCGAAGTCGCAGCCGAGGCCGCCATGTTGGCGCCAACCGCGATGAACCACCAAAACTTCCACATCACGCTGCTCGCCGACGGCCAAACGGTGCGCGTCGAGACCAAACCGAGCGGGACCAACGTCATCGACCTCGGAATCGTGAAGCGCAACTTCGAGGAAGCGGCGAATGAGACAGGCGCCGTGTGGAAGTGGGAGAAATAGTCCTAGCCGAACGCGCACATAGACGGAGAAAGAGCGTGCGTCGCGCCACGGGTCGGACTCCTCTCGAAAATTCGACCCGAATTCGACCCATCGGCCTTCACTTGAGTGGATGAGAAGAAAAAAGCCATCGGCTTTTTGCCGATGGCCTGGTGTTTCATGGTCGCGGGGGGAGGATTTGAACCTCCGACCTTCGGGTTATGAGCCCGACGAGCTGACCAGACTGCTCCACCCCGCAATATTGTGCGTTCAACTTTTCGCCTTTGGAAAAGCTGCAAGACTGTATATTAGCGTTTTATGCTGAAACTGCAAATACCTGATTTCTCTCTTCACAATTTCTTGATATATGGACAAGTTCAAGAATCGTTCCGGAGAGGGCTTTTCCCGCGATTCTCCCCATATGTGGCGTATATAATAATGTCTCTCAACAATATTATCCATATCATCTGGGGAAAGGACGGCCGGCCGAGATGCCCGATACGCGCAACCACTACCATGCGCTGCCTTCCCCGCGCATGGCGCGCCAGGCCAAGCCGCTCCCCGACAAACTCGAGTTCTTCCACCTGTTTTGGATCTTCATCATCTGCAGCGTCGTCGGGCTGGTGGTCGAGACCATCGTGAGCTACCCGATCGACGGCATCTGGAAAGACCGCGCGGGGCTCATTTGGGGGCCGTTCTCGCCCATCTACGGCGTGGGCGGGCTGCTCATCACCTTGGCGCTGTGGCGGATCCGCGACGCGGGGCCGCTCGCGCTGTTCCTCGTCTCGGGCTTCGTCGGCGCCGGGTTCGAGTTCATCGCCGGCTGGTTCTGGAAGACGTTCTTCGGCATCGTCGCGTGGAGCTACGCCGACCAGCCGTTCAACCTGGGCGGATACACGTGCCTCGGCATGGCGATCGTATGGGGGCTCGCCGGCCTTGCATGGATGCACCTCGGGCTTTCGCCTCTTCTGCGCATCATCGAGACCATTCCCCTCGCCGTGCGCAAACCGCTTACCGTGATCGCCTGCATCTATATGGCCGTCAACATCGCGATGACCGTGTTAAGCTTCAACTTCTGGTACGAACGGCAAAACGGCGACCCGATAGAGACGCCCCTCCAATCGTATTTTGCGGAACACTACGGCGACGAGTTTATGAGCGAGCGCTTTCAAACCATGTCGCTTTACGCCGAGCTTGTGAAACGTGGATAGAATGACTGACAAACTTCACTACAACCTGGGAATAGACGTCGGATCGACGACGGCGAAGGCCGTGATATTCGACCCTGCGCGCGACGAGGTCGTGTTCTCGCGCTATGTGCGGCACAACGCGCATCAGGTCGAAACCGTCGCGAAGCTGCTCCGAACGTGCGCAACCGACTTCCCGAACGCCGCCTTCCGCGTCGTCGCCTGCGGGTCGGGCGGCACGACCATCGCCGACATCCTCGGCGTGCCGTTCGTCCAGGAGGTCGTGGCGAACTCGCTCGCCGTGCGCCGCGACTACGCGAACGTGCGCTGCGCGATCGAACTGGGCGGACAGGACGCCAAGATGGTGTTCTTCGACCGCGACGACGCGACCGGCAAAACGTCCGTGTCCGACATGCGCATGAACGGATCGTGCGCGGGCGGCACCGGCGCGTTCATCGACGAGATGGCCAAGCTTCTGAAGGTCCCCGTGGAAGAATTCGACGCGCTCGCGGCACGCGGGCAATCGGTGCACCAGGTGTCGGGACGCTGCGGCGTCTACGCCAAAACCGACATCCAACCCCTGCTCAACCAGGGCGTCTCCAAGGAAGACCTCGCATTGTCGTCGTTCCACGCCATCGCCAAGCAGACGATCGGCGGCCTGGCGCAGGGGCTCGACATCAACCCGCCCGTCATCTTCGAGGGCGGCCCGCTCACCTTCAACCCGACGCTCGTTCGGGTGTTTGCGGAGCGCCTTGAGCTTTCGCCCGACGACGTCGTGGTCCCGACGCGCCCGGAGACGATCGTCGCTTTCGGCGCCGCGCTCGCAGCCGACGAGCTGTTCGCCGAGGAGGCGGGTGCAGAGGTGGAAGACCTCGCAGCCGCCGCCGATGCGCTCGAAGCAGCCGCCGCCCATCCGGAGGAAACGTCGGCGGGCACCACGTTCTTCGCCTCCGACGCCGAACGCGATGCGTGGGAACGCGAGCACGCGCTGCCGCCGCAAACCGCGCAGGCTCCGGCTCGCGGTACGCGCATAAGCGCCTACCTGGGCATCGATTCCGGCAGCACCACTACGAAGTTCGCACTCGTTTCCCCTGATGGCAAGCTCGTCGACTCGTTCTATGCGCCGAACGAGGGCGAGCCGCTCGACGTGGCGCGAACCGCCCTTTTGGCCCTGCGCGACCGGTACCGCGAAGCGGGCGCGACGCTCGACATCTTGGGCGTGGGCACGACCGGCTACGGCGAGCTCATGTTCGCGAAGGCGTTCGGCGCCAACTACCACACGGTCGAAACGGTCGCCCACGCGCGCGCCGCCGAGGCGTGCGTCCCCGACGCGAGCTTCGTTTTGGACATCGGCGGGCAGGACATGAAGGCCCTCTGGATCGACGGCGGCATCATCACCGACATCGTCGTGAACGAGGCGTGTTCTTCCGGCTGCGGATCGTTCCTCGAGAACTTCGCGTCGTCGCTCGGGATCGAAGTGAAGGACATCGCCGAGGCAGCGTTCTCCTCGAAGCGCCCGGCCGTGCTCGGAAGCCGCTGCACCGTGTTCATGACGAGCAGCATCGTGTCCGAGCAGCGCAGCGGGAAGACCCCCGCCGACATCATGGCGGGCCTGTGCCGTTCGATCATCGAGAACGCGTTCACCAAGGTCATCCGCGTGCCGAACCTCGAAAGCCTGGGCGACAGAATCGTCGTCCAAGGCGGCACGTTCTTGAACGACGCCGTGCTGCGCGCGCTCGAGCAGCACGTGGGCAAACCCGTCACGCGCGCACCCTACCCGGGGCTCATGGGCGCCATCGGCATCGCGCTGCTCACACAGGAGCATCTCGAGGACGCGCGCGAAAGCGGCGCGGGCGAGTCGGAATCGCCGGCATTTTCCCTCGACTTCCTCGACACGTTTTCCTACACGCAGGAATCGAACCTCGTGTGCCCGTTCTGCGCGAACCATTGCAACCGCACGCGCATCACGTTCTCGAACGGCGATTCCTGGATCACCGGCAACCGCTGCCCGCGCGGCGAGGTTGTGGGGAACCCGAAAGACGAGGTCGTCCGCAAACAGGTGAAACGCATTTCCCAAGCAGCCGAAAGCGTTCCCAACCTCTTCGACGAGCGCGAAGAGCTGCTCTTCCGCGCGTGGCCGCACCCCGAGCCGCTGCACACGCGCGCGACGACCATCGGCCTGCCGCGGGTGCTGTCGCTGTGGGAATACGCCCCGTTCTGGACGACGCTTTGGCGCACGCTCGGATTCACGGTGAAGCTCTCGCGCCCGAGCACGCGGCGCATGTACGAAAACGGCCTTTCGGCTGTGACGTCCGACACCGTGTGCTTCCCTGCGAAACTTACCCATGGACACATCCGTGACCTGGTGAAACAAGGCGTCGACCGCATCTTCATGCCGTCGGTCACCACCGTGTCGTCGGAAAACACCTCCGACGTGAGCCAGTCGATGTGCGCCGTGGTGAAGGGCTATCCCATCGTGATGCGCAATTCTGACAACCCCGAGAAGCGCTTCGGCGTGCCTTTCGACGCCCCGCTGTTCCATTGGCTCGCCGAGAAGGACATGACGCGTCAGCTCACCGAGTACCTGAAGCGCGACTTCGGCGTCGACGCCGACGAGGCGAAGCGCGCTATCGACGCCGCCGAGGCCGCGCAACGCGCCTTCAAATCGAAGCTCGCCGAACGGGGAAAGCAAGTCGCCGACGAGGTGGAACGCGAAGGTTCTTTCGCCGTCGTGCTCGCCAGCCGCCCCTACCAGAACGACGCGCTCGTGAATCACGAGCTGCCGCGTTACTTCACCGAGCTCGGCATCCCCGTTCTCACGGCCGATTCCGTGCCGCACGTGAACGAGGTCGACCTGTCGAAAAGCCGCCTCGACGTGGTGAACAACTTCCATGCACGCATGCTCTCGTCGGCGGTGCTCGCCGCTCAGGACGACACGCTCGAGTACGTGCAGCTCGTAAGCTTCGGGTGCGGGCACGACGCTTACCTTTCCGACGAGATCATCCGTCTCATGCACCTTGCGGGGCCGAAAGCGCCGCTCGTTCTGAAGGTCGACGAGAGCGATGTGCAGGGCCCACTGCGCATCCGCGTGCGATCGTTCATCGAGACCGTGCGCCTACGCCGCAAGAAGAATGCGGCCGCCAACGCCGTTGCGGAAGGAGGCCGGACCGCGGGCGCGCATGTCGCGTGCTCGCCTGATCTGCCCGACCCCTACCCGCAGAAGTTCACGAAGGACCGCGCCAAGGACACCGTCGTGCTCATCCCCAACACCTCGCACGCCTTCTGCCGCCTGATGTCGGCGGCGTTCGCCGGACAGGGGCTGCGCACCGAACCGCTGGAAATCGGTCGCGAAGAGGCCATCCGCCTGGGAAAACAGTACGTGCACAACGACATCTGCTTCCCCGCGCAGATCGTCATCGGAGAGGCGCTCGCGGCGCTGCGCAGCGGGAAGTACGACCTTGACCACGTGGCCATCGGAACAGGCAAGTACGTCGGCGACTGCCGACTCACGCATTACTGCGCGCTCCTGCGCAAGGCGCTCGACGACGCAGGGTACCCGCAAGTTCCCATCATCACCAACGACGACGTCGACTCGCACCACGTGCACCCCGGGTTCAAGATGAACACGCGCTCAGCGCTGCGCATCGCGATGTCGCTGCCGATGATCGACGCACTCGAAGAGCTGCTGCGCAAGATGCGCCCCTACGAGCTTGAGCCGGGAGCGGCGAACCGCGCCTTCGACGAGGCGCTCGACATGCTGATCGAAGGCCTCGAGACGAAATCGCATGCGAAGTTGAAGCGCGCGTTCGCGCGGGGCATCGAGCGCATGAAGCAGGTTCCTTACGATCGGTCACACCTGAAGCCGCGCGTGCTCATCGTGGGAGAGTACCTGCTGAACTTCCACCCGGGAGCCAACCACGACGTGGAGCTGTACCTGGAGAAAAACGGCATGGAGGTCATCGAGGCGCGCATGACCGACGTCATCCGAAAGACGTACTTCTATCAGCACGCCCAGGAAAAGGAATACCATGTGACCAGGCCTTTCACCGAGAAAGCCTGGCATGCCGTGGCTGATAGCGTGTTCGACGTCGCCCACAACACCTGCGACGCCATCGCGAGCGCGCACCCGCTCTACGAGCCGCCGTGCCGCATGCCCGACCTCGTGCGCGCAAGCGATCCCATCATCCACCACACGTTCGACGCGGGCGAAGGCGTGCTCATCCCCGGCGAGATCCTGCACCACGCGGCGCACGGCTGCACGTCGTTTCTGATCCTGCAGCCGTTCGGGTGCCTGCCCAACCACGTGGTGGGACGCGGCATCGCCAAGCGGCTGAAGGAGCTATACCCGAACGCGAACATCCTGCCTTTGGACTACGACCCCGACGTGAGCTTCGCGAACATCGAGAACCGCCTGCAGATGCTCATCCTGAGCGCCAAGGGCGCCGCCGACGCGACCGAGGAGGGCACAGCCGCAAATACGGCGACGGCCGCCGCAACCGAAGACGCGCCCGCAGCGGCGCACTCGGGAAAGCACGCGCCCGAAGCACTGACGGACGCGATCGCCTCGGCGGCGAGCACCGCGGCGGAGGCGGCCAACGACGCCGCACACGTCGTCGCGGGCGCCGCCGCCTGCACGCTCGACGCAGCCTACTTCGCTTCCGACACCGCCGCGACCGCAGCCCAGGCCGCCTCGCACGCGTCGGAGGTCGCGGCGACGCGTGCCCAGGATGCCGCCGCCCACCTGAAGGACGCGGCCCAGCAGGCGCACGCCCGTCGCGTCGGCGAGGATCACGCAAGCGGGACGACCAACGCGGCCGAACCGTCGGACGAAGGAGCACGTTCATGACCGTCGTAGACGCGCACGTTCACGTATATCCCGACAAAATCGCAGGTAAAGCCTCAGAAAGCGTCGGCGAGTTCTACAGCTACCCGATGGAATCGGCGTCGGGCTCGGTCGACGCGATGCTCTCGCTCACCGAAGGGTCGCCGATCACCCATCACATCATCTACTCCGTGGCGACCAAGCCGTCGAACGTCGAACACATCAACGACTTCATCGCCGGAGAATGTCGCAAGCACCCTAACTTCATCGGGTTCATGGCGATGCACCAGGACTACCCCGACCCACAGCGTGAGATAGAGCGCGCGCAAAAGCTCGGTCTTAAGGGGATGAAGCTCCACCCCGACACCCAGGGCGTGAACATGGACGACCCGCGGCTCATGCGGATCTACGAGATGATCGAGGGGAAGATGCCCCTCGTCGTTCATTGCGGCGACTACCGTACCGACTATTCGCACCCGCGTCGCATGAAACGCATCCTGCACGAGTTCCCCAACCTCGTCGTCGACGCCGCGCACTTCGGCGGCTGGTCGGTGTTCGACTTGGCCGTGGAATACCTCGAGGACGAGAACTGCTTTTTGGACATGTCGAGCGCGCAGACGTTCTTGGGTCCGCGCCGCACGCGGGAGCTCTGCGAGCTGTACGGGGCCGACCGCATCCTGTTCGGGTCGGACTTCCCCATGTGGAGCCCGGTCAAGGAATACGACCTGTTCCACAGCCTGGGGTTCAACAAGTGCGATTTCGAGAAGATGACCTGGCACAACGCCGAGCGCTTCGTGGGGGAGGACATCGAGTAGGCCGACTTCGCACCTGCGCCGTCGGCCGATCTGCGCGAAAGCGCCTTGTGCAGATCCCTCCCCTGCCTCGGTTGGATTCCGCGGCACAGCGCGCCTTTCACCTGCCGTGCGCTGTGCCAACCGACCGTGAACGTGCTATTCCTCGTCAGGGTCCTGCGGCTTCTGCTCGACCGCGACCGAGATCTTGTCGATGCGGTGGCGGTCCATTTCCACGACGGTGAACGTCGCCTTGGCCTCGCGGCCCTCGAGCGTCACCGTGTCGCCCTCCTGCGGGATGCGGTCGAACGCCGCAAGCAGAAGGCCGCCCGCCGTCTCGCATTCGTCCGATTCCTCGGGAAGGAACCCGATGAGCTCTTCCAAGTCGTCGATCGGCAGCGAGCCGTCAATGAGGTAGGTCCCGTCGTCGCGCTTCACCACTTCGTCATCGATCCCGTGGCTGTATTCGTCGTCGACGTTGCCGACGATCTGCTCCATGATGTCGCTCATCGTGACGATGCCAGCGGTGCCGCCATGCTCATCGACCACGACGGCGATCTTCGTGTGGCGCTTCTGAAGGAATTGCAAAAGCTTCGCGATGGGAATGCTCTCAGGAACGGCGTTGAGCTCGCGCACCGGCAAATCCTCCATCGACGCGTCAGATTCCATAAGGAACAGATCCTTCACGTGCACGAACCCGACGAGGTGGTCTTTGCTCCCCCGGCACACCGGGTAGCGCGTGTACTTGTAGCGTTCAGCCAGCTCGCGGTTCTCGGCGAGCGAATCCTCCAGGTCGAGGCACACGAGCTCGGTGCGCGGCGTCATGATCGCCTCGGCGTCTTTATCGCCCAAATCGAAGATGTTGTCGACGTACTCATTCTGGTCGGGGTCGATAAGGCCGTTCTCGGTCGACTCGTCGATGAGCAGTTTGATCTCCTCGTCGGTGTACACGTCGTGCTCGTTGGCCGGGTCGTGCCCCGCAAGGCGGACGACGCCGTTGGTGATGCCGTTGAACAGCACCATGATCGGGTAGGTGATGCGGTAGAACCACAGAAGCGGCGTGGCCGTCATGAGCGCGTAACGCTCGGTCGCAAAGATGGCGAACGACTTGGGGATGAGCTCGCCGGTGACCACGTGGAGCGTCGTCATGAGGAAGTAGCCGATCGCGACGGAAATGACCGAGATGACGGCGTCGGGCAGGCCGAACAGCACGAACAGCGGGCGGATGAGCGCCGAGATGGCAGGTTCGCCCAACCAGCCCAAAGCGAGCGAGGCGAGCGTGATTCCCAGCTGGCAGGCCGAAAGGTAGGCGTTGACGTTCTCGGCGATCGTCTTGGCGTTCTTCGCGCCGGGTTTCCCCTCGTCGTAAGCGAGCTCGATCTGGGATTTGCGGACGCGGACCATGGCGAATTCCGCGATGACGAAGAACGCGTTCATCAAGAGGAAGAACACTACGAGAATCAGGCTTGCTGCTATGGGCATGTAATCGACGGGCCTCCTTGGGCGTGTTTCGTGTTTGACTTCTCAGTATGCCACATGCATGCGCACCGTGCCGAGAATCGTCACCTGTCCGTTCCCATTCGCGGAGCGTGCGGAAGGCGAAGGCCGTAGGGCGCGCGGATGAGCCCAAGATTTCAGCAATGGTTTCGGCGAATCCCCTATTCCGCCTGATACCAGGACAACAGCATAGCGACGAAATCGCGGGTTTCGGCTTGGAGGTCGATCGGCGCCGCATCGACGCCCAGTTCGTCGAGCGCACGCAGCACCATCGGATTGTTCAGGCACGACCCCGCCAGACCGACGCAGTGGTGGTACACCGTGTTCGCGAAACGCTCGACGCGGTCGGGCGCGATGCCGAGCACGCCCGCCATCTGATCCGAAAACGGCTCGAGGATTTCATAATACCGACGCTTGAATTCCCTGAGCTTCTCGTAGCCCACGTTCGTCTCGATAACCGAGTACAACAAATCGCCGTAGCGGAAAAAGTCGCGATGGGCGGCGGCTATCCCCGACCACACACTGGCGATGGTGGCGTTATCGAACCCGCAACCGGCAGGCAGCGCGGCCATGAGCGCGTCCATGTACCCATCGCGCTTGTCGGCGAACACGGCAAGGAAGACCTCTTCTTTCGTAGCGACGTACTTGTAGAGGTTCGTGCGCGACCATCTCAGTTCGTCGGCCAGAGTGGTCAGTGTGATCTCGTGAAAGGGCCGTGTGGCGAACTGATGGTCGAGCGCCGCTTTGACCTGCGCCAATCGTTCAGCCTTCTGCTCATCGCTTCGCGCGCGAATATAGTCTGCCATGATGACGCTTCCTATTTCTCTTTTCGCCTAGTCGTACGAGCGGACCGCTCGAGTTTTCTTGTCCATCTTCGCACTATACCATATGAGATACAAAGTTATACGTATACGGATAATAAGTGACATTATGAATCTTATAGCTTTACAAGCGACGTTTTGTCTCTTAAACTAGCGAATGCTCAACCCCAACGCAGATATGTCGCCAATGCAAGAAGCAGAGAAAGGAACATCACGATGCTTGGAGATTTCACCTATTGCAACCCTACCCGCGTTCATTTCGGTAAGAACGCCATGAAGGCGCTCGGCGAGGAGCTCTCGAATTACGGTCAAATCGTGCAGTTGGTTTACGGCGGCGGCTCGATTAAGCGTAACGGCATCTACGACCAGGTCGTTTCCGTGCTCAAAGAAGCCGGCAAGACGATTGTGGAAGACGGCGGCGTCATGCCGAACCCCACCGCCGATAAGCTTCGCGAAGGCGTGAAGATCGCTCGCGAGAACAACGTCGATTTCATCTTGGCGGTAGGCGGCGGATCGTGCTCCGACTACGCCAAAGCCGTATCGGTGTCCGTCAACTGCGACGACGACCCGTGGGAGAAGTACTTCGCACGCTTTGAAGAGCCCACCTGCGCAATCGTCCCCGTCGGCGTGGTCCTTACCATGGCCGGCACCGGTTCGGAGATGAACGGAGGGTCCGTTATCACCAACCACGAGAAGAACCTGAAGATCGGTCATGTGTTCAGCACCGACGTCGCCCCGAAATTCGCCATCATGAACCCCGAGTTCACGTTCAGCTTGCCGAAATACCAGATGGTCGCCGGCATCTTCGACACCATGAACCATATCACCGAGCAGTACTTCTCCGGCACCGACGACAACACGTCCGACTACATCATGGAAGGCCTCATGCGCGGGCTTATCGTGGCTAGCCGCGCTGCCGTGGCCGACCCAACCGATTACGAGGCGCGCAGCAACATCATGTGGACGGCGACCTGGGCGCTCAACACGCTCATCGGTTGCGCGAAGACGCAGGACTGGGAAGTGCACATGCTCGGCCAGGCAATCTCGGCCGTCACCGACGCCACGCACGGTATGACGCTTTCCGCCGTGGCGCTGCCGTACTATCGCCGCATCATGGGCTTCGGCCTGCCGAAGTTCGCACGCTTCGCCACGAATGTGTGGGGTATCTCGGCCGAGGGCAAGACCGACGAGGAGCTCGCCGCTGCCGGCCTTGACGCCATGGAAGCGTGGATGCGCGAGATCGGCTGCGTCATGAACGCCTCCGAGCTGGGCTGCGACGAGTCCATGCTGGACAAGCTCGCCGACGCAACGCCCGTGATGAAGGGCGGCTACCACGAACTCAACCGCGAGGAAATCATCGCCATCTTCCGCGAAAGCCTGTAGGAAATCCCACCTGGCTCTCTCGCGCCTTGATGCCTGACGACCCGCCCGCCGGCGTCAAGGCGCAACGCGTCGCTGAAAATTCGTTCGCATCACGACAAGTCAGTCGATCGTGATGCGATCAACCTCCACGGCGGCAAGCGCCTCCCGGCACAGGTCGCACCCGAGGCCCGCCTCGTGCCCTGCTCGGTTGAGGGTTACGATGCCGCGCTCGGCGGTGTAGGGAGGCTCGGTGACGTCGACGTCGAAGTAGCGCGAGGTCGAACCGATGTCGCCCGGCATCACCACCTGGGGCAGCGCGCCGAACGCAGCATGCATCCGCTTCGAGATGCCCGTGTCGTACATGCCGCCCATCCACACCTCGCGGTTACGACGGCGCGCCTCGCAGATGAAGCGCAGCGCAGGCTCGACGCCCCCGAACTTCGCCACCTTCACGGCGAAGCATCGCAGCTCAGGATGCGAAAGCGCCTCGTAGGCCTCGCGCGCGTTCACGAACGATTCGTCGAGGCACACGGGCGTGGCGATCGAGCGCTGCAGGTTCGCGAGGCGCGCGAACGGGTGCTGGCGGCCCTGCGCTCCGTGCAGCACGCGAAGGGGCTCCTCGATCCACGCGATGCGGAGCGCGTCGTATGCGCGAAGCTCTTCCAAGTCGCGGTCGGTGAAGCTCTGGTTCGCATCGAGCGTTACGATGAGCTGGGGAAACGTCTGGCGAACAGCTCGCACGGCGGCGAAGCTCCCCGGCGCGACCTTCAGCTTCACCCGTCGGTAGCCCGCCTCCACGCACTCTGCGACGGCGGCGACCGTGTCGTCGGGACTTCCCATACCCACCACGGCACCTGCGGCGACGGCCGTTTGCGCCGCGCCGCCCTCGCGACCGCCGGATGTGCCCGCCGCTCGCGGGAAGCGGTACGCGACCGCCCCGCCGCGTGCCTTCTCGATCGCGTCGTATTCTTCGGCGAGCAGGCGCCACAGCGGCTTGCCCGTCGCCTTCCCGTAAAGGTCCCACATCGCCGGCTCGATCGCCCCGCACGCAAGCGGGTAGCGGTCGAGCCCGGGGATGGCACCGAGCGATTCGCTCACCTCGCGCGGGTGCAGGAAAACCTGCGAGAGGATTTTCGGCGCGACGACCTCCCGCATGATCTCGAGATCCTGCTCGATCGTTTCGGGAAGGTACCAGTCGGTCGAGAACGCCACGCATTCGCCGAGACCGACGCGCCCTCGGCCATCGACGACCTCGACGATGACCGATTCGCGGCTATCGAGCGTCGCCTTCGCCGTGACGAACGGCTTCTTGAAGGGGATGCGCACCCGATGAAGAATGACTTTCACGATTTCGAGGCGCTCGTCGTAGGCAAGCTCGATCGAGGCGCGGTCGAGCTTGCCGATGCCCTTGCGGGGCAGCTCGTCGACCGCGAAGATCCGTTTCGGTTGGTAGATCTTCGAGAGGCTCCCCGAAAGCTGGTCGGACACGGAACGGGCGAAGGCGTGATTGCCGGGCTGCGACGGGCTCGGCGGCGCCTGGCGGTGCGCGGGCGCTTTCCCCGGCCCGAGGTTCCTGCCGAAATGCGCACCGCGGACCGGGCGCTCGAACGGGGAGGCCGCGCCATCGATCGGCTTCGGCGCCGCCTTCCCACGCTCGACGAACGCGACCGGGCGACGGCCCCACGCGGGATCAGGCGCACCGAACACATGCGCGTCGGCGACGCCGGGGACGCGCAGGAGCTTCTCGACGATTTCGGCGGGGTAGACGTTTTCCCCGCCGGACACGAACATGTCCGAGGTCCGCTCCTTCACGTAGATCTTGCCACCCGCAAGCGCCGCGGTATCGCCCGTGAGGAAGAACCCATCGACGGTGAAGGCGGCCCGCGCGTTCAAGTAATTCGAAAACACGCCGGGGCCCTGCACGGCCAACCGCCCGTACCCCGATGGGTCGGCATCGACGATGCGCGCATGATAGCCGGGCAATAGCGACAGGCCGCCGTCGAACGCGCCGTCTATCAGGGTGTTCGCAATCTGGCTGCACGTTTCCGTCATACCGTAGCTTGCGTAGACGCGCCCGCCGACGCGATATGCCCGTTCCACCGTGCTCGCATTGAGCGCCGCCCCGCCGAGCAATATGCACCGATAATGGGACAGAAGCGACCCGTCGGAATCGACGGCGAGCATATCCTGAAGCATCTTGTCGACGACCGAGACGTGAGTCGCGCCGACGAGCGCGGCATCAGCGAGAACGCGCGCCGCATCGAAATGCGCGTAGAGGCGAAACGGCGTCTGGTTGGCGACGCTACGCGCGACGACCTCGAACCCGCCGATGTGGTACAGCGGCAAGACGGCCTGCCACATGCCGCTCCCACGCACGGAAAGCGACCCGTTCGACGCGGCGGCGGCAGCCATGAGCTTGCGCCAGGTAAGGGGGACCGCCTTGGGCTTGCCCGTGGTGCCGGACGTGAACATGATAAGCGCGCGGGCCTCGTCGTCGAACAGATGCGCTTCGTGCTCGGCGAAATGCGTCGCCTCGTCTTCGGCGTCTTGCTTCGCCCCCATGATCGGACGATGCCCCCGCGGCTGGGCGCCCTCACCCGACAAGGCGGCGACGGCGTGCGAGACGAGCGCGCGGGCACGGGCTTCGTCGATGCGGCAGGTTACGCGAAGCCCCTGCGCCTCGAGATCGAACACGCGCGAGAGCTTCTCCGACGCGGTGAGACGGTTGTTGAGAGCCACGAGCGTGAACCCGCCGTACCCGGCAGCCAGAACGAGCAGCACGAATTCGGGACAGTTCGGCAAATCGACCGACACGCAGTCGCCCCGATGCACGCCTTTGCCGCGCAACCGGCGCGCGATCTGAGCCGCAAGAAGCCGCGTTCTCCGATAGGTGAACAGGTGCTCGGTCCCGTCGTTTTCGATGAACGCGAAGAAAGCCCCGTTGGGGTTTGCCTTTGCTGTGCTTTCAAAAGCGCTGATCATCAGGTGAAACGCTCGCCGTTCTCTTCGGAAATGCCGTGGTGCGGGAAAAGCCGGCCCGCTCTCACCGAGCCGGCGACGCGCCCTTAGGGGAACTTCGAATACTGGGTGAAGTCGGGGGCGCGCTTTTCCTTGAACGCGTCGCGGCCTTCCTTCGCCTCGTCGGTGGTGTAGTACAGAAGCGTGGCGTCGCCGGCGAGCTGCTGGATGCCCGCAAGCCCGTCGGTCGCGGCGTTGAAACTCGCCTTCATGAAGCGCAGCGCCGTCGGCGAGAACTGCAGCATCTCGCGCGCCCATGACACGCATTCCGCTTCGAGGTCGTCGAAGGGGACGACCTTGTTCACGAGCCCCATCTCGAGCGCCTCGACAGCCGTGTACTGGCGGCAGAGGTACCAGATCTCGCGAGCCTTCTTCTGCCCCACGACGTTCGCGAGGTAGCCCGCGCCGTATCCCGCGTCGAAGCTGCCCACCTTGGGGCCGGTCTGGCCGAACTTGGCGGTTTCGGCCGCGATGGAAAGGTCGCACAGAAGGTGCAGCACGTGTCCACCGCCGATGGCGTAGCCGTTCACCATGGCGATGACGGGCTTGGGGACCACGCGGATGAGACGCTGCAAATCGAGCACGTTCAGGCGGGGGATGCTATCCTCGCCGACGTAGCCGCCGTTGCCGCGGATCTTCTGATCGCCGCCCGAGCAGAACGCCTCGTCCTCGTGGCGTCCATGGTGGTTGGCGCCCGTGAGAATGATGACGCCGATCGACGCATCGTCGCGCGCGACCGTGAACGCATCGTACATCTCGTTCACGGTAAGCGGGGTGAACGCGTTGCGCCGTTCGGGGCGGTTGATGGTGATCTTCGCGATACCGTCGGTGGTTTCATAGATGATCTCGCGATATTGCTTCGCAACATGCCATTCGATGTCGCTCATGGGCGTCCTTTCCGCGACGGGGTTGAAGGGATTTCGCCCATGGTAACGCGGACGGCGCGTTTGCGGAACCCGGGCAGGCGATTATGCGCGGAAAGAGGAGAAGCGCCTGCTTCAGGATGCGGCCGGCGGACGATTTTCCGCAACGTCGAGCAGCTTCGATGCGAACGCTTCCGGTTGCTCGAGGTGAATGTTGTGCCCGGCGCCCTCCATGATGCGCACGTCGACGGCACGGGCGGTGTCGCCTGCGAGGGACTTGGCGACGGCTCGATACTTCGCGTCGAGCGCGCCCGCCAGGTATGCTACCGGCACGCCCGCTTCGACGAGTGCCCGCAACGCGCGAACCGCTTCAGGGCGAACAGGCATCGCCTGCGCGCCCGCGCACTCGAACGTGAGGGCGAGCGCGTTCGCGTCGTTCGAGAGGCGCTCGGCCGAGACTTCCGCGCGCGTTTCGGCATCAAGCGCCTTCTGGCTTTCGAACAGGGAAAGCGACTCCCAGTACCTCATGAACGGGGCGACGCCCTCCTCGCGCAGGCGGGCCGCCCACCCGGCGTTGCGCTTCGCAAACGCGGCGCGCTCGGCCGAATCCGCAGGTCCAAGCCCTGCCGATTCGAGCACGAGAGCGCGAAAGGGCACGCTGGCGCGCTTGCTCGATGGGATTTCGAGAGCGCGCCGGCGCCCCGTCGGGCAATCGCCGGATAGAGCATCGCAGAAATGCCCCGGCGCGGTTCCGCCGGCAACGCGCTGCGCCGCGCAAAGGGCCACACGCCCTCCCATGGAATAGCCGACAAGCACAGGACGCGCGGCCTCGACCTGCGCGACAGCCTCGCAGAACGCGAGCACCGCTTGGGCTTGGAAGTCGATGTCGTAGAAGCGCGCAGAATCGGGGCGATCGCTTTCGCCGTGCCCCATCAGGTCGAGCGCGTAGACGTTCGCACGCGCCTCGCTGGCCAGCGCGGGCGCGATGCGATTCCACGAGCACGCGTTTTGCGCAAACCCATGCACCAGGACGAATGGCGAGCCAACCCGCTGTCCCACCGGCGTCGTGCTCGCCGCCCACGTTCTCACGCCGAAACGCACGTCCTCGAAGTCGAAATGTCCCGCTCCGCTTAGCATGCCACCGCCCTTCCATCGCTTTCGTCCTTAATCGTTCCCCATCTTCTGCAAAATTGCCGCGCCGTGGACATTTTAGTCCGATTTGCGAATTCGAGTCCGCAAGCTCGGTAGATGCCGGAACCATCGGAAAGCCCGGACCTGGGATTATGGAAGTAGTCTTTCCCGCCCTTCCCTTTTCTACGAGCAAGACGGATCTTCGCGACTCGCAAATCGAGCTAAAATGTCCACGAAGCAGCAGAAAGGACGCATATGCTCACCATCGGATGCCACCTGTCGGTCGCGAAGGGATTTCTCGCCATGGCGAAGTCGGCCGCGTCGATCGACGCCAACACGTTCCAGTTCTTCACGCGCAACCCGCGCGGCGGGAAGGCGAAGGCCATCGACCCCGCCGATATGAAAGCGTTCCACGAATACGCCGCCGAGCACGGCATCACTCGCATCCTCGCGCATGCGCCCTACACGCTGAACCCCTGCTCGAAGAACCCCGATACGCGCGAATTCGCACGTCAAACGCTTGCCGAAGACCTCGCTCGCATGGAAGAAACGCCTGGTCAACTCTATAACATGCATCCCGGCAGCCACACCGGCCAAGGAACGGAAGCTGGGATAGAGATGATCGCCGAGACGTTGAACGAGGTGCTGCGCCCCGAACAGACAACCACGCTCCTCCTCGAAACGATGGCGGGAAAAGGAAGCGAGGTTGGGCGCACGTTCGAGGAGATCGCCGACATCATCGACCGCGTCGAGATCGATTCGCATGTGGGCGTGTGCCTCGACACGTGCCACGTGTGGGACGCGGGCTACGACATCGCCGGTGACCTCGACGGCGTGCTCGACGAGTTCGACCAAGTCATCGGGCTCGATCGACTCCGTGCGATTCACCTGAACGACAGCCTGAACCCCTGCGGCGCGCATAAGGACCGCCATGCGCGCCTCGGCGAAGGGCATATCGGGCTTCAGGCCCTACTCGCCGTGACGCAGCACCCCGACCTGCGCGATTTGCCGTTCTACCTGGAAACGCCCAACGACACCCTCGCCGGATACGCGGCGGAGATCGCCACCGTGCGGGAAGCGGCGGGCGAATAGCCGCCGACGACGGACGGGGAGCAAAGGCGGGGAGATGGGCAGGCCCCCCGCTCATGGCGCTTGCTACTGGTAAGAACGGTAGCGGTCCTTCAGGCGTTTGAGCGGCAGCTTCACTTCGATGAGCGTGATGCCCGGAATGCCGAGGAAATCGCCATAGACCTGGGCGAATTCGTCGGGCGTCGATGCCACGCGGTACGGCACGTTGAAGGCGCGCGCCGCATGCTCGAAGCAGATGTCCTGAGGAGCCGAGAAGAGGCGCTCGAAGTACGGCTCGTCGGACGCCTGCGGGAGCATTTCAAAAACGCCGCCGCCGTTGTTGTTCAGAAGCACCACGACGATGCTCGGGGCGGTCTCACCCCGCTCGGCCGCAACCTGCAGAAGCTCGCGCTGCAAAGCCAGCGCGCCGATGTCGTGTTGAAGCGTGAAATCCCCGGTTAGAAACGTCGTTTGCGCGAAGTGCCGCGATACACCCAACGCGGTGGAGACCGTGCCGTCAATGCCGTTGAGACCGCGGTTGCAGAGCACGGCGACGTTCTTCTCGCGTTTCGTGTAGAAGGTGTCGATTGCTCGGACGGCCATGGAATTCGCCGAGAACACGCATGACCCCTCGGGAGTACGCTCCATGATCGCGCGTACGAAAGCGCCTTCAGGGGCGATACCGTCCTGCCCGCACGCGCGCGGCCACGTCGATGCATCGTCGACGCGCTCGATGCGCTCACGCTCCTCATCGTTCGCCTTCGCCCAGGCGCGTAGGAAACCCCGCTGCGCCTCGCTCGGCTGGAAGGCGTCCGACCCCCCATTCGACGCCGCCGACGCGAGGGCGCGCACGAACTCGAGCGGCGAGAGCGCTGCGAACAAGTCGGTGCCGTAGTTGAAATCGCGCGTCTGACCAGCGTCGACGACAATCCCCACCGGCCGTTTGGCGCCGAGTGCCCGCACGCACCGCTTCGAGATGGGATAGCGCCCGAAGCGCACGATGACGTCGGGCAGGGGGCAATCGTCGCGGCCGAACACGTTGCCGTAGTTGTCGATGACGACCCCGGAGGAAACCGAGCGCAGCCCCGAAAGCGGGTCGGCGAGGACGGGCAGACCGAATCGCTCCGCCCACAACGCAACCTCCCGCGCCTCGAACGCGGTTTCGCACGTTCCCTCGCCCGCGAGCACCAGCGCGCGGCCCGAGGCGATCGCGCGTGCGACCCGCCCTACCTCCGAAGGCGCAAGCGAAGCCGTCGTCAGGGCCATGGGCGCATCGGGGAAAGCGGCGCCGCGGCCCGCGGAATACGCACCCTGAACCGAGAAATCGGGCAGAAGCGGCTCGTCGAGGGGGAAGTTCGCCTGCACGGGCCCCGCCAGTTGGTCGCACCCGCGCGAGGCCACCTGCGCGCCCGCGCGGTCGTCGACGCGAGCCCCTTTCGGAAGCGCAGACACAACGAGCTCGCGCGCCGCCTGGCGGAAGAACGCGACGGCGCGCGGCGACTCTTCAGGAAGCGGCATCTGCACGAATCGGCGAACGTGCTCGCCGTACGCTTTTTCCTGGTCACAGGTTTGCGGCGCCCCGAGCCCCTGCAGATGCGGCGGCCGGTCGCCCGAAAGCACGATCAGGGGCACGCGCGAGCTTTCCGCCTCGAGCACCGCCGGGTAGTAGTTGGCGAGCGCCGTGCCCGACGTGCACACGAGCGCCACCGGGCGCCCCGACGCCTTGGCGAGCCCCAGCGCGAAGAAGCCCGCACTGCGCTCGTCGACATCGACGTACACCGCGAGGCGCTCGGGCTCGCGGCGGGAAAGCTCGAAGGCGCACACGGCGAGCGCGGTCGATCGCGAGCCGGGGCTCACCACCACCTCGCGGACGCCCCATGCGGAAAGCTCGTCGAAGAACACCGACACGGCAAGCGCCGCCGCACGACGCGTTTCGTCTCCTTTTGCCATCGAAACCCCTTTTCACCTGCGAAAATAAACTAGTCGACCCTAAGTCAGCCATACGTGACGCAACAACCTCAAGCTGCGAGAAGGCCGCCCGGCATGGCGGCGCGCGCAGCCCTTTACCCTCGAAGCGGTATAATCAGCCCGACGCCCCGAACGAAAGCGAGAACCTAAAGCATGCTCTTCATACTGACAGGAGATATCCAGATAGGCAAGACGCGATGGCTCCTCGAGCTTACGCGCGAGCTCGCGCGCGACGGCGTCGCGTGCGCGGGCGTCATCGCGCCGGGCATATGGGTGCCCTCCGAAAACGGCGATGAAAACGGGTTCGAAAAGCTCGGCATCGAGAACGTGCTTTTGCCGCGAAACGAGCGCATCCCCTTCGCGACGAGACGCGACCTCGCGCTGGCCGACGGAACGCTCGACCCTTCAAGCCAAAGCGCCCGGATGAAGCTCGGCTGGGAGATATCCGACGCAGCGATCGCCCAGGTGAACGCCCACTTCGACGACCTTGCGAAAGCGGCGGGTGGTGGGAAGGCGCCGGAAGCGGAAACAGCGGGCGAGAAGGCGGCGGCAGGCGCGGACGGAACGCGCGGCACGGCAACGCCGGGCACAGTCGGCCCGTGCGCGGCGCACTCAGGTTGCCTGCTCGTCGTCGACGAGCTCGGACGGCTCGAGCTCCTGCGCGGCCAAGGGCTCACAAGCGCGCTCGCCCTCCTTGACGCGGGGCCTACGCCCGCGTTTCCCCATGCCCTCATCGTGGTGCGAGAAACGCTCATCGACCAGGCGCGGGAGCGATTCGCCAACGTCTGGGGCAATCCCGTCCCCATAGCGCCCAACGACAACGCGCGCCTCGCAGTGCGCCGCGCGTTCGGCCTTGACTCGTAGCGGTCCGAACACAGCGGGGGCCCGAAGCGCATCGTGCGCCTCGGGCCCCCGCGTTCCCACCGAAGCGCCGCAGCCGGCAAAACCAGAGCGGCGCGTCCGCCTTCCTACTTCGCAGGCGTGGCGTGAGCGGTGAGCTCCGTCACCTCGGCGTCGGTCAAGTCGTAGTGGTAGAAGGTCTTGAAGTAGTCCTTCGCGACATCGGAGATGCTCGTGGTGAATTTATCCGGGTACAGCACACGCGGCAGCCACTGCATGCCGAGCACCTGGTTCACCGACGGCGGGCTCGACAGCCAGTTGTACGGCTCGCTCGGAACCTGGTAGTACGTGCCGTCCTGGATGGCCGTGAGCGAGGACCAGGTGGGGTCGGTCGCGGCGGACTCATAGAAGTCGCCCGCGTCCTTGCCGTTGGTGGCGAACAGGATGACGGCCGGGTTCCAGTTGGCGATCTGCTCGAAGCTCACCTCGTTGCCCGTGCCTGAACCCGACGCCTTCTCCACGACGCCGACGTTGTTGGCGCACATGTCGACCACGCCGCCCTGGTAGGCGCCCTTCGCGATGATGTTCAGGCCGGAATCGCCCACGCAGTACAGCACGTTCGCACGTTCGTTCTCGGGGATGCCCGCCATGACCGAGGAGGTCTCGTCGTAGGCGCTCTTGCAGTAGTCGGCCAACTCCTTCGCGCGCTCGGGGGTGCCGAGCAGCTCGCCGAGCATGGTGTAGGTCTCGTCGTAGGAATCGAGCGAGGATGCGATGTGGACCACCGGGATGCCGATCTGCTCCTGCAGCGCGTCGAGGTCGTCCTTCATGCCGTCCTTCGCCTCGCCCACGTCGATGACGACCTGCGGGTCGGCCGCGGCGACGGCCTCCTTGTTGAAGTCGCCCTTGCCGCCGTAGATCTGGCCGAACATACTAAGCGACGCGTACTCGCCGCCCAGGTACTTCGCCTGATCGTCGGAAATCTTCGTGGCCAGGCCCACCAGCTTGTCAGGGGCCACCGTCAGAAGCACGTTCTGCGCGAGCGGGCCCGACGCCGCGACGCGATCGACGCTCGCCGGGAGCTCCACCTCGCGGCCGAGCGAGTCGGTGAACGTGCGCGTCTCCGACTGCGCGGCCTGCGAGTCGCCGCCTTGGCTGGACGCCTCCTTCTGCCCGCCGGAGCACCCCGCGAGCGAGAACGCGAGCACGAGCGCCACCGCTGCCGCGAGCGCGGCGAGACCTGCGCGGCCGCGCGTCTTCGTCTTTCCCATTCTTCCTCCTTCTGTAAGGTTCCTATTCGTCATTTATCTCGCTTACAGGCACGCAGACGCGCACCTTGTCGCCGTAAAGGGAGTTGACCTCGACGTCGACGCCGTAGATGCGCCCGACGAGATCGGCCGTGATCACGTCTTTCGGGTCGCCGTACGCCTCGACCGTGCCGCCGTATATCACGAGCGTCTTGTCGGCGAAGAGAAACGCCTGGTCAGGCTGGTGCGTCGACTGGACAATGGAGAGCCCCTCGCGCGCGAGCTGCTTCACGCACGACAGCACACGGACCGTGTTGCCGTAGTCGAGCGCGCTCGTGGGCTCGTCCATGACGATGGTCTTGGCGTTCTGCGCGAGCGCCCGGGCGATGAGCACGAGCTGCTGCTCGCCGCCCGAGATGTGCGTGTACATGCGGTCGGCCAAATGCCCGATGCCGATGCGCTCGAGGGCCGCCTCGGCGCGCGCCACCTGCGCGCGGCCCGGCGTGCCGAAGACGCCCACGTCGGCGCCGGTGCTCATGAGCACCACGTCGCGCACCTTGTAGTTGTACACCGGCGCGTGCGTCTGGGGGATGTAGGAGATCTCGCGGGCGCGCTCGCGCACCGAAAGCTCGCGCAGGTCCTTCCCGTTCACGCGGATGGTGCCCTCGTACCCCCTGTTCAGGCAGAGGATGCAGCGGAACAGCGTCGACTTGCCGACGCCGTTGGGCCCGAGCACGTTCACGAGCGCGCCGTCGGGGATGCTCACGTTCACGTCGCGCAGCACCTCGTGCTTGCCGTAGGAGAACCCCAAGTGTTCGATGTCGATGCTCAAATCTTTCGCTCCCTCGTGATGAGATACAGGAAGAACGGCGCACCGACGAACGCGGTCAGGATGCCGATGGGGATCTCGGAGGTGGCCACGAGGCGCGCGATGTCGTCGACGATGAGGAGGAACCCGGCGCCCATGAGCATGCTCGCCGGCATGAGCTTGCGGTAGTCGCAGCCCACGAGCATACGGCACAAATGCGGGATGACGAGCCCCACCCAGCCGACCATGCCGGTCACCGCCACGCTCGAGGCGGTGACGAGCGTGGCCGCCAGCAGGATGACGACGCGCATGCGCCGGGCGTTCACCCCCATCGTGGCGGCCTCGTCGTCGCCCATGGTGAGGATGTTGATGCGCCAGCGCGCGGCGAAGAGCACCGCACATCCGAGAAACATCGGCAGCGCCACGAGAGCGACGTCGGACATCTTCGCGCTCGTCAGGCTTCCCATCAGCCAGTACGTGATGGCGGGAAGCTGGTCGGTCGGGTCGGCGATGAGCTTGGTGAACGACACGCCCGCCTGGAAGAGCGAGCTCACCATGACGCCGGCGAGCACCACCACGAGGATGCGGTTGCCCTTCGCACGGCTCGATATGAGCAGGACCAGAAACACGGTGAGGATGGCGACGGCGAACGCCGCCACGCTCGTCGCGAACGCGCTCGCGCCCACAAGGATGGCGACGGCGGCGCCGAGAGCCGCGCCTTGGGAAGCGCCCAGGATGTCGGGCGACACGAGCGGGTTCTGGAACGTCCCTTGGAACGCCGCGCCCGCCGCCGCCAAGCAGCAGCCGACCATGAGCGCGAGCAGGATGCGGGGCAGGCGCACGTTGAAGAAGAGCGTCTGCTGCTGGTTCGTCCAGAACTGGTCGATGGGGAACAGCTGGCCGAGCAGCATGCAGACGGCGTCTGTGGGCTCGATCGGGTACTTGCCGAGCAGAAGCGAAACCGCCGTCGCCACGATGACGATCGCGACGAGCGCCACGATGACGATGTCGTCGCGGGCGCGTGAGCTTATGGCGCTCCGGGAGCGCGTATCGAGACATGCCGGCTCGTAAACCGAGCCCGTCTCGGTGTCGAGGCGCTGTGCACGCTTCCCCATCGGCCGCCCGTCCTTTCCCTCGCGATATCGTTAGTGCGAATGTAGCGAAATCGGGAAAATGACGCAACCGCGAATATACCGAAATGAGGACTATATCGCGAACCGTCATTCGCGTAATCCCAGGTAATCGCTATAGTTTTGAGAAGTGATTATTCTTATTTTTGGCTATTCTAATTTATGCATAAGATAGCGTCCTTCACGCCCCGTCACTCGCCGAACGCGCTCAGGATGGTCTTCAGCTTCATGTCGATCTCGTCGAACTCGTCGTCGGCGACGCTTCCCTCGACGATGCCGCAGCCCGCGTACACCCAGCCGCCCTCGCCGTCGAACACGCCGGTGCGCAGCCCCACCGAGAACGCACCGTCGCCGTCGCCGTCGATGTAGCCGCACGCTCCCGCGAAGAATCCGCGGTTGTAGCCCTCGATCCTGCGGATGAGCATCTTCGCCTCGCCCACGGGGGTTCCCGCCACGGCGGGCGTCGGATGCAAGTCGCCCACGATCTCAGGCAGCTCGACCCCTTCGAGCACCTTCGCGCTGACGGGGGTGTGCAGGTGCTGGACGTGGCGCAGCGCGAGGATCTGCGGCGCCTTCGGGATGTCGACGTCGTGGCAGATGCGTCCAAGGACCTCGCGCATGAAGTGGACCACGTGCTCATGCTCGGCGCGGTTCTTCCCGTCGGACAAAAGCTCGTCCGCCAGCCGCTTCGCCTCGGCGGCGTCCTTGCCCGCCGGGCACGTTCCCGCCAAACACATGCTCTCGACGGCCTGCCCGCGTTTCCGCACGAGAAGCTCCGGCGTGCAGCCGCAGAAGAACACGTCGGCGTAGCGGTACATGATGACCGTGCCGCGCGCCGAGCCGTCGATCAGGTTCACGAGCAGGTCCTTCGACGAGAACGGGTGCGCCGCAGAAAGCCGCTGCCGGCGCGACAGCACCACCTTTTCCACCCGCCCGTCGCGAATCGCGGAAAGCGCGTTTCCCACCTCGCGGCGCCATTCCTCGCGCGAATCGGCCTCGAGCGTGAAGGGGATGAGTTCCCTCGTGCGAGGACGCGCCGTCGCCGCCTGGCGCGCGAAACGGGCGATGCGGCCCGGGTACACGGCCGACAGGCTGTTCACCTGGAGCATGCGCCCGCGCTCGTTCTCGATGAGCACCACCTCGGGCAGCATGAGGCGAAGGCGGGGGAACGCCTCGAACAGCTCGTCGGTGGGTTTCGGGTTCTCGGCATCGAAGCGGTTGAACGAGAAGAACACCGGCGGCTGGCAGATGGGCCCCTCGACCTCGTACTCGACCCCTTCCATCGACGGGAGCGCGATGCAGCGCCCAAGGCCCAGATACCGGCACGCGCGCTGCTTGTCGTAGTACGCGAACTGGTCGGTGAACCCCTTTTGCAGCGAGCAGAACGCGTCGACGATGTCGGCGTCGATGGGCTGGGAATAGGTGTGGATGCGCGTCATGGGGATGCCTTTCGGAAACGTTCGGGAAACGGCTGATCGCCTCGGTTGCCCGACCCATTATAAGGACTGCGGAGGCGCGCTTGCGTCCGAAAGGGAAGCGCACCGCGAAAACCCCTCTCGCCGCACGGGAGGAAAGCCCCGCGCGCCGCGCGTCCCCCATGCGCCGCGTTTTCGAGAATTGAGTGACAATTGGGCAAAACACACGGTTGCCCCTGTGCGAATGTGGCAAGATGAAGTATTACGAAATACCATATCGGCCGTTTTTCGCCGAATAGGATACCTAAAGGAGATGCGATGGGCTTCTTGTCCAAGTTCGAAGGCAAAATGGAAGACACGTTCGAAGGAGCCGCCGACAAGATGGCGGGCGCTCCGCTGTCCCCCGTGCAGATTGCCAAGAAGGCCGAGAAGCAGATGCGTCGCAATAAGATGGTCGGCGCAGGGAAGCAGTACGCGCCCACGCTCTACACGGTGCTCGTGAACGCCGACGACGACGAGCGGTTGTTCGGCTACTACCCCACGCTCGCAGGCGAAACCGAGACCTACCTTTCCGCGAAGGCGGCCGAGGAGGGGCTCATCATGGACGGTCAGCCGCTCGTGCGCTTCATCGTCGACGAGGGGCTTCGCCATGGCAAGTTCGACGTGGTCGCCGAACCGGTCGCAGCCCCGCTCATCGCCCAGCTGCGCGCCGAGGAGATGCAGCGCTACGGCATCGCCGGTGCACCGGCCGCCCAGGCGGGCTATGCACGCGGCGGACGGGCTCCCCAGCAGCAGGGCCGCCAAAACCCCTACGCACAGCCGGCCCCGCAGAGCGCCGCCCCCTACGACGAGTACGGCTACGACCAGCCCTATGAAGAGCAACCCTACGATGACGGGTACGATGAGGGCTACGGCTACGACGGCAACGACGGTTACGGCTACGACGACTTCGGGGGCTACGACGACGACCAGCCCTTCAACGCCGCACCCGCCGCGCAAGGCCAGCCGCAGCAGCAGCGTCAGCCGCGCGCGAACACGTTCGCCCCGGCCGCGGCAGCCGCCGCGCAGAACGCCGCGGCGCAGGCGGCGCCCGCCTACGCCGCGCCCCAAACCATGGTGTTTCCCGAGGTCGCAGCGAGCCAGCAGCGCCAGGCAAGCGCCCCTGCGCGCGCACGCCTTATCGACGTGACGAACGGGCAGACCCACCCGCTCGGCTCGGCGCGCCAGCTCATCGGCCGCGAGTCGACCTGCGACATCGTCGTACCCGACATCAACGTCAGCCGCACGCACGCCGAGCTGCGCTATGAGCAGCCGGGCGTGTGGGTCCTCACCGACCTCGGATCGACCAACGGCACCGTCGTCAACGGCCGCCAGATCACCTCGCAGGTGCTCCAAGGCGGCGAAACCATCGTCATGGGAATGACGAGCCTCCAATTCGTTCTCGGTTAAGCGGGAAAGGCACATCGTGATCGACGTCGTACTGCTCATCGCACGCCTTCTGTTCGTGGCGCTGCTCTACCTGTTCCTGTTCGCCATCATGAAGACGGGCGTGGGGCTGGTGCGCGGCCAGCGCAAGAAGGAACGCTCCTGGAACCTTTCGGTCGAGCGTGGCCCCAAAGAGCTGCGCGGCGTCACCATCGCCGTGCGCGGCCCCATCGTCGTCGGGCGCAGCCCCGGCGCCGACATCGTCATCGGCGCCGGATACGTTTCGGCGCGCCACGCCATGTTCAACCCCATGGGACAGAATCTCTTCATCGAGGACCTCGGATCCACCAACGGCACCGCCGTCAACGGCAAGCCAATCAGCGGGCCCGTCGCCTTGAAGAATAAGGACGTCGTGCAGATCGGCGACGTCGCGATTCGGGTAAGGTTCGCATAATGCCTCGTCAGAAAGCACAGCAGGAATACTCACGCCCCGAGCGCGGGCGGGCCCGCTCAACGCGCGGCCGCGTGCGCTCGTCGGCGACGTTCGGAAGCCGCACCGACGTCGGGTGCGTGCGCGACCACAACGAGGACAGCCTCGTCGTCGCGCCGCCGCTGTTCGTCGTGGCCGACGGCATGGGCGGCCACGCCGCGGGCGAGGTCGCATCCGAAATCGCCGTGCGCGTTCTCTCCGACCGCGCACCCGAGCACCCCGACTCCGAAGCGCTCGGACGCGCCGTGCAGGCCGCCAACCACGCCATCCTGAAGGCCGCCCACGAAGGCCGCGGCCGCGAGGGCATGGGGACCACGTGCACCGCCGCCATGCTCGAGGGGGAGAGGCTCATCATCGCCCAGGTCGGCGACTCGCGCGCCTACCTTCTCCATCGGGGGCACTTGCAGCAGCTAACCCGCGACCACAGCCTCGTGGCCGACTTGGTCGAGGCGGGGCAGATCACCGCCGAGGAGGCACGCGTCCACCCGCAGCGCTCGGTCATCACGCGCGCGCTCGGAAGCGACCCGCGCACCGTGGCCGACCTGTACGAGATCAACGTCGAAGCGGGCGACCGCTTGCTCTTATGCTCCGACGGGCTTTCGGGCATGGTCCTCGACGCCGACATCGAGGCGACGCTCAATCGCATCCGCGACCCGCAGCGCTGCGCGTCGCAGCTGGTCAACGAGGCGATCGCCGCGGGCGGCCACGACAACGTCACCGTCATCGTGGCAGACGTGGCGGGCTACGCCGAGAAGCACCGCAAGAAGATCGCCCGCAAGACGAAGGTGACCATCGCACTCGTCCTCGTCCTTCTGGCGGCCATCATCGCAGGGGCCGCCTACGGGCTCAACTACTGGGTGTCCACCGCAGCGTTCCTGGGCGTGAACGACAACAAGGTCGCCATCTACCGCGGCGTGCCGGGAGACCTCTTCGGCATCTCGTTCTCGACGCTCGAGGAGACGACCGACATCGACGTCGACGACCTGCAGCCGGGGCTTGCCAACCGCCTGCGCGACGGGCAAATCACCGCCGACAACCTCGACGCGGCGAAATCGCTCGTCGCCGAATACGAGCAGGAGGTTTCCGCCAAGAAGGCCGCCGAGGACCAGAAGGCCGAGGCTGCCAAGGAAAAGCAGGAAGAGAAGGCCGCGCAGGACTCCACATCCGCCTCGGGCTCATCGAAGAGCGGCAGCGCCTCTGCGTCCGCCACCGGCAACGAGTCGTCTTCAAGCTCGGCATCGAGCCAGAAGTCCGTGAAGACCTCGGGCGGTGACGCCGAATGACGAGGCGCAACATCGAGCTTACGCTTCTCTGCATCGCGGCCCCGCTCGTCATCCTCATGTTCGCGATGCTCGCCGTGAACGAGGGCCAGGCGCTCGATCTGCAGACACTCGGCGTGCCGCTCGGGCTGTTCGCGGCGTTCATCATCTCGCACATCGCCACGCGCAAGCTCGCCCCCGAGGCTGATCCCGCCATCCTTCCCATCGGGTTCGCCCTGTCGGGCATCGGCATCGCGTTCATCACGCGCATCGCCCCGTTCTCCGACAGCCCCAACATGGCGATCAACCAAGTGGCGTGGCTGTTCGTCGGCGTCGTGCTCATGATCTTGGTCATGGCGTTCCTGAAGAACCCCGACAGGCTCGCCAACTACAAGTACACCCTCGCCATCGTCGGCGTCATCCTACTCCTCTCCCCGATGATCCCGGGACTCGGCCAGGAAATCTACGGCAGCCGCATCTGGCTGCATATCGGCGGGTTCTCCTTCCAGCCGGGCGAGTTGGCGAAGATCATCATCGTGTTGTTCCTCGCCGGCTACCTCGCGCAGAACCGCGAGATGCTCTCGGTGTTCACCTGGCGCGTCGGCCCGTTCAACCTGCCCGACATCCGCACGCTCATCCCCCTTCTGGTCATGTGGGGCATGGCCATGCTCATCGTCGTGTTCGAGAAGGACCTCGGCAGCGCGCTCGTGTTCTTCCTCGTGTTCCTGGCCATGCTCTACGTCGCGACGGGCAAGAAGTTCTACCTGGTCGCGGGCCTGCTCCTCGTCGCCGTCGGCGGCGTGGGGGCGTATTTCGCCTTCGACCACGTGCAGACGCGCGTCACCACCTGGCTCGACCCGTTCGCCGACGCCCAGAACACCGGCTATCAGCTGGTGCAGACGCTCTATTCGCTCGCCGACGGCGACCTGTTCGGCACGGGCATCGGGCGCGGCATGGCCGGCGGCGGCAACGGCATCACCCGCATCCCCGTCGTGGAAAGCGACTTCATCTTCGCCGCGATCGGCGAGGAGACGGGGCTTTTGGGCGCGGCCGGCCTCTTGCTTTTGTACCTGTGCTTCGCCATCCGCGGCTTCGTCACGGCGGCCCGCGCGAAATCCGACGTGAGCTCGCTCATCGCGGCCGGCCTGACCTCGATCATCGTGCTCCAGGCGTTCATCATCGTCGGCGGCGTCACGCGCCTCATCCCGCTGACGGGCATCACGCTGCCCTTCGTGAGTCAGGGCGGCTCGTCGCTTCTGGCCGCGTTCATCATCATGGGCTTCCTTCTGCGCTGCGGCGACGAGGGGACGGGAACCGACACCGCGGTCGCAAGCGCCACCACGGCCATCAACGCGAACAGCGTGCTCGGGCGCGTGTCGCTCGGCAAGCGCCTCACCCATACCATGATCGTGTTCTCGCTCATGTTCGCAGCGCTCGTGGCGAACCTCACGCTCATCATGGTCGTGCAGGCAAGCGACTACCAGAACATGCCCGCGAACAACCACACCTTGGCGCGCGAGGCGAAGACCGAGCGCGGCACCATCTCGACCATCGACGGCACCGTGCTCGCCCAGAGCGTGAGAAACGACGACGGCACCTACTCGCGCGTGTACCCGGCAGGCGACTTGGCCAGCCATGTCGTCGGCTACACCTCCTCGAAGTACGGCACGAGCGGCATCGAGGCGAGCTACAACGACACGCTCAAGGGCGAGAAGAACTTCGCCTCGGTAAGCGACGTCGTGAACTCGCTCGCGGGCGTGAACACGCCGGGCAACGACGTCACGCTCACCCTGAACTCGACGATCCAGCAAGCCGCGCAAGACGCGCTCGAAGGTCAGACGGGCGCCTGCGTCGTCATGGACCCGAAGACGGGCGCCGTGCTCGCGATGGCGAGCTCGCCCACCTACGACGCGTCCGACGTCGACGACGTCATCGCCGACTCGTCGAGCTCGAGCGAGCTGTACAACCGCGCGACCCAGGCGCTCTACGCCCCGGGCTCCACGTTCAAGATCATCTCGCTCGCGGCATCGCTCCAGGAAGGCGTCGCCACGGAGGCGAGCATGTACCAGTCACCCGCGACCATGGACATCGGCAACGCGGCGGTCACGAACTTCGAGCACCACAACTACGGCACCATCTCGCTCGCCCGCGCGACCGAGCTTTCTTCCAACGTCGTGTTCGGCCAGCTCGGCGTGCAGTTGGGAGCCGAGAACCTCGTGAACTACTCGAAGCTGTTCGGGTTCAACATGGACATCGACTTCGACTTGCCGCTCGCCACCTCCGTCATGCCCGACGCGAAGGACATGACCACGTGGGAAACCGCATGGGCGGCGGCGGGCGAGCCCGTCGGCGAGGGCAAGACGAGCGCGCACCCCAGCCCGGCAGGCCCCCAGGCGACCGTGCTCGAGATGGCGCTCGCCGGATGCGGCATCGCCAACGACGGCACGATCATGCAGCCCTACCTGGTCGACGGCATCTACAACGCAGACGGCCAGCGCAGCTACACCGCGAACCCGACGAAGCTTTCCCAGGCGATAAGCGCCGACGTGGCCAAGCGCGAGCGTACCGTGCTCGAAGGCGTCGTGAAGAACGGCACCGGCACCGCCGCCGCGATCGACGGCACCACGGTCGCCGGCAAGACGGGCACCGCCGAGCACAACGGCTACAACGACGTGTGGTTCGTCGGCATGGCGCCGTCGGATAGCTGCGATGTCGTCGTCGCGCTCGTGATCGAGAAGGGCGAGTCGAGCGAATACGCCGCGGGGCTCGCGCAAAATGTGATTAAAACCGCACTGGAAGTGCAAGGAGATTTATAAATAAGGTATGCTGATGCGAACCGTGCAAACAACAGGATACAAACGCAGCACAGCAGGTGGACCGAAGGAGCGAGTGTAAGTGTCTAGCGCAGCGATGATAGGCAGAGTCTTCAACAACCGATACCAGATCACCGAACGCATCGGCATCGGCGGCATGGCCGAGGTGTACCAAGCGCAGGACAATGTGCTCGGTCGCCGCGTCGCCGTGAAGGTGATGCTGCCCCAGTACGCGGCCGATCCCGCGTTCGCACAGCGCTTCCGCCAGGAAGCCGCCTCCGCCGCGAACCTGCAGAGTCCCTACATCGTGAACGTCTACGACTGGGGCCAGGACGACGGCACCTACTACATCGTCATGGAGTTCATCCGCGGCACCGATCTTAAAACCGGCATCGTACAGCGCGGCGCACTCAACCAGCGCAAGGTCGCCGAAATCGGCTCGCAGGTGTGCCAGGCGCTTTCGGTCGCGCACAACCAGGACATCATCCACCGCGACATCAAGCCGCAGAACATCATGGTCCAACCCGACGGCAACGTGAAGGTGATGGACTTCGGCATCGCGCGCGCCAAGAACTCGGTCAATTCCAAAACCTCCACCGTGCTCGGAACGGCCCACTACATCTCGCCCGAGCAGGCGCAGGGCAAAGAGCTTACCGCCGCGAGCGACATCTACTCGCTCGGCGTCGTGCTGTTCGAAGCCGCAACGGGCAAGCTTCCCTTCGATGGCCCCGACGCGATCAGCGTCGCGATGAAGCAGGTGAACGAGGAGGCTCCCCTGCCGAGCGACTTCAAGCCCGACATCGACCCGGGCCTTGAGAGCATCATCGTGAAGGCCATGCAGAAGAACCCCGCCGAGCGATTCGCCACGGCGAACGACATGCGCCTCGCGCTGAACGACTTCCTCGCGGGCCGTCCCGTCAACGTGGGCCCCGCCGCCATGGCCGGCGGCTTCACGAGCGAGCAGACGCGCGTCATGGGGCCCGTCGACGGCCGCGTCGCTTCTGCCGACAGCACCATGGTCATGCCGCAGGGCGCCGTGAAGCCGGTTTCCCATTCCGGGCAAACCGCCTACCGCGCCACCGATACCATGCCCGAGGAAAAGGGCGGCAAGAAGAAGGTCGGCCTCATCGTGGGGCTCATCGCGGCCATCGCCGTCATCGCCATCGCCGCGCTCGCGTTCTCGGGAGCCTTCGCATCAGGCGACCCCGTGCCCGACGTGAAGGGCAAGACGCTCGAAGAGGCGACGAGCATCATCGAGAAGGCGGGCTTCACCGTCGGCACCACGAACTCGGTGCACGACGACAGCGTCGCCGCCGGCAGCGTCGTGAGCCAAGACCCCACCGCGGGTACGAAGAAACCCGCAGGCACGAAGATCAACCTGAACATCTCCCAGGGCACCGAGCAGGTCACCGTTCCCGACATCACGGGCAAAACGCCTGATGAGGCGCAACAGCTTGCCGACAAGGCCGGGCTTACGCTCAAAGCCGGCACGCCCGTGTACGACGACAAGGTCGAGAAGGGCAAGATCTCGACGCAGGATCTGAAGGCGGGCGACAAGGCAGCCAAGGGCTCCGTCATCACCTACGCGCTCTCCCTCGGCAGCGAGAAGGTCGCCGTGCCCGACGTCACCGGCAAGTCCGAAAGCGATGCGCGCGCCGCGCTCAAGAACGCCGGCTTCGAGGTCTCGGTTTCCCAGGAATCGAGCTCGAAGGTGGAAAAGGGCTACGTCATCCGACAGTCCCCGAGCAGCAGCGAGAGCGCCGACAAGGGCGCGACCGTCTCCATCACGGTGAGCAGCGGCTCGAAGACGACCTCGGTGCCCAACGTCGTCGGCAAATCCGAAGGCTCCGCGCAGACCACGCTGAGCAACGCCGGGTTCAACGTCTCGACCGAATACACGTCGAGCTCGAGCGTGAGCAAGGGCAACGTGATCAGCCAAACGCCCGAATCGGGCACGTCGCTCGAGCCGGGCAAGACGGTGCATCTCGTCATCTCCACCGGTTCGTCGAGCAGCAATTCCGGGTCGGGCAATGGGAACAATAGCGGCTCGAACAGCGGCAACGGAAGCAATGGCGGGAACTCCAATTCTGGCAACTCGTCTTCGGGCTCGTCGTCGGGTAATAACTAGCGCCGCGAAGCCGAGCAGCTCCTGAAACCGCGATCGCCCCTGCAAGAGCAATCTTGCAGGGGCGATTTTCGTATGCAGAGAAAGACATCGACCCGCGCGTAGGGCGGCCCGCAGGTCGCACCTCTTCTCCATAAACAGAAGAAGCCGCCCGTTTTGCGAGCAGCTTCTTTCATCGAACAACTCTTGCCCGTGCAAGTCAAGTCTTTTCTTCGCGCGCGCCTTTCCTATACTAAAGGCAGGTTCCGCTCCCCGAGTCATACATGCGGTGGACCGACGTTTCTTTATCAGGGAGCTCAAGATAGCGTGCGGAACGGAGATTCGTGTCCGTTGATACGAAAGCCGGGAAGCAAGCTGCGAGCACCCACCTTTCGAGGTGGGTTCACCCTGGACTCGTCGGGGGTGGAACTTTTTTCATGCCCGTATGCGTTTAGGCAGCGGCACAGCCCGGGCTCTACGCGCTCGGGATCCTCAGCACGAACGTCGTGCCTTCCCTTTCTTCCCCATCGATGGCGATCGACCCGCGGTGATAGAGCACCGCATGTTTCACGATGGCAAGACCGAGGCCCGTGCCGCCCGTTTCCTTCGAGCGGCTCTTGTCGAGCCGGTAGAACCGTTCGAACACCTTTTCCCGCTTGTCCTCAGGAATTCCCGGACCCGTATCGCTCACGCGCACGACGGCGCGCATGCGCCCGCGTTCGGCCGGCGGGAGCGAGCGCGCGTCCTTCTCGAGTTCCACCGCAGTGGGAAGCTCGAGTCTCACGGACACAGTGACCCGCCCGCCCTCGTGGTTGTAGCGGATGCCGTTCTCGACGAGGTTGTACAGCATCTCCTCGATGAGCGTCTCCGCGCCCATGATGCAGGCGTCCTCGCCCTCGACGCTCACGTTCACCTTGCGGTCGGACGCGAAGCGATCGAGCCGCGCAGCCACGCGCTTCGACACCTTCAACAGATCGATCCTCGCCGCGGCGTCGAGGGAAAGCGACGTCTCGTCGAGCCGCGACAGCGTGAGCACGTCGTCGATGAGCGCACGCATCGACTGCGCCTCGTCATAGATAAGGCCGGCGAACTTCTGGCGATCGGACGCGTCGACCATGTCGTTCTTCATGAGCTCGGCATAACCGGAAATCACCTGCAGAGGTGTTTTCATCTCATGGCTCACGTTGCTCGAGAAGTCCCGGCGCATCGATTCGGCGCGCGCGAGCTCCTCGTTTTGCCCTTTGAGCAGGCGTTGCTGCTCGTCGATGCGCTCGAGCAGCGGGTCCATCTCCTCGTAGATCTCGTTTTCGAGCGGATCGGAGAAGTCGAGCGCGTCGATCGGCTGCATGATGCGCGAGGTGAGCTTCTGCGAAAGCAGGAACACGAGCAGAATGGCCACAAGAAGCGTGAGCGCGATCGGGGCCATCATGCCGCTGAAGAACGCGAGCAGCGAATCGCGCGTTTCCGAGAGCCGAACGACGCTGCCGTTATCGAGCTTCACGGCCGAGTACAGCGTGTCGGTTCCCGCAGTGTCCGAATAACGGGACACTTCGCCCTCGCCGCGAGCGTCGGCCTCGAGCACTTCGGGGCGATTCGCGTGGTTTTCCATCGTCGAGGCGTCGGCAACGCTGTCGTAGAGCACCGTACCGTCGGCGCCGATAAGCGTGTAGCGGAATTGGTCGGAAAGCTGCCGCTCGAGAATGGCGCGGTCGGTGTCGCTCGTCTGCCCGTTGAGCGTTTCCGCGACGTTGCGCGTCGCCTGCGACAACGTCGACTCGGCATCGCGCTCGTAGCCAAGGTAGAAGATCGCGCTCATCGCCGCGCCGAAGAGGAACAGCATGACAAGGGTGAACGCGAGAACGCTTCTGAAAATGCGCCCCGACAGGCTTTTCACAGAATGATGGGTGGGGCTCATGAGGCGCTCCTTAAGGTATAGCCGACGCCGCGGACGGTGCAGATACACCCGTCGGCGCCGGACGACGCGGCGGCGAGCTTCTGGCGCAGCGTCTGGATATGCACGTCGACCGTGCGCGTCTCGCCGACGTAGCTCACGTCCCACACGTCCTCGAGCAGCTGCCGGCGAGAAAGCACCTTGCCCTCGTTTTTCATCAGCGCATGCAGCAAATCGAATTCCTTCAACGTAAGCGAAACCGGCTTGCCACCGGCTTTGACCGTATGGGCGGACGACACGAGCTCGATCGGACCGCACACCAGGGTGTCGGAGCTGTTGACGGCCGGAGCCTGCGCCCGGCGCAGCAGCGCGTTCACGCGCGACACCAGCTCCATCATACCGAAAGGCTTCGCCAAATAATCGTCGGCGCCCGCATCGAGCCCGCAAACCTTGTCGAATTCGGTGCCCTTCGCCGTGAGCATCATGGTCGGGATGTTCTTCGTCGCCGGACGGCTACGAAGTGCACGCAAAACCTCAAGGCCGTCCACCTCCGGCAGCATGATGTCGAGAAGAACCAGGTCGGGAAGCGTTTTCTCACATGCTTCGAAGAACTCGCGAGCGCAGGGGAAGCCTTCGGCCTCGAACCCCGCCTGCTTGAGCGCGTAGACGGTGAGGTCGCGTATGTTGGTGTCGTCTTCTACGTAGTAGATCATGATGGTCGCAATCCAATCGAGCCCGGCTTTCAGGATGTGCAGCCATCATCGCGCGAGGCGGTCAAGAAGCAATCGGACTTGCGTCAAGAGAAGGTAAAGAAACAGCCACGGCGCTTTAGCGCATGCGCCCCTCGAAGAACGACCGCGCACGATAATCGGCGCTCGGGGAAGTGAGTTCGCTAGGCGTTCCCGTTTCGACGAGCCGGCCTTCGAGGAAAAACGCCGCCCGATCCGCGAGGCTTTCGACCTCGCACGCGTCACACGATTCAATGACAACGGCGATTCGCCGCTCCTTCGCGATGCGGCGTAGCGCGTCTTGCACGACGTGTGCATCGTCGCGGGAAAGCCCGCGCGTCGGCTCTTCGACGAGAAGCGCTTCGGGGCTGCGAAGAAGCGCCTGAGCAAGGCGGACAAGCCGCTGCTCGAGCGGCGAGCAGGAACTGACGCGCGCCCTCATATGCGGCGCAAGGCGTTTCTTCACGCCCATGGCATCGAGCGCGGCATCGATCGCCTCGCAAAGGGCGGCCTCTGCATGAACGCCACGCAGGCGCAAGGGGCGCGCGAGCGCGTTGTAGACGCTCTGCTCCTCGGAAAGGCCCGCCGCGAACGCCGTCGCCGCAAGGTTTCGCGCTCGGTCAGGGGAAACGTCGTGAAGAACGCTCATGCCCGCAACGAGGATGTCTCCCTCGCTTTCCCATTCGCCCGCCCCGGGAAGCGTTTGCCCGACCGCACAGAGCATCGTCTGCGCGCCGCACCCGCGCGGGCCGCAAAGCGCAAGGACTTCCCCGGAGTAGGCTTCGAAGGAAACGCCTTCGAGGGCGCGAAACGTCCCATACGAGAAGCCGAAATCGTGCACTTCGATAACCGTCTTAGCGGCAGGGGCCGTCTTCGCCTCGTGCGCTGCGGCGCCGGCCAAAACCTGCTCGGCAGCGCGCACCACGTCCGCCGCCTCGCCATTTGCCCTCGAACGAGAAATCGGACAATCCAGTAAACCACGCATCGCATTCTCCTTTGCTTCTGTCCCTATCATCGGGGCGAAGCATCAGATGCATGTTGAAGGGAGGTCATTCTTTCGTAAATACGGAAGCGCGACGCGGTAAGAAAGATAAAAGCCGGTCAACCGACCGGCTCATGCTTCGAAATGGTGCGGGCGAAAGGACTTGAACCTTCATGGGGTTGCCCCCATACGGACCTGAACCGTACGCGTCTGCCAATT
>CAKUGU010000024.1 GCA_934654815.1 uncultured Ellagibacter sp.
GCGGCGTAGACGCCGATCACGATGACGGCCGCCACGACCAGCATGACGAGCAGCGCCGCGTAGGAAACAAGGTAGGTGCCGAACGCCTCGGTGAGAAATCCCGGCAGAAACGTGAAGATGAACCCGCCGAGCGCGTAGCACACCTGGAAGTTCTTGATGGTGCGCGTCTCCTTGCCGCGCGGCGCAAGTTCGATCGACCACACCGAGATGCCCACGGTGCCGAGCGACATGCCGACGCCGAACATGAGCACGCCCACGCTCGCAAGGCCCGCGTTGCCCATGTCCGACAGGCAGAGCACGGCCGTTCCCGCGATGTAGAGCGCGAAGAACGCCACGGACCCGCGCTTCGTGCCCGCGCGGTCAAACACCATGCCGCTCGCCAGCTTCGCCACGGTGAGGCACGCGCCGTTCACGGCCACGAGTGCCGCGGCGTGCTCGGTGGAGAAACCCTCGGAGGTGAACAGCACGGCCAGGTAATTCCCGCCGCCCACCGCTGCGCAGCCGATGAGCGTCATGGCCAAAAACAGAAGCGGCATGGTGCGCGGGGAGAGGTTGCGGTTCGCTCGGGTCCGCTTCGCGCGCGCGGGGTTCTTGGCATCCCCATTCGCCTTCGGGTTCCCCTCGTAAGGCGCAAGCCCCATGTCGCGCGGGTTGTTGCGCAGAAGCGCGAACACCACGACGCCGATGATAAGCGCGAGAACCGCCTCCGCGACGAACGCCGTCCGCAGATCGAACGAGCTGATGAGCGCCACGGCCGTGTTCGGGATGATGATGGCCGCAACCCCCGACCCGACCGCCGCCACGCCGGCGACGGTGGCCACGTTCGCGCGGAACCAGCGGTTGATGAGGATCGTGGAGGCGATCATGCCGCCGAACCCGTATCCGAGTCCCGTCAGCGCCGACGCGGCGCACAAAAGCGCGAAGTTCGCGCCGGCGAACGCGTACAGGGCGAACCCCGCGCTCACGCACAGCGTCGCGAGAAACGCGCCCCTGCGGCAATCGAGCAGGTCGTAGTAGCGCCCCACCACGAGCATCGCTAAAAGCGACACGAACGTGCGCACCGACACGATGATCGACGCGCCCGAATGCCCCACGCCCGGCAAATCGACCAGGTAGGGCTGGTACACGGAAAACGACGTGGACGGCAGGCCCACGTTCGTGAACAGGATGAGGAAGCAGCACGCGGCGACCACGATCTCGTAGCGCTGCTTCACCTTTGCGAATATCACGTTTCGAACCACCTTAATAAGTCATGCGCGCGCCTTGACTCTCGCACGCGGCTACCAAGCATAGCAGCCTCATGTTTCGATTGGAGGAAAACTCGGCGAGATTCGCCGGCATGCGACAACGCGCCGCCTTCCGGTGCCATCGCGTTCGCCGCTTGCCGCCTGCCGCCGGGCACGCTCGTCGTCGTCCGTGCCGCACGGCATCGCATGATCGGCCGGCAACGCGCCGCCCGACTGCGCGCTACGGCCCCTCTTCCGCGCTTGCGGTAGAATGCGGAAGCGAAAGAGAAGCCGGCCTCCCGAAAGGTTCCCCATGATACGACTCAACAACGACTACTGCCACGGCGCGCACCCCAAGGTGCTCGAAGCGCTTGCCAATGCGAACGACCAGGCGTTTTGCGGGTACGGATGCGACGAGGCGTGCGAGCGCGCCGCGAACCTCATCCGCGAGCGCGCGCACGCCGCGCACGCCGACGTCCACTTCCTCATCGGCGGCACGCAGGCGAACTTCGTCGTCATCCGCGCGGCCCTGCGCCCCTGGCAAAGCGTCATCTGTGCCGACACGGGGCACATCAACGTGCACGAGACGGGCGCGGTCGAGCACGCGGGCGTGAAGTGCGAGACCGCCCCGAATGCGGACGGCAAGATCTCGGCCGCCCAGATCGATGCGATCGCCGCGAACTGGGAGGAGAGCACCGTCCCCGAGCACATCACGCAGCCGAAGATGGTCTACATCTCCATGGCGACCGAAACCGGCTCGGTCTACACGCTCGCCGAGCTTGAGGCCATCCGCCGCACATGCGACGCCCACGGCCTGTACCTCTTCATTGACGGCGCGCGCCTGTCCTACGGCCTCGAGGCCATCGGCGGCGACGTGACGCTTCAGGACGTCGCGCGCGTGTCCGACGTGTTCTACTGCGGCGGCACCAAGTGCGGCGCTCTCTTCGGCGAGGCCGTCGTCATCACGAACGACGAGCTCAAGCCGCATTTCCGCGCCAGCATGAAGCAGAACGGCGCGATGCTGGCGAAGGGTTGGCTCCTCGGCCTGCAGTTCGAGGCGCTCTTCACCGACGACTTGTACTTCACCATCGCCCGCCGTGCGAACGAGCTCGCCGCGCGCGTGAAGGACGCCTGCGCGAAGGCCGGCATCCCGCTGTTCGCGCAGACGACGACCAACCAGGTGTTCATCACGGTGACCGACGCGCAATACGCCGAGCTTTCGCGCGGCTTCGAGCTCGAGTTCGAGCAGCGCGTCGACGAGGGCCACGTGGCGATCCGCGTGTGCACCGCCTGGTCGACAACCGAAGAGGAGATCGCCGCGCTCGAGGCGGCCATCGTCGCGCTGTAGGGGCTTCAGGCGCAGGCGAGGGTGCGTTCCTGCCGCAGCTCTCTTCCGCACGCTGCGCCTGCTGCTCCTGCTGTTCCCGTAACAAGAAAGGTATCTCATGGAATTTCTCGACACTTTGCTGCACCGCCGCAGCATCCGCTCGTTCACCGGCGGCGACATCCCGCGCGACGTGGTGGAGAAGCTGCTCGTCGCCGGCATGGCGGGCCCTGTCGGCAAGGGGAAGAAGCCCTGGCGCTTCGTCGTGGTGCAGGATCGGGGCACCATAGCGAAGCTCGCCGGAGCCCGCGACCCCAAGCAGAAGCTCTTCGACACGGCGAGCCTCATCATCGCCGTGTTCGGCGATCCGAGCGTGTCGGACACGTGGGTGGAAGACTGCTCGGTGGCCATGGCGAACATGCACCTCGTCGCCGACGCCATGGGATACGGCAGCTGCTGGGTGCAGGGGCGCATGCGCACCGCTACGGACGGCGCTCCCACGGGCGATTTCGTGGGCCGCGTGCTCGGCGCGCCCGAGGGGCTTATGCTCGAGGCGATGCTCGTCGTCGGCACCATCGAGGCGCATCCTGCTCCTCATACGGCGGCGGACGCCGATCAGTCGTGCGTGAGCTGGGAATCGTTCTAGGTGGACCGCGTTCGCGAATTCGTCCGCCGCGAGGTGGTGCTCGTCGTGGCGGCCCTGCTCGCCTTGGCGTCGTGCGCGGCCGTGCCGCCCGACGCCGCGTACGCGGGCTATATCGACTGGCGCACCCTCGCGCTCCTGTTCTGCCTGATGACGGTCGTTGCGGGCTTCCGGGCGCTCGGGGTGCTCGACGCATGCGGCCGATGGCTCGTCTCGCGCGCCACCTCGCAGCGCCGCGTGGCGCTTTCCCTCGTGGGGCTTTCGTTCTTCGCGAGCATGGCCGTCACCAACGACGTCGCGCTCATCACGTTCGTGCCGCTCGCGCTCGTGACGCTCCGCGCCGCGGGAATGGACGGGCGCCTTTGCGCCGTAGCGACGCTCATGACCATCGCCGCGAACCTGGGCAGTATGCTTTTGCCCATCGGCAACCCGCAAAACCTCTACCTGTTCACCGCCTCGGGGATGTCGTTTCCCGACTTCGTGCGGCTCATGTTCCCCTACACGGCGCTTTCCGCCGCGCTTCTGACGCTCGCCGTCCTCCTCTTCTTCCCGAACGAGCCCTGCGCGAGGGGGCAGAAGGCGACGGCCGCGCCTGCGCTGTGGCGCGCGCACCCGGCCCGACTCGCCGCGTTTTCGGCGCTCTTCTGCCTGTGCGTCCTCGCCGTCGCGGGCGTGATCGACGTGAAGGTCGCGCTCGCCGCCGTCATCGCGGTCGTCGCGCTTTCCGACGCGTCGCTGTTCAAGCGCGTCGACTACGCGCTCCTGCTCACGTTCGTGGCGCTGTTCGTGTTCGTGGGGAACATGGCGCGCGTGCCGGCGGTCCACGATGCGGTTGCGGGGCTCGTCGCGCGAAGCGCGCTTATCGCCGCGGTCGGATCGAGCCAGGTGATAAGCAACGTCCCAGCCGCCGTGCTGCTCTCGGGGTTCACCGACCAGTGGGGCGTGCTCATCGTGGGCACGAACCTGGGCGGCTTGGGAACGCTCATCGCCTCGATGGCGAGTCTCATCACCTTCAAGGCCGTGTCGATCGGGCGCGTGGGTGGATGCGCGCGCTACCTGAAAACGTTCACGCTCGCGAACGTCGCCTTCCTCGTATGCCTGCTCTGCCTCGCCTTGTTCTTGGGGGTGTAGAATGCAAGGCAGGTTCATGTTTCCGCGATAGAAGGGGGGTTGCTTTGCGCGAAGGATTTCATGGGAGGGGGGTCGCTATAAAAGCCATCAAAGCTTTCGCGCTCGCGCTCGTCATGGCGGCCGCCTGCCTTCTCGTCGCATGCCAGCAGCAGGGCGCTGAAAGCGGCGCGCAGGTCGACTCCGACCTTCCGGAGCTCAAGATCGGTACCGAGGCCTTAAAGCCGTTCTTCTACGTGGACGAGAACGGCGACTACGCGGGAATCGACGCCGACATCGCGCGGGAAGCTTGCCGGCGGGCAGGGTATCGCCCCGTGTTCGTTGAGACCACCTGGAGCGATAGGCGCGACCGCCTGGAAAAGGGCGAGGTCGACTGCATCTGGAACGCCTTCGTCATGAACGGGCGGGAAGATGACTACCGCTGGAGCGTCCCGTACATGCAGAGCAATCTTCGGGCCCTGACGGATGCGAGGGCGCCCGACAAAGACCTCTCGAGCATCGGGGGCCACGGCGGGATGGCGGTGCGCGCGGGGTCGAAGATAGAGGCCGTCCTTCTGTCGGATGCCGACCTCCCGACGATCAAGATTTATTCGTGCGGCACCTTCGAAATGGCTGAAACGGCGTTCATCAAGGGCTACGCGGGCGCGCTCGGCGGTCACGAGGTCGTTCTCCGGCAGGTCATGAACGACCACCCCGGCCTTTACCGTTTCCTCGACGGCACCATCATGACGACCGATCTGGGCGTCGCGTTCAGCAAGGAAGACGATTCCGACCGCTGCGACAAGATCAGCGCCGCGATCAACGACATGAAAACCGACGGCACGATCGACGCCATCGTCAGCCGATACGATTCTGACTTGACTGGCAACGGGGAGGCGACCGAGCATGCCGAAAGCTAAAGGGACGTTGTCGCTCAAGCGGCTCCACTGGGTTCTCGGCGCGTTCCTTGTCGTGAGCGTCGTGGTCCTCGTGATCATCGGGTTCTCCGTCCAGTACCGCGACCTCGCCGAAACCTATACGCTCGCCGACGAGACCACCTCGTTCGTGAAGGACGAATGCGCGAAGTACGACAATTACACGCGCGGGAATTCCGCCAGCTCCTTGCAGAACCTGCTCGACAGCGCCGACGGACTGAGCAAGTTCATCTCCACCGACGAGCTCACCGACTCGGACTTCCTCGACGACTTCATCCGCACCGAGCATATCGGCGGCATCATCGTCTTCGACGCCGATGCGACGCCCGTCGCCCAGGCCGACATGGACGACCAGGATTCCTCCGCGCTGTGGAGCGACGTCGTTTCGGGCATCAACGTCTCGAACATCCTCCAGCACCCTCAAAAGACCTACGTCGATTGCAAGTCGATAAACGGGAAGCCGTACAACATGGCCACCGTCGTCAGTTCCGACGGGGCGCACCTGATCATGTGCTACTCCTCGATGGAAAAGCCCGCGTCCGACCCCTACGAGCTGACGGTTGCGAGCATCCTCAAGAACAACAGCTTCTACAAGAACCCGACGCTCGTGATCGCCTCGGGCGGCCAGATCCTCTCCACCAACAGCTCCGTCGTCGAAGCGGCCGACGCCTCGCAGCTTGAGGAATTCGCGTCGAGCGTGCCGTGGAAAAGCGACAAGCTCACCGAGTTCCGGTACGACGACGCCACCTATTACGGCCTGCACAAGGTGTACGGCGTGTACGACATCTACGCCGTGTACGCCTCAGGTGACGTGTTCACGCACCGGACGGGGTACATCTCGTTCGCGCTCATGCTCTATCTCGGGGTCGGTATCGTCATCCTGGTATTCCAGCGCCGATCCGACAGGCTTTCCATCGACAAGATGGAAAAGCAGCTGCGCACCATCAACGCGATCAGCACGGCGTACGATTCGACGTTCCTGCTTCACGCGGATCGCATGGAGTTGGAGCCGATACGCCCGTCGGAGCGGTTGGGCGCGCTGTTCGAGAAGCATCGCGACCCGTACGATTTCCTGTTGGCGGTGTGCGAATCGGAGGTCGCCGATGATTGCCGCGAGCAGGTGATGCACTTCCTCGACCTGGACACGGTCGTCGGGCGCTTGCGAGACGAGCCGTTCCTCGGCTGCGAGGTGAAGGACCGCCTCGGCGTGTGGTACTCCCTGTCGCTCATTCCCCAAAAACGGGGCGAGAACGGCGACGTCCTGGCGTTTCTGGTCGCAACGAAGAACATCTCCTCGATGAAACAAGCCGAGGCGCTGTCGTTCAGGGACGGGCTGACGGGGCTGCTCAACCGCAACTACATGGAATCGAAGGGCGATGACCTCGTTCGTGCCGACGACCTTCCCGCAAGCCTGATCATGGCGGACTGCAACTACCTCAAGCGCACGAACGACACGCTTGGGCACGGGTACGGCGACTTGCTTCTGCAGCGCGTGGCCAATTCCATAACCGACGCCATCCCGCATGACTGCATCGCCATGCGCATCGGGGGGGACGAGTTTTTGGTGCTCTGCCCGAAGCACGGGGAGGCGGACGCGCGCCGGTTCGTCGCTGATATCGAGCAGGGACTGGCAGCTCGCAGTGACGAGACGCTCCCGCTGAGCGCGGCGTTCGGCGTGTGCACGATCACGGACGAGGGCACGTCGTTCGAGCAGGCTTTCGAGGCCGCCGACAAGGAGATGTATCGGAACAAGAAGGCGAGCCGGGCGCAACGCTAGCGGGTTTTCTGCGGGTGCGCGAAGCGGGGTGCCCGCGCGGCGCCGAGCTGGATGGACTGCGCGCCCGGCTCGGCGCCGCGCCGGTTCGTCGGCGCTACCTGTCCTTGTTCGAGATGAGCAGGAGGATGCCGCCGATAACGTTCACGAAGATGAGCGTGCAGACGCCGAAGGCGATGGTGTTGGGTTTCTTGCCCTTGTAGATACCCCAGCTGTGCACGGTCATGGGAATCGTCCACGCGAGGGGGACGATCGCGGCGCCGAGGGCGACGCATGAGATGACGCACAGCACGAAGTTTGCCAGGCGCAGCGCCTCGTCGGTGCTTGTCATGGCGTACGTCGTCTCGGGCGTCACGTGCTGCTGGTAGGCGTTCTGGTACGAATACGCCTGGGCCGGGTTGGGCGGCATGTACGGGTTGCCTTGCGGGACCTCTTGGCCAGGTGCGCTACTTGCGACGGAGCCGGTGCCGGTCGAAGCGCCGTTCGCGCCGAAGTCGGGGTTGGCATAGGCGTCGGCTTGCGCGTTGCCGACGGCACCTTGCGCCTCATGCGCGGCGCCCTGCGCGGGGCTTGCATTTCCGGCAGCGAGCGGTGCGCCGCACGATGTGCAGAAGTTAGACGTGTTGGCGTTCTCGGCGCCGCATTTAGGGCAGTTCATATCGGTTCCTAACGATTTGGCCTGGCCGCTTGGGAAGACGTGCCGGCGTTGGCGCGCCTTCGCCTTCGGCTAGGCGAATTTGACGGCGGTGCCGTAGGCGAGCATTTCCACCGTTCCCGGGGCGAGGGAGCCTGACGAGAAGCGCATCGACACGATGGCGTCGGCGCCGAGCGCCTCGGCTGCCGCGATCATGCGATCTTCGGCGATCTGACGGGCCTCGTCGGTCATCTGCGTGTACGACTTGATCTCGCCGCCGACGAGCTGTTTCACGCTCGCCATCATGTCGCGCCCGAAGTTCTTCGAGGTGACGATGTTGCCGCGGACGAGCCCGAGGATCTGGACGCTCTGGCCGGGCACCACATCTGCTGAGGTGACGATCATGGCTTGCTCCTTGTCTCTTGGAAGCGGGGCGGATCTCGACGAAGATACTTCATTATAGCCCAGACGTCGGGACGCGGCGCGCTGCATCGCGGGTGGTGCTCGCACTCGAGGGTGCCGCGCCCCGGCGTCTGGGCGAGACCTTTGAAGCGCGCACGGACGGGCTTCAAAGGCGGCAGGGAGTGCCTCAAACAAGGAAAGCCGCCCGTCGTGTTCGAAAATGAGGATTTTTCCGTTGCGGAAGGGCTTTCGGTGCGTTTTCGAGGTCGCATTCAAGCTTCTGACTGCTATCAAGCGCGTGCTATACCCCATATCATACAGATATGGGGTATAACTTTCACGCAAATCACCTGAGAAACGACGCTCGCAGCGAAAAATCGTCATTTTCGAACACGCGAGGGTGTTTTTGCTGTTTGGGGAGGCGCCGCCCGCCGCATGCTATCCTTTCCTGGAAACGAAAGGAGATTGACTTATGAAGCTGCTCATCGCTTCCGATATCCACGGGTCGGCCTACTGGTGCCGCGAGCTCGTGGAACGCGTCGAGGAGGAGTTGCCCGACAGGATCGTGCTGCTCGGCGACATCCTCTACCACGGTCCGCGCAATGACCTGCCGCGCGGGTACGCGCCCAAAGAGGTGATCGCGATGCTGAACCCGCTCGCGGCGTCGATCATCGCCGTGCGCGGCAATTGCGACGGGGAAGTCGACCAGATGGTGCTCGACTTCCCCTGCATGGGCGACTATGCGCTCGTCTTCGACGGCACGCGCCAGCTGTTTTTGACCCACGGGCACGTGTACGGCCCGGACAACGTGCCGCCGCTCGCGCGGGGCGGGGCCGTGCTCTACGGCCATACCCACGTGAAGGAAATCGCCGAGCGCGACGGCATCCTCTTCGTGAACCCGGGAAGCGTCTCCCTGCCGAAGGACGGCTCGAACAGCTACGCTATCTACGAGAACGGCGAGTTCGCCTTGAAGAAGCTTTCGGAAAGATAGAGGCCAGCCCGCCGAAAACGCCGTGCGTTTCGCGCGAAACGCACGGCGGGCAAAACGAAGCCGCATCCGCGGAGAGAAACCTTCGCGGATGCGGCTTTTTGCCGGAATGTGGCTTTGCGCGGGGTGCGCGGGCTCGGTTCCGAGCTTGCGCTCCTTCCGTGCCCGCAGCACCTGCTACTTCGCGAGCAGCGCTCCCAGGCGCATGCATTCCGCCGACGCGTCCTCGTCGGGGTAATCCTTCGCGATGACGGAGTCGGCGATGTCGACGCCCGCCTCCTCGGCGCGTTTTTCCCACAGCTCCATCCATTCGCCGTCGTTCCAATCGTAGGAACCGAACAGTGCGACCTTGCGGCCCGGCAGATGCGGCTCCACCTCGTCGTACATGGGCAGGAACTCCATCTCCTCGAGCTCTTCGTCGCCCATGGCGGGGCATCCGAAGGCGAAGGCGTCGAAGTCGTCAAGTCGCGAGGAATCGAAGTCGGATGCCTGGATGAGGTCGGCGGTGCCGCCGGCGGCGCGAACGCCCTGCGCAACGAGGTCGGCCATTGCCTCGGTATTTCCCGTGCCGCTCCAATAAACGATGGCTACTTTGCTCATGATCTGCTCCTTTGTCGTTTCAGCGTTGTCGTGCGCTTTCGTGTGCGCTCGGCGATGTGCGCGCAGGCTCCCCTCCCGCGCGCACATCGCCGAGCGCGCCTTTTCGGGCGCCGCGGCTACCCGGCCCGGCGCTGCAGCTGCGGCTCGCGCCGCGCCTGCCCGCATGCGGCGAGGCTTTCGAGCGTGGCGCCTTCGTCGAACAGCGCCTCGAAGGCGGCGGTGCTCTCCTTGAACCGGCAGAAGCTCTCCTCGGCGTCGCGTTGGCGGGAATACACTTTCCAGCAGCCGGAGCAGAGGTAGTTCTCGCCGTCGTTCTCGATGAACCCGACGACGTCCTCGAGGGGGTACCCCAGAAAGAGGCCGATCTCGTGGGGGAACGCGCACGACGAGGACAGGGTGCTCTTCAGGTCGGTGCCGCAGATGCGCCGATGGAGCAGCTCGATGCAGTCGCTGAGCGAGGCGGGGTTGTACCCGTAGCGCTCGAGGAAGGCCGAGACGTCCGGGTCGGCGAGGCGCGCGCGGATCGCGTCCGGTCGGTATGCGTACAGAAGCACGCCCGACGTGCGCCGCGCGAGCAGTTCGATGTGCACGCCGTAGGGATAGAGCCGCTCGCGCGTTTCGTGTAGCGCGTAGCGCAGGTTGCGTTCGTGCGTCGCGGCGTCGACCGATCCGCAGGCGGGCCCCAGGTTCGGGACCGATTCGTCCCGGCAGACGAAGAGGTTCGCGGGCTTCACGTTCGCCAGCGTGGGGGCGCAATGGTGCACGAGCTTGCGCTCGAAGACTTTCAGATACTCCTGTGCGTTCACGGAGGCCCGCTCCCTTCCTGCTCTAACGTTAACCATGGGTAACTTATAATCAAGAACACGGAGCGAGTCAAGCGGATCGAGACAAAAGTTCACTAAAGGTTACAATTGGGGGAAGGCGGGTTCGCGCGTCCGCTACGAGAATTTCACGATGCAGAGCACGACGAACCCGACGACGATGACGGCCGACAGCGCGTTCGCGACGCGCAGCGGAATCTTCGCGAAGGCGCGTTGCAGAAGCGGGTAGACGACCCAGGTGTAGAGCATCGCCACGCCGCCCAAAAGTACGTCGTTCACGATCCATGCCTGCCCCAAGATGTTGCCGGGCAGATCGGAGTTGTCCCATAAGGGGTACGACCCGTCGGACAGCGGCTGGTTCAGAAGAAGCCCCATGCCGAGCTCCATGAGCATGCAGATGACGACCGCGATGCAGTAGAATTCCACTCCCGCCTGGCCGAGCGTCGTCCGCCTGCGCACGATGAAGTTCTTGAGCGGCACCAGAAACAGCGCGCACACCACGACGGCGATGCCGTAGACGCAAAACGGGTACATCGGGTCGTCCCAGACGAGCGAGTCGGGGTCGACGATGCCGAACTGGTCCATGAACATGCAGTAGGGGATTTCCATCCAATGTCCGAGCACCGAGAACAGGCAGAAGTACACGGCGTTGTTGCGCCAGAACGCGAACGACCTCGGGTTGAACCCGTACGATTCGTCTTGCTTCGATATAAAGGGCATGGCTTATCCTTCCCGCGCTCCGACCTTCCCAGCTTACCGCATTTCGCGAGGGGAGGGGCGCGCCGTGCGCAACCGTTCGCCGAGAGACGTCGCCCCGTCCACAGCGCGGAACTTTGACGCCTTCGTGAATCAGGTTGACCCGCCGAGGCGGTTTCGTCTAGAGTCCCTTTCCGCTATGAAGCAGTTTTTCATCCCGACATACCGTCACACGCGCACGCTCGACGCGTTCGCGTTCGTCTTGGCGACGCGCGCGAGCCGCACGTCGACCGCGCTTTCGGCGATGCGGATCTAATACCTTTCCCCATTTTCATAGGAATCTATCGAAGCGACGAGGTGCGCCTGGCTTTGCGCGCCCTCGTCGCGTACGGGAAAGGTGGCACTCTTTTGAAGGAAACGAACGAAATCGAGCGCGGCGCATCCGTGCAGGCCGGCGAAGCTGCAGGTGAGAACGCACATCAGGTCGACAAGCATGCGGCAAAGACCCCCGCATCCCCGAGCGACAAGGTGACCAAGCACGAGATTCTCGCCGTCGGCGTGGTGACGCTCGGCGCGTTTCTGGCGCTTCTGAACCAGACGCTCATGGCGCCGGCGTTGCCCGGGCTCATGAAGTCGTTCGGCATCGACGCGGGAATCGCCCAATGGGTGACGAGCATCTACCTGCTCGTGAATGGGATCATGGTGCCCGTGTCCGGGTGGCTCATGGACAAGTTCTCCACCCGCAAGCTGTTCTTCGGCTCGATGGCCGCGTTCCTTGCGGGCACGGTGGTGTGCGCCGTGGCGCCGAACTTCGGGCTGCTCCTCGTGGGCCGCGTTTTGCAGGCGGCTGCCGCAGGCGTGCAGCTGCCGCTCGTGGCGACGGTGCCGATGCTTCTGTTCCCGCCGTGCAAGCGCGGGACGGCAATGGGCGTCGCGGGAATCGTGATGTCGGCGGGCCCCTGCGTGGGGCCGGTCGCCGGCGGCGCGGTCATCGACGCGTTCGGCTGGCGCGCGGCGTTCTGGAGCGTGGTGCCGATCGCGCTCGTCGTGCTTTTGGCCGGGTTCTTCCTGCTCTCGAACGTGGGCGAGTTGAAGAACCCCAAGCTCGACGTGCCTTCGGTGCTTCTGTCGACCGTCGCGTTCGGCGGCATGCTCTACGGCTTCTCGAGTGCCTCGAGCGCCGGCTTCTCGAGCGCTTCCGTGATCGTCCCCATCGTCGTCGGGGTCGTGGCGCTCGTCGCCTTCGTCAAGCGCCAGCGTACGCTCGACGAGCCGCTTCTGCGCCTTGACACGCTGCGGGTCCCGGCGTTTCGCACGGCCGCGATCCTGGTCACGCTCATCAACGCGTCGGCGGCGGCGACCAACGTGATCCTTCCCATCTACCTTCAGACGTCGCTCGACGTGAGCGCGCTCGAGACGGGCATGGTCATGCTGCCTGCCGCCGCGGTCGGCATCGTGCTCTCGCCGATTTCAGGCGTCGTGTTCGACAAGCACGGCGCGCGCGGCATCGGCATTGCGGGATTGGTGCTGCTTGCGGGGTCGCTTTGCGTGCTCGGCTTCGTGAACGTGTCGACGCCCCTTGTGCTCGTGGCCGTGTTCTGCGCGCTGCAGGCGAGCGGGCAGGCGCTTGCGAACATGCCGATCAACACGTGGGGCGTGAATTCGCTTCCCAACGATTTGATCGCCCACGGCAACGCGCTCGCCAACACGGGGCGCCAGGTGGCGGGCGCTATGACGACCGCGCTGTTCACGACTGTCATGACGAGCGTGACGGCGGGCGCGCTCGTCTCGGGCGCGGCGACGGCGCAGGCGACGGCGCAGGGTGCGGGTGCGGCGTATCTCGCCTGCGCGGCCGTGGCAGCGGTGGCGCTCGTCGTGTGCGTTGCCAAGGTGCGCGGCAAGGCCGGCCAGGCTGCGACGGAGGGCGCATCGGAGGCCGCGCCTGCCGTTTCGCGCAAGGGCACGCTTGCGACGAACGAGAAGTAACGCGAGCTCTGGGCGCAGGCCGGCGCACCGTCCTCGATTGGGGTGTGCTGGCCTTCCCCTTCTCGTTTTCCCCTGCAAAATGGCAGCGTATGATGGTTTTGCAAGGGAAAGGCTCGTTTTTCGGCCTAATACAAAGGGTCCGAATTAAATATAATACCCATTATCGCAGTAAGTGTGGATTAACCTGTTTGCAAAAGTGGCGCTGCTCGCCATGGGGTTTGCAAAACCGTCACTGCCTGCCATTGAGGGGCCCTTTTCCTGTCTCGCCTTTGCAAAGTCGTCACAGCCCGCCATGAAAGGCCTCATTTTCGACTCATGTTTTGCAAAGTCGTCGTTCCCTGTCATCTTCGCGGCGTTTTCCGATCTTATGCCTGGGCTTCGGTCTTCGTACGCAGCTGCTTTTCCGCCGAGGCTGGATGAAAGGGCTCTGCGTCTCGTCTCGCGCGGTCGCGTGAGAATCCTCAACGTCGCGTTGGTTTTATACTGGTCGCCGGACTAAAAAGGAGCTGCGGCGCGATTGCCGCGGCGGTGCGGGGAAGGTACGGTGCGCGCGATGGAATGGGAAGACGGGAAACAGCGGTGTCGCTGGGCGAACCCGAAGAACCCGAGGTACGTGGAATACCACGACCACGAATGGGGCGTTCCGACCCATGATGATCAGGCCCTTTTCGAGCTGCTGATCCCGGAATGCTTTCAGGCGGGCTTGAGCTGGGAATGCATCCTGAACAAGCGGGAGGCGTTCCGTCGCGCGTTCGACGGGTTCGACCTCGACGCGGTGTGCGCATACGATGATGCGAAGAAGGCGTCGCTTAGGCAGGACGCGGGAATCGTGCGCAACCGTCTGAAAATCGAAGCCGCGGTGACGAACGCGCAGGCGTTTCGCGCCATTCAGCGCGAGTTCGGCAGCTTCGATCACTATATCTGGTCGTGGACGGACGGGAAGACGCTGCGCGAGGTGGGGCTTACGCACTCGTCGCTGTCGGACGCGGTGTCGAGCGACCTGAAGAAGCGCGGCATGAAGTTCGTCGGCACGACGGTCGTGCATGCGTATCTGCAGGCCGCGGGCATCATCGACTCGCACGAGGAAGGGTGCTTCCTGCATAAAGAGTAGGGACCGAACGAATTGGGTAGTGATCGGAGACCGCTGTCGCACGCCGACGCGCTGCAGCGCCTTCGTCTACAGCGCGAACAACGCTGCGGCGTTTCCCTCGGCTGCGCGTCGCTTGAACTCGCGCACGATCCCGAGCCGCTCGATGGTGGAGGAAGCGAGCGGCTCGGGAAGGTCGTCGGGCGCGAACCACCCGACCGCTGTGCTCTCGTTGTCGCCGACGTGCGCGCTTGCCGCCGCGCCTGCCTCTACCTCGCAGATGAACAGCAGGTCGAGGTACCGGCACTGGTCGCCGTTCGCGTACGTCACCACCTGCGGCGACGACTTCACGCTCGCCAGATAGCGCGGGCGCACGGCAACGCCCGTCTCCTCCAGCATCTCGCGCGCCGCGGCGCGCGCCGGCTCCTCACCAGGCTCGATGATCCCGTAGACGAGCGCCCATTGCCCCGTGTCGGCTCGCCGGCCCAGAAGGATGCGCCCCGCCTCGTCTTCCACGTAGGCCGTGATGCCCGAAAGCCACAGGGGGTCGTGGCCGATCTTCTTGCGCGTATCGAGGATGAACTGCGGCGTCGTCATGCGTTTTACCTGGTCTTTCTCTTACGCGAGCAGCGGCGTGAGCTCGCCTAAGGCCAGCACGTCGAGTTCACGCGTGGCGCGCGAGATGGTGGTGTAGAGACGGTTTCTCGCCACGCGGTCGTCGGCGGGGAACAGCCCCGCCGACGCGTTCGGGATGATGACGTGGTCGAACTCGAGCCCCTTCGCAAGCGGCAGCGTGAGCAGGACGGCGCCCTTCGGCGGCAGCGCACCCGTTGCGCTCACGAGCGCCGGCGCGTCGTCGCCGAGCAGCTTCACGAGTTTCGCCGCCTCGTGCTTCCACGGTACGATGACCGCGGTGAGCCCGCCGTCGCTCGCCTTCGCCTCGCGCAGGAGCGTGCGAAGGGCGTCCGCGTAGGCGGTCTCGTCCGCGAACGTGCGCACGCGCGGCTCGCTGCATTCGCGCTGCACCGAGGAGACCTGCATGCGCTCGCGCTCGGGAAGCAGGCGGGCGAACAGGTCGGTGATACCCGGGGTCGAGCGATAGCTCGTCATGAGGTGGCATTCCTCGACCGTGCCGTGCAAGCGCGCGAACACGTCGCGGATCTCGTCGAACGTGAGCCCGCCTTCGCGGATCGCCTGATGCTCGTCGCCGAGCAGCATGAAGTGCGCCCGGGGGAAGAAGCGCGCGAGCACCGCGAGCTGGGCGATCGAATAGTCCTGCACCTCGTCGACCATGACGTAGCGCGCGTCGGGGTTGGAAAGGCCGGTGCACGCCATCTTCAGGTAGAGCCATGCGGCAGGCGGCAGGCTTTCCGCGCCGAGCATGCGTTTGGCCACGTGGTCGACGTGGAGCCACTCGTCGCGCGCGATCATGCCATAGGCGTCGTCGAAGCGCACCTTCACGAGCTTGAGCGCGGCGCGACGCACCTCCTTGTCGTCGTCGATGTTCACCGGCTCGCCGAAGGCGGCGAGCTGCTCGTCGTGCGTGAGCGAGATGACCTCGTCGAACATGTCGTCGCTTCCGGCCATCGTGGCGAGCTTGGAGTCGAGGCGCTTGACCAGCTCTTCGCGCATGAGGTTCGCCAGGCGCGCACCCGGTTCGATATGCGGCCACTTCGAACGCACCTGCTGCACCTGACCTGCGGTGATGAGTTTCACACGGCCGATGCGGATGTCGCGGAAGTCGCCCGGCTCGAACTCGAAGCGCCCGGTACGGATCGCGTCGTCGATGGCCCAGAGGGTGCTCGGGTCGACCGGCGCCTTGCCCGCGCCCTGCCCGGGCGGCAGGAGCGTGCGCGCGAACTCCGCGAGCGTGATGGTCTCGGGGTTGCGTTCTCCCAGGTCGGGCAGCACGTTCTCGATGTAGCGGCGGAAGACCGGGTTCGGCGTGATGAGGAACACGTCCTCGGGCCGCAGCGTGCCGCGCTGCTGGTAGAACAAATACGCGATGCGCTGCAAGAGCACCGAGGTTTTGCCGGAGCCGGCGATGCCCGCCACGAGGAGCACGGGGCAGTCGGCGTGGCGGATGACCTCGTTCTGCTCCTTCTGGATGGTGGAGGTGATGGCCTGCATCTTCTCCGAGCGCTGGCGCGAGAGGGAGGCGAGAAGGAGCGAGTCCTGGATGGCGATCGTGGTGTCGAAGTAGGCGCGCAGCTCGTCGCGCTCGATGTCGAACTGGCGGCGCAGCTTCAAGTCGACGTTGATGGTGCGGCCGTTGGCGACGTAGCTCGTGGGGCCGGTGTCCTGATTGTAGTACACCTCGGCCACGGGCGACCGCCAGTCGACGACGAGGCGGCGGCAGTCGTCGTCCGACACGCCGGCCGCGCCGATGTAGAGCTCCTTCGGCGCAGCGCCCGGTTTGAACTGGAGCGCCACCTTCGCGAAGTAGGGCTGCTGCTGTGTGAGCAAACGGATGCTGGAAAGCTTCTCGACGGCGGCGTCCTGCGTTTGGTTGTAGGCGTCGATGACGCTGTTCACGGTGGCGAAGTCGGCGTAGGTTTCGAACGCCTCGTCGTCGCTGCCGTAGTTCTGCTTGATCTCCTCGGTCATCTGCCTCTTGGTCTCGGCGGCCGCCTCCTCGTTGCGGCGCAGCTTCTTCACGAGCGTGCCCGCCATGGATTGCAGCGTGGCGTACACGTCGGAAAGGTGCTGCTGTTCCTCGCGAAAGACCGGGTCGTTCGCGTAGTCGGCGGCATCGTCTGAAAGGTGGTCGAATTCGGTTCGCGCTTCGGCGCGCGCGCGTTCGTCTGACATGCTTGCCCTCCCTGGCTGAAATATCGGACGAACTATTGTAGACCATTTCGCGGGGAGAGCGAAGCGCGGTGTCGAGGCGGCATGGAAAGCGGCCACCATGCCGCCTTGGCGCCCTCCGACGCCGCGGGTCGCCTCCTGGCGCCCGCGGCCTGCGAAGCGGGCCCTACGCTCGGAACGTCACGCCTTCGGGGAGGTCGGCGGGGTCGAAGTCGAGGTCGTCATCGTCGGGGGCTTCGGCTTCGGGCGACGCCGCCGGTGCCGGCTCGGGCGCCTTCTGCTCGCCGAAGACGGCGTCGAAGGCGGCGAAGCTTGCGCGCGGCACGGCGAACACGATGCTCTTGATAACGCCGGGGTGCGCCTCGATCCAGGCTTTGAGCAGGCTGCACGGCTTCTCGGGCTCGAAGCCTTGCGGGCCGGCGCCGAACGCGCCAACCACGAGCGTCTCGCATCCGTTCGCGGCCGCGATGCGCAAAAGCGCCTCGATGCGGTCGGCGAGCGCGTTCTCGCATTCGCGTTCGGAGCGATGGTTCTCGAGCGCGCGAGCGCGGTTGGGCTCGGGGATGGCGATCACGTCGGCGCGGCGGATGGCACCGTCGCGCACGAACACCACGTCGGGCAGGTAGAGCGCGCGGTCGGTGAACAGCATGCCCGACGAAAAGCCGCGGTTCTTCTGATGGTAGGCGGGCTTGCAGCCGAGGAGCACGGGGTAGAGGTTGCTTTCCGCGCAGAGGATTTGTTCGGGGCCGAAACTCCCGTCCTCGTACGCGCCGCCCGGGCGCGTGAACGAGCACGGGTCGACGACGCAGACCTTGCCCTCGGCGGAAAACACCGCCTTCGGCGCGAAGTCGGTGGTCACCGAGGTTGCCGTCTCGCCAGCGCCTTCGGCAACGGGGAGCTCGCGCCCGTCTCCGTTCTCGTAGATCACGGCCGCCTCGACGGTCGATTTCGTCTCGTTTGCGAACGCCCCGCGCATCAGCGCGAGGTTCTTCGCGGCGGCGTCGCGCCGCTCGTCACGTGTGGGCATGCTGCGTCCTTCCCTGGAATATGCGAACGGAGACCATGGTAGCAGCCCCAAGCGCCGAAAGGCGTGTCCGTTTCGTAACGTTGCGGGGGAGGGGCGGCTTCCTCATGCGCTTATCCTGCGGATTTTTAGGGTATTATGTAACCTGCTCGAAAACGGGGGCCTGGCCGCTACATGGGCAGGCGACGCAAGGGATAGGGGCTTCATGGACGCGAACGCGTGGCTCGTCGCCGTCACCGGCGACATCGACGGCTTTCTGTACACGTACATCCTGCTGGCGCTTCTGGTGATCGCCGGCATCTACTTCACCATCCGCACCAAGGCGGTGCAGCTGCGCTACATCAAGGACATGTTCACGCAGATCACTGAGAAGAAGCACGTGGAAGGCGAGCGCTCCATATCGTCGTTCCAGGCGCTCATGGTCTCGACCGCGAGCCGCGTCGGCACGGGCAACATCGCCGGCGTCGCGACGGCGCTCGCGACCGGCGGCCCGGGCGCGGTGTTCTGGATGGGGCTCATGGCCATCATCGGCGCGGCGAGCGCCTTCGTCGAGTCCACGCTCGCGCAGATTTGGAAGGTGCGCGGCAAGGACGGCGAGTTCCGCGGCGGGCCCGCGTACTACATCCATCAGGCGCTCGGCAGCAGAGGCCTCGGCGTGTTGTTCTCCATCCTGCTCATTTTGTGCTTCGCGTTCGGCTTCAACGGCCTGCAGGCCTTCAACGCGACGAGCGCCCTTGAGTACTACCTGCCCGCGGAGGCCATGCCGAAGGCCGCCGTGGCCTCGGGCATCGTGCTCGCGGCCATGACCGCCATGGTCATCTTCGGCGGAACGAAGCGCATCAGCGTGATCACATCCATCGTCGTGCCCGTCATGGCGCTCGGCTACATCGCCATCGCCGTGTGGACCACGATCGCTAACATCACCTGGCTCCCCGCCGTGTTCGGCCTCGTGTTCCAAAGCGCGTTCGACTTCCAGTCCATCTTCGGCGGGTTCGCGGGCTCGGTCGTCATGCTCGGCATCAAGCGCGGCTTGTACTCCAACGAGGCCGGCATGGGCTCCGCCCCGAACGCCGCGGCAACCGCGAGCGTGTCGCATCCGGTGAAGCAGGGTCTCGTGCAGAGCCTTTCCGTCTACATCGACACGCTGCTCATCTGCACCTGCTCGGCCATGATGGTGCTCGTGTTCTACGTGCAGGATCCCGAGACCGCCATGTCGCTCAACGGCATGCCGCTCGTGCAGCTCGCCGTGAACAACTCGGTCGGCGAGATCGGCATCCACTTCATCACGTTCGCGATCTTCGCGTTCGCGTTCTCGAGCCTCATCGGCAACTACTTCTACGCCGAAAGCAACCTGCGCTTCATCAAGGGCGACAGCAAGGCGCTGCTCACCGTGTTCCGCATCGTGTGCCTGCTCGTCATCTTCTACGGCGCCACGAACAGCTTCGATCTGGCGTGGAACATCGCCGACATCTTCATGGGGCTCATGGCCATCGTGAACCTCATCGCCATCCTGCTGCTCGGCAAGTGGGCGTTCGCCGCGCTCGACGACTACACGAAGCAGCGCAAGGAAGGCAAGGACCCGGTGTTCCTCGCCGACAGCATCCCCGGTCTTCCCAAGACCGAGTGCTGGCACCTGGAAGAGGTTGCCGACTTCGGCGAGGAGCCGGTGAAGGAGTACCTCGAAGACGCGCTCGATGCCGATTACGCAGGGCTGAAATAGCGCCTCGGCACTGGACAACACCTCGGCATCCCGATTCGACGCCTTGGTTCGACGCCGTTTCTTCGCGAAAGCCGCTCGATTGAGCGGCTTTCGTCGTCTTTTCCCCGCCGCGCATAGGCCGCTGTCTGAAAAAGTCGTCATATGCGCAGGTTTCGAGAGGTGCGCTGCCGAGACGGCGTGCAGGCGCGATTCGCCACCTGGAGTTTTACGTTTCCTGGGCGCGGTTAACGGGCATCGGTTCTCGAAACCTGCGCATATGACGACTCTTTGTCGGGGCGGGTCTTCCCGCCGCGTGGGCGAGGGGCCGTTTGCGTTGCCGATACGCTCTGCCGACGCCGCTTTTGCCCTCTTGCTTGACTTGGAGTAAACTCAAGGTTGTTGAATGGCCTCGACTGAAAGAGAGGTGCGCCGATGAAGATCGCTGAAGTGAGCGAACGCTACGGGCTTTCCGCCGACACGCTGCGCTATTACGAACGTGTGGGACTTCTGCGTCACGTGCCGCGCGACGCGAGCGGTATCCGCAACTACGACGAGACCGCCTGCAAAACGGTCGAGTTCGTGAAATGCATGCGCGGCGCGGGCGTCTCGGTCGAGGCGCTTGTGCGCTACATGGACCTGTTCGACGAGGGGGATTCCACCATTTCTGCCCGAAAAGCCCTGCTCATCGAACAGCGCGACGCGATTCGCGAGAAGATCGAGGGGCTGCAGGCCGGGCTTGACCGCCTCGACTACAAGATCGCCCATTACGAAGACATCATTCTCGGCAACGAGAAGCAGATGCTTTCCCCGGAGGGTGACTGCTCGTGAGCGCGCTTACCGAGGACTTGGGCTATGCGCGTCCCGACTTCGACCGCGCGCGCCGTCAGGGAGTGGGCGAGGTCGTCTACGGCGCGGGCAAAACCGCCGATCAGATCGCCGGAATCTGCGCCTCGCTCGAGAGCGCGGGTCAGAAGCGCACGCTCATCACGCGTCTTGACGCGGAGAAGGCCGAAGCCGTGCGGGCGCTCATGGACGATCCGGACGAGCTTTCATACCGCGAAGAGGCGCGCCTCGGCTACACGGGAGGCATGCCCGCGACGCCCGACGGCGACGGGCTCGTCGTGGTGGCGGCGGCCGGCACGAGCGACCTTCCCGTCGCCGAGGAGGCTGCGATCACCGCCGAATTCCTGGGAAACGAGGTCGCGCGCCTCTACGACGTGGGGGTTGCGGGCATCCATAGGCTTCTGGCCTGCGAGGACGTGCTTTCGCGCGCCCAGGTCGTCATCGCGGTCGCCGGCATGGAAGGCGCGCTTCCGAGCGTGGTCGGCGGGCTCGTGTCGTGCCCGGTCATCGCCGTGCCCACTTCGGTCGGCTACGGCGCGTCGTTCGGCGGCGTGACGGCGCTGCTCGCCATGCTGAACTCGTGCGCGAGCGGAGTCACGGTCGTCAACATCGACAACGGCTTCGGGGCCGCCTACCAGGCAAGTCTCATCAATCATCTTCACGGCTCGAACGGCCGTTAGCGAAAGGGCTTTTCCATGGGAAAGACGCTGTATCTGGAATGCTTGGCGGGAATCAGTGGCGACATGTCGGTCGCGGCGCTGCTCGATCTGGGCGCGAACGAGAGCGTGCTCCGCGCGGCGCTCGCGAGCCTGCCGGCCGATGGGTTCTCCATCCGCGTGAGCCGCGTGAAGAAGGCAGGGCTCGATGCGTGCGACTTCGACGTGGTGCTCGACGCCGCGCACGAGAACCACGACCATGATATGGCGTACCTCTACGGAACGCCCGACGAGGCGGTCGCTCACGAACATGCCCACACGCACGAAGACGCCCATGAGCACCATCACGGCCACGAGCATGACCACGACCATGCACATGACCGCGTGCACGACCATGCGCATGACCGCGTGCACGACCATGCGCATCGCAGCCTGACCGACGTGTTCGCCGTCATCGACGCGGCCGACATCACGCCGGGCGCGCGCAACGTCGCGCACCGCATCTTCGACGTGCTCGCCGACGCGGAGGCTTCGGCCCACGGGGTGCCGCGCGACGAGGTCCACTTCCACGAGGTGGGGGCTATCGACTCCATCGTCGACGTCGTCGCCTTCGCCGTCTGCTTCGACGACTTGGGGATAGATGACGTCGTCGTCCGCGAGCTCTGCGAAGGCGAGGGCAGCGTCCGCTGCCAGCACGGCGTCATGCCCATCCCCGTCCCGGCGGTCGCCAACATCGTTTCCGCAAGCGGTATCCCGCTGCGCGTGCTCGACGTGCAAGGCGAGCTCGTCACTCCGACGGGCGCCGCGATCGCGGCCGCCGTCCGCACGAGGGCCGACCTGCCCGAGCGCTTCGTCATCAAACGCACGGGCCTCGGTGCCGGCAAGCGCGACTACGCCACCTCGGGAATCCTGCGCGCGATGCTCATCGAAGAAGCGTAAGCCGAACGTAAGAAGGTTTCGTTCGGCTTCGCCCCCCGCGGCGCGAAGCCGCGCGCCGACCTGCGCTCTTTTCGCAAAACCTTCGCTGAAAGCCCCTCTCGACCACTATAATCTTCAGGAATCGCCGTACCGGTCGCCTTAAGCTGCAGGTTGCCCGCGCGGGCGTTCGGTGACGCGGCGAGGGCCTGGTTTAAGCAAGAGGGGGATCGATCGGGCGATGAGCCTTTTATGGATAGACTACGCCGAGGAGTTCCAAGACCTCGTCGACGCTGCCTTCCAGCGCGAGAAAGGCGCCTCATCGACCGCCTCGCCTGGGCGGACGACAACATCGCCCCGCTGTATCGCGACGAGTACTACGACATCTCCCTTCTGAACAACCGCCTTCTGAACTCGGAGCGCGCGCTGGCGCAGAAGAACGCCCGGCTCGAGCGCGCCTTGGAGGAAATCCGCCAGGCGAACGACTCCATCGCGATCCTCGAGCGCGACCGCATCACCAACCTCTACAGCGCGCGGGGCTTCGACCGCCGCGTGGGGCGCCTTCTGCACGGGGGCGCGCCGGCGCGCTACGAGGTCGCGGCGATCGAGATCGACGGGATGCGCCTCGCCGACGAGATGTACGGCACGCGCACGCGCGACAGGCTTCTTCGGGCGATCGCCGCCTTCCTCGTCGGGCTCGACGAGAGCGGCACCGTGGCCCTCGCGTGCGTCGACCGCTCGACCTTCTACGCGCTTTCCGCCGCTGAACTGCGCTTTCACGACGTGGTGGAGAAACGCTTCCCCGATTTCGCGAACACGTACCCCTTCCCGGTGCATCTGTGCGTGCGCATCGGCGTATGCGATATCGACGACCCGCCCCTATCGGGGGAGGAGGCGCGCAACCGCGCGCACCTGGCGCTCGACGCGACGATCTCTACGAGCCGGATCTGGTCGAGGGCTTGCGCGACATGGCGAAGCGCCACGGGCTTCGCCCGGGGGACCTCCACCTCGAGGTGCTCGAGCGCGCTTGGGCGAAGGACTCGCAGGCGGCATGCGAGGCGTTCGGCACGCTCAGGGAGTGCGGCTTCCCCGTAGAAATGGACGATTTCGGTACAGGGGAATCCTCGCTCGCCCTTTTGGCCGATCTGCCGGTCGACGTGCTGAAACTCGACCGCTCTTTCGTGAACCGGGTGCTCGAGGGCCCCCGCAGCCTTGGGATCGTCCGCTGCATCGTCGAGCTCGCGCGCACGCTCGGCATGGACGTCGTGGCCGAAGGCGTGGAAACCGAGGAGCAGCAAGACGCGCTCGTTTCCCTGGGCTGTCGCTACGCCCAGGGCTTTCTGTACTTCAGGTCCCAGCCGGCCGAGGTTTTCCGCGACTTCGCCGGGCTGGGCGGGCAGTAACGCGCGAACGGGAAGTTCGGGGCCGAAGCCAGTCGCGTTGCGCGGATCGCGGGCCGACGGGCGTGCGGCCCGCGAAAGCACCGCTCGCGAAATAACTGGTTGCTTTACCGCTCTACTGTGATAAAGTGTTCATCGTTTCGAAGGGCAACCATCCGAAACGCATGAAACGCTTGGAAACAGTTAGAAGGTACGCTTTGAACTTCACCACGCCATCGGGATTCCGCGACGTGCTCGCGGACGAGGCAGCCCGCCGCGAGAAGGCATCCTATCAGGTGCAACAGCTGCTCGCGGAAAACGGCTACGTGCCCGTCGAGACCCCGACGCTCGAGATCATGGACGTCATGAGCGCGGGCGGGCACATCCCCGGAACGCCGTTCAAGCTGTTCGACTCGCGCGGCGACCTCCTCGCGCTCCGACCCGACGTCACGCTGCAGATCGCGCGCATGTGCGCGACGCGTCTGGCCGGACAGCCCGGCCCGTTCCGTTTCCGCTACCAGGAGCGCGTGTTCCGCGAGGCCGAAGGCCGCCCGCAGGCCGAGGCGCGCGAGATGACGCAGGTGGGCGTCGAGCTCATCGGCGAGGCCGGGGCGGAAGCGGACGCCGAGGTCGTGGCGCTGTTCGCCGAGTCGCTCTTGTGCGCCGGCGCGAAGGACTTCCGCATCTCCATCGCCACCGTCGGCGTGCTGCGCGCGCTGCTCGCGTCGTGCGGCACGAACGAGGAATGGAAGGAGGGCGTCCTTTCCGCCTACCACGCCTCGAACTTCGTGAAGCTCGAGGAGCTCACCTCGGAAGACGGCGCGCGCGCCGCCGGCGTGCCGCCCGTGTTCGCGTCGGCCATCCGCAGCCTCTCGCGCATCCGCGGCGGGCGGGAAGCGGTGGAGCGCGTGCGCGACCTCGTGTCGCCGCTCGGGTGCCAGGACGGCCTCGACGACCTCGACCGCGTGCTCGACATGCTCGCCGAGAAGGGTCTCGCCGACCGCATCCTCGTCGACTTCTCGGTCATGAGCTCGTTCGACTACTACACGGGCATCGTGTTCGTCGCCTTCGCGCCCGCGCTTGGCGCCCCGCTCGGCTCGGGCGGCCGTTACGACAACACGATCGGCGCCTTCGGGGAAAGCCGTCCTGCCGCGGGGTTCGCGTTCTACCTCGACCAGGCGCTCGCCGCCGACGCCGAGCCCGAAGAGGACGCGGCAGGGGAGAAGCGCCCGCTGCGCATCGCCGTTCCCAAAGGCTCGCTCAACCCCGATTCGATCGCGTGCCTCAAGGCGTGCGGGCTCGATACCACGGGGCTCGACGACCCCGGTCGCCAGCTCATCATCAGAAACCCCGGCGTCGACTACATCATCGTGCGCCCCTCCGACGCTCCTGTGTTCGTGGAGCTGGGGGCCGCCGACTGCGGCATCTGCGGGGAGGACTCCCTGCTCGAGGCCGCGTCCGGCGTGGTGGAACTGGTCGACTTGAAGTTCGGCGCCTGCCGCTTCATCGTCGCCGAGCCGGAAGGGGCCGCTGATCGCGTCGCCGAGCGCTATCGCACCCGCGGCTCGGTCCGCGTGGCCACCAAGTACCCGCGCATCACCGAGGCGTTCTACGCGAAGAAGGGCGAGCAGGTCGAGATCGTGAAGCTCCACGGCAACATCGAGCTCGGGCCGCTCACGGGGCTTTCCGAGCGCATCGTCGACATCACCGCGACGGGCCGCACGCTGCGCGAGAACAACCTCGTCGTCGTGGACGAGGTGCTGTCCTCGACCGCAAGGTTCCTTGCGAACCCCTGCTCCTTCCGCACCGATGCGCGCGTGGTCGAGCTGGCCGAGAAGCTGCGCGAGGGCGTGCGCGAGGGACGTTGGGAGGCGTCGGTCATCGCGGGAGGCGAGCAGACGCCGCAAAGCTCGTAAGGCCGCGCCCGTGCCGCTAACGGCACGCACCGCGCAAGCGCACGCTGTTAAGCAATCGGTAACAACCAACCGTTATCATAGAAAAGAACTGCAAGATAGAAGGGATCCACATCATGCGTCGAGTAACTTTGAAGCCGGGCGAGAAATTCGCGAGCTCGCAGATCAACCGCACGGGCGCGTTCAACGCGGGCGCCATCGCGGCGGCGACCTCCATCATCGAGGAGGTGAGAGAACGCGGCGATGCGGCCCTGCGCGACTTCACGAGCAAGTTCGACGGCGTCGACGTCGAGGACTTCCGCGTTCCCCAGTCCGAGATCGACGCCGCGGCCGGCAAGTGCGACCCGAAGACCGTCGCCGCGCTCGAGCACGCCGCCAAGCAGATCCGCGAGTTCCACGAGCGCCAGAAGCAGCAGAGCTGGTTTTTCGCCCGCCAGGACGGCGCCATCGTTGGCGCGAAGGTGACGCCGCTCGAGTCGGTGGGCATCTACGTGCCGGGTGGTCGCGCGCTCTACCCGTCGACCGTGCTCATGAACGCCCTTCCCGCGGTGGTCGCGGGCGTGAAGCGCATCGCGTGCGTGACCCCGCCGACCAAGGACGGCTCGCTCGACCCGGCCATCCTCGCCGCGTGCAAGATCGCCGGCGTGACCGAGATCTACTCGGTCGGCGGCGCCCAGGCCATCGGCGCGCTCGCGTACGGCACCGAGACCATCGAGCCTGTCGCCAAGATCACCGGCCCCGGCAACGCGTACGTCGCCGCCGCGAAGAAGATCGTGTCGGGCGACGTGGGAATCGACATGATCGCGGGCCCCTCCGAGGTGTGCGTCGTCGCCGACGAGACGGCCGACCCCGCGCTTGTGGCCATCGACCTCATGGCCCAGGCCGAGCACGACCCGCTCGCTGCATGCTACCTCGTCACCTTCTCGGACGACTACGCCGACGCCGTCGAGGCGGCGATCGAGCGCCACATGAAGTCCTCCACGCGCGCCGAGATCACCACGGCGTCGCTTGCTGACCATGGACTTGTCACCGTATGCCCCGATCGCGCCGCCGCCGTGCAGGCTGTGAACGTCATCGCGCCCGAGCACTTGGAGCTGCATGTGGAAAACGCCATGGACCTGCTCGGCTCGATCGAGAACGCGGGCGCCATCTTCCTCGGCGAGTGGACCCCGGAAGCCGTCGGCGACTACGTTGCCGGCCCCAACCACACGCTGCCCACCGGCGGCACCGCGCGCTATGCGAGCCCGCTTTCGGTGGAGGAATTCGTGAAGAAGTCCTCCGTCATCCAGTACACCCCCGAGGCGCTTGCGACCGACGCCGAGTCCATCATGACCATCGCCCGCCACGAGGGGCTGTGGGCGCATGCGATGAGCGTCGAGCTGCGCTGCAACGTGCTCGAGGGCAAGCCGACCGAGGTTGACGCAGGTGAGACGCGTGAATAACGTGCGCAAGCCGGCCTCGCAGCTTGCGGGGCTCACCCCTTACGACCCGAAGTATCTGCCGGCGCGGGCGTACCTGTCGGCGAATGAGAACCCCTGCGACGTCGACGCCGAGGTTCGGCAGAAGATCATCAGCGCGATTCGCAAGGTTCCTTTCAACCGTTACCCCGACCCGCTCGCAAACGACCTGCGCGACATGATCGCCGAGGCGAACGGGCTCGACCGCGACCAGGTGCTTTTGGGCAACGGCGGCGACGAGCTTCTCTTCAACATCGCGCTCGCGTGGGGCGGGCCGGGGCGCAAGTTCTTGAACCTGCCGCCGACGTTCTCGGTGTACGCGGCGAACGCGCGCCTCACGGGCACTGAGGTCGTCGACGTGCCGCGGCGGGCCGACTACTCCATCGACGAGGAGGCCGTGCTCGCGCGCGTGGGCAAGGGAGACATCGACTACGTCATCGTGGCGAGCCCGAACAACCCCACCGGCAAGCTCGCGAACGAGGAGTTCCTCGTGCGTCTGCTCGATGCGACCGACGCGCTCGTCATGGTCGACGAGGCCTACTTCGAGTTCTCGCGCACCACGATGCGCCCGTACCTCGACGCGCACAAGAACGTTCTCATCCTGCGCACCTTCTCGAAGGCATTCTCGCTCGCGGGCGTGCGCATGGGCTACATCCTCGGGAACGTCGAGGTCATCCGTGAGTTTCTGAAGGTGCGCCAGCCGTATTCGGTCGACGCGGTGTCCCAGGCCATCGCGCGTGAGGTCTATTCCGAGCGCCAAAAGTTCGAACGCGGCATCCAGGCGATCATCTCGGAGCGCGGGCGTGTTTACGACGCGCTGCGGACCGTTCCGGGCGTTACGGCCTACCCGTCCGACTCGAACTACATCCTCTTCCGCATCGGCGGCGCCGACAAGGTATGGGAGGCACTCTACGCCAAAGGCATCCTCGTTCGCGACTTCAGCCACGCGCCGATGCTCGAGAACTGCCTGCGCGTGTCCATCGGCACGCCGGAGGAAAACGACGAGTTCCTGCACGCGCTGCGCGAGATCGCGACCGCGCGGTAGGGCATGAGGGAAGGAGCCCGCATGGCCGGAAGACAAGCGCACATCGAGCGCACGACGCGGGAAACCGACATCGCGCTCACGATAAACCTTGATGGGACAGGGAAGACCGATGTCGATACGGGTATCGGGTTCTTCGACCACATGCTCACAGCCTTCGGGCGCCATGGGCTGTTCGACCTTACCGTGCGCGCGAAGGGCGACTTGGAAGTCGACGGCCACCACACGGTGGAAGACGTTGGCATCGTCGTCGGGCAAGCGTTCGCCGAGGCGCTCGGCGACAAGCGCGGCATCAGGCGTTTCGGGTCGATCGCGCTGCCTATGGACGAGGCGCTCATCCTCGCCGCGTGCGACATCTCGGGGCGCGGGCAGCTCTTCTGGGACGCCGAGGTGCCGTCCGTCATGGTGGGCGCCTTCGACGCGACGCTCGCGAAGGAGTTCTTCATCGCCTTCGCCGCGAACGCAGGGGTGACGCTGCACGTGCGCGAGCTCGCCGGCGAGAACACCCACCACGTGATCGAGGGCATGTTCAAGGCCGTGGCGCGTGCGATGCGCGAGGCCGTCGAGGCAGACCCGCGCATGGGCGACGCCCTGCCCACCACGAAGGGCATGCTGTAAAAGACGCGGTGCGCCCGGGGCACACGGCCCGAGCGCACCGCTGTACCGTAAGGGAACGAATGATTGCTGTAGTCGACTACCGAAAAGGGAACCTGAAGTCGGTCGAGCGCGGGCTTGTCGCCGCAGGCGGCGACGCGCGCATCACCGCCGATGCGGCCGAAATCGCGGCTGCCGACGCCATCGTGCTGCCGGGCGTGGGCGCGTTCGCCGATGCCGCGGCCACGATGCGCGAGCTCGGGCAGATGGGCGCCATCCGCGACCGCGTGCGGGCGGGCGTGCCGTTTCTGGGAATCTGCCTGGGCGAGCACCTCATGTTCGAAAGCGGTGTGGAAGGCTCCCCCGAAGGCGATCCGGCGCGCGGCCTTGGGCTTCTGCCCGGCTGCGTCACCGCCATGCCTCGCCACGACGCGCAAGGGCGCGCCTTCAAAGTGCCGCACGTCGGCTGGAACACGATCGAGGTGCCGGCAAGTAGCGGAGGAGCGTCGGGGAAGGCGTCGCGCGCAGTTCCGCACGACGCGAACAGTCCAGTGGACTGTTCGCCAAAGCAGGACTGTTTGAGCACGACGCCTTCGTCGGCGATTCCCCGCGGAGGAGCAGAGCAAACGTGCGTCTTCCCCTGCCCGCTCTTCGACGGCATCGCGCCGGGCGAGTGGTTTTACTTCACGCATTCCTACATCGCCCCCACGGGCGACTTCACCGTTGCGGAAACCACGCACAGCGTGCGCTTCACGAGTGCCGTCCAATACGGTGCGCGTGCGTTCGGCGTGCAGTTCCACCCCGAGAAAAGCTCCGACGCCGGCGCGCGGGTGCTCGCGAACTTCGTCGCGCTTGCGCGCGAGGCGTAGCGCTTGCGCAGGTCACGGTCATGAACATGATGCGAAAGGGTTGCTGAAACCATGTATCTTCTTCCCGCAATCGACATCCTCGGCGGGCGTGCGGTGCGCCTGGCGAAGGGCGATTACAGCAAAGTCACCGTCTACAATGACGACCCGGTCGACCAGGCGCGGCGCTTCGAGGCGCAGGGCGCGACGTGGGTGCACGTGGTCGATCTGGACGGCGCCCGCAGCGGCGTGCCCGAAAACATCGCGATCGTCGAGCGCATCGTGCGCGAGACGTCGCTCAGCGTCGAGGTCGGCGGCGGCATCCGCACGCTCGATACGCTCGACCGGCTCGCCGAGGCGGGGACGGCGCGCATGGTGCTCGGCACCGCGCTCGTGAACGACCCCGAGCTCGCGCGCGCCGCGGTCGAGCGCGTGGGCGGCGACCGCCTTACCGCCGGCATCGACGCGAAGGGCGGGGAAGTGGCCGTTTCCGGCTGGATCGAGGGTTCGGGCGTCGCCGCCACCGACCTGGCGCGCGCCATGGGGCAAGCAGGCTTCAAGCACATCGTCTACACCGACATCGCGCGCGACGGCATGCAAACCGGTCTTGACGTGCAGGCATATGCGCAGATGGCGGACGCGTTCGGCCACCCCGTCATCGCGAGCGGCGGCGTTGCGAGCGTATCCGACATCGAACGGCTCGCACCGATCGCGGCGTCCATCGAGGGCGTCATCACGGGGCGTGCGGTATACGAAGGAACCTTAACGGTCGAGGACGGCGTCGCCGCGTGCCTTGCGGCGACGATGTCGAGCGGCAACTAGCGGTGGGGGAGAGAACATGCTGGCCAAACGAGTGATTCCGTGCATGGACGTGAAGGACGGACGCGTCGTCAAGGGCGTGAACTTCGTGAACCTGCGCGACGCGGGCGACCCGATCGAACTCGCGCAGCGCTACGACGAGCAGCGCGCCGACGAGGTCGTCTTCCTCGACATCACCGCTACGAGCGACAAGCGCGCCACGACGGTTGATTTGGCGAGCCGCGCCTCGGAGGAGCTTCACCTGCCGTACTGCGTCGGTGGCGGCTTCAGAAGCGTCGCCGACATCCGCACCATGATCGCCGCCGGCGCCGACAAGGTGTCGGTGAACTCGGCCGCGGTGGCGAACCCCGAGCTCATCACGCAGGCTGCGGCCGCGTTCGGCACGCAGGCCATCCTTTGCGCCATCGACGCCAAGCAGCGCGCGGACAACCCCAACAAGTGGGAGGTCTACGTGCACGGCGGGCGCACGGCCACAGGCATCGACGCCGTCGAGTGGGCGCAAGAAGCGGCGCGGCGCGGCGCGGGCGAGATCCTGCTCACGAGCATGGACCGCGACGGCAGCCGTGACGGGTTCGACTGCGCGCTCACCCGCGCGGTCGCGCGAGCCGTGGATATCCCCGTCATCGCGAGCGGCGGCGTGGGGAAGATCGAGCACTTCGCCGAGGGAATCCTCGAAGGGGAGGCCGACGCCGTGCTCGCGGCGAGCGTCTTCCACTTCGGCGAGATGACGGTGCGCCAGGTGAAGGAGTACATGCGCTCGCAGGGCATCCCCGTCCGCTTGTAACGCCGCCGCGGTTTGTGCCACAATCTCGCGCGGGGGACTCGAAGACAGACGAAGGGGGATGCGATGAAGCGCTCGGTTTTCACGATGCTGTTCGAAGACGGCGACAAGGGGGCGCTTGCGTTCAACACGCGCACGAGCGCGCTCGCGAGGCTCGACGCCGCGGCGGCGCACGTGCTGTGCGCTGGCGGCGAGGGCGATAATGCGAGTGAGATCGTTCTCGAGGAACTTGGGCAGGCGGGATTCCTCGTGCCCGACGGCGCCGATGAAGAGGCCGATCTCGCCAACCGCTTTCTCGCTGACATGAACCGGACGGATTTCCTGTCGCTTTGCGTCGCGCCCACGATGGCGTGCAACCTCCGCTGCGTCTACTGCTACGAGGAGCACGAGCCCGTTCGAATGAGCGCCGAGGTCGAGGCGGCCGTTCTGCGCTTCATCGAGCGGCGCTACGCGCGCTACCGCTTCACTTCGCTCGACGTCCTCTGGTACGGCGGCGAGCCGATGCTCGAGTTCGGCCTGGTGAAGCGCCTTTCCGAGCGCATGATCTCGTGGTGTGCGGAACGCGGCGTGGCGTACCGAGCGCGCATCACCACCAACGCGACGCTCATCGACGATGCGGCGGCGGCCGAACTCGCGCGCCTTCGCGTGGCCGAGGCCATGCCGACGCTTGATGGGCTCGCCGCCACCCACGATGCGCGCCGCGTGCGCACGGACGGGTCGGGGTCGTTCGAAGCGACGCGACAGGGCATCCGCGCGCTTGCGGGCGCCGGAATCGACGTCGGCGTGAACTGCAACCTCGACTGGGCGAACGAGGAAGGCTATCGCGTTCTGCGCGACGAGTTGGCGCATGGCGAGGGGTGCCCGATCTACGCGAGCCACCTGCGCAACTACGGCGGATGGTGCGCAGGCTGCGGCGAGGGGAACGCGTCCCCGCGGTGTTCGGTCACGACACCTGCGACGGAAGCGGACGCTACCGCCGCGTCGCCCGACCTCATGACGCGCGACGCCTATTCCTCCGAGCTGTTCAAGCTGTACGCCGAGAAGAACCCCTCGGCCGAAAGCCTCATCGAGACGCTCACGCCACGACGGTTCTTCTGCCACGGGAAGATGGCGTCGTACTTCGTCATCGACCCCGAAGGCAATGTGTGCCGCTGCGACGGGTTCATGCGCGACGCGGGCCACGTGCTGTTCAACCTGCTCGACGACGACTACGAGCTCGATTGGCCCGAGAAGCGAACGCTTTATGAGAAGAACACCCGTTGCCACGGGTGCGCCGTCATGCCGCTCTGCCTGGGCGACTGCGACTGGGAGTGGAGCATGTTCCACGACAACTGCAGTGCGCTCAAGACCACGATCGGCGACTATGTGCGCCTTCTCGCGGCGAGGCTGGAAGAGCGCGAAAGCGGCGGCGCTAACGCGGAGAACGTCGACAAAGGCGCAGGCCAGCGCCATGTTCGCACGCTTCTGCCGCCGCGCGACGCCGACGGGGCACGCTCGGACGCGTACTCGGCTTTCGCAAACGACGGCATCATGTGAGATTTGCCGAACCGCGCAGCATAAGGAAAGGAAACGCCCCACCATGGACAACCCGATCGATATCCCGGCCCTTACCTACAACGATGCCGGCCTTATTCCCTGCATCGTGCAGGACGCGAGCACGCGCGAGGTGCTCATGATGGCGTGGATGAATGAGGAGTCGGTTCGCCTCACGCTCGCCGAGCGCACGACCTGGTTCTTCTCGCGCAGCCGTCAGGAGCTCTGGCACAAGGGGGGCACGTCGGGCAACACGCAGAAGCTCGTCGAGCTGCGCTACGACTGCGACGCCGACTGCCTGCTCGCGCTCGTGAAACCGGCCGGCCCTGCCTGCCATACGGGCAACACCACCTGCTTCTACCGCGTGATGGGGTAGTATCGGCGCGGTAGCTGGGAAAAGGTGCACAAATGGCACTTTTTTGTTTAAGCGTGTGATCTGGGAAAACTTACATTACACCAGGTCACAGAGTTATGTTGCTCGCGAAAAAACTCCCATTTGCGCACCTTTTTCGCACAGCAGCGCTCTTTTCGTGCTCTTTGAGGGGCCTGCGGGCGCGCAAAAGGCGCGAGGCGCTACCATCGTGTCGAACAAGAAGCCTTCGATAGGGGTCATCCATGCACAATCGCGCTTCCCGCGTCTCAGCCATAGCCGGCGTCGTTTCCCTTGCGCTCTTCGCGCTGCTCGCAGCCCTGCTACTCACCGTCGACCGCGCTCCCATCGCGGGGGACGGCAGCATGGTGGGCTTAGCGTCGTTCAACACGCTTGCGCACTCCTTCTTGGGGGAAAGCGACCCGGCCGAAAAGCTTTCGAACGTGCTGCTCGTCGTGCCCCTCGCGAGCATGTTCGCGCTCGCCGTGGTAGGAATACGCCAGATAATAGCCCGGCGAAGCCTTGCCGGGGTAAGCCGCGACCTCTGGTTCCTTCTTGGGCTTTACGTGGTGATGCTCGCGCTGTACGTCCTGTTCAACCATATTTCCCTCAACAACCGCCCGGTTATGCAAGACGGCGTGTGCGAGCCGTCGTTCCCCTCGTCGCACACCCTGCTTGCCGTCACCACGCTCGGCGCCGCCATGGTCCAGGCAATGCAGCGCATGAGGCAGGGTGGTGCGCGCACCGCGGTAATCACGGTTTGCGCGGTGGCCATGGCCGCGCTCGTGATCGCGCGCGCTCTGTCCGGCGTCCACTGGGCGACCGACATCTTGGGAGGCATTCTGCTTGGAGCGGCGCTCGTGGCGTTCTACCACGCGCTCGCCTTCGGCGCAGACGGAGGCGGCAAGGCTATCCACGGCAAACACGCCCGCCGCTAAGGCAGGGGAAGGAAACTCTCATGCCTGCCGTTCCCCCGAAAGTGACCTACGCCCCGAAACTTGCGGACTACATGCGCAAGAAGGGCTGGCGGCATATCGCGGTCGAGAGTGCGAGCGCCTGCGGGTGCTGCGTCGACCTGGCCGAAGTCGCCACGCGCTTCGTCGACGACGCGGCAGCGGAAAAGCTGCGCTCGAAGGGCTACGTCGAGCTGGAAGGGGAGCTCGGGAGCGTGCTCGTGGCGCGCGGCATGGATTACGATGCCGAGGTAAAGCTCGGGCTTCGCAGCTTCTTCGGTGCGAAGGACATCACCGTGCGCGGCATCCGCACCTGGAGCTTATAAGGGGAGCGCCGTGGCCGAACCATAGCCTCGCACGCTCTTTTTCGCCCGGTCTCGCGCGCATGCGGGCTATCAGGCGCTATCATCGTGTCAGGCCTTCCAATCCGAGGGTTCTCCTACGATCGGGAGGTTCCCATGTGGCACGTTGAGACAGACTACTTCGCTCTCGCCATCTTCCTGCTCATGTTGGCGAAAGAGCGCCCGAGCAAGCGTTTCCGCCAGGACATCCAGGGACGCACCTTCTTCCTCGTGCTCGTGCTGAGCATCGTGAACGTGCTCGTCGACATCGTCTCCTCGCTCGAGATGAACTACGCGCTCGCTTGGTGGCCCTTCCAGATCACCATGACCGTCTACGTCGCGACGATGCCGCTGCTTGCGGCGACCTGGGTCTGCTACGCCTACGTCATCGCGTACGGCAGCGAGCCGCGCGAGAAGCTGCGCCGCGGCATCGCCTGCCTGATGATCCCCTACGCGGCGTTCATCCCCCTCGCGCTGAGCAACCCGTGGACGGGGCTTTTCTTCACGCTTTCGCCCGACGTCGAATACGCACGCGGCGTCCTATTCTTCCCGGTCGGCGTGGGGATGATCATGCTGTACTCGGTGCTCGGCCTGTGCTTGGTGGCGAAGAATCGCAAGCGGATCGCCCCGAAATCGACCGTGTGGCTCCTTGCCCTGTTCTTCGCGATAACCACCGCTTTCACGTGGTTGCAGCTGGCGAACCATGGGTGGCTCATCATCAACGCGAGCTACGCGATCATCTACGTGTGGTGCGACTTCACCGTGGAAGAGCAGCGTCGCAGGGAGCTTGCCCGCGAGATCAGCGAGAAGAACGCCGAGCTGCGCGCCGCGCTCGCGAAGGCGGAGTCGGCCGGCAACGCGAAGACCGAGTTTCTTTCGCGCATGAGCCACGATATCCGCACGCCGATGAACGCCATCACCGGGCTTGCGCACCTCGCGCAAGCCGAAAGCGACCCGGAAAAGGTGCAGGACTACCTGGGAAAGATCTCCTCGTCAAGCGACTTCCTTCTCGGCCTTATCAACGACATCCTCGACATGAGCAAGATCGAGAATGGAGACTTGACTCTGTCGGAGGAGCAGCTGACGAGGGAGTCGTTCGAAAGCTCGATCGATACAGTCATCCGCCCGATCATGGATGAGCGACGTATCCATTTCACGTGCGATCTGGACGAGTTTCCTCCCTGCATCCTCGCGGACAAGCTCCGCTTCAACCAGATTTTCTTCAACCTGCTGTCGAACGCCGCGAAGTTCACACCCGAGGGCGGCAGGGTGTCGCTTGCGGCCAAGTCGCTCGGCGAGCAGGGCGGCTGTGCGCGGCTGCGGCTCACCGTGCGCGACAACGGCATCGGCATGAGCCCGGAATTCCAGAAGCACATGTACGACCCCTTCGCGCAGGAGCAGGCGCACCTCAGCAACGAGCACGGCACGGGGCTCGGGCTTCCCATCGTGAAAAGCCTGGTCGACGCCATGGGAGGGACTATCCAGGTTGAAAGCGCGCTCGGATGCGGCACGCGGTTCGCCGTGGAGCTTGCCGTCAAGACGGCGACGGTGGGAGAGGCGGCCTCGCCGGAAGACGAGATGCAGGACCGGATGGGCGACAAGATCATCGGCGCGCGGATCCTGCTCGTGGAAGACAACGAGCTGAACGTGGAAGTGGCTCAGCTTATCCTGGAGCAGATGGGATGCGTGGTCGAAACCGCCGAAAACGGGCAGATCGCCGTGTCGCGTTTCAGCGTTTCACCTGATAGATGGTATGATGCGGTGCTGATGGACGTGCGTATGCCCGTTATGGACGGCATCGAGGCGACGCGCGCCATCCGCGCGCTCGACCGCGCCGACGCGGCGTCGGTGCCCATCATCGCGATGACCGCCGACGCGTTCGACGACGAGCGCAAGCGTACCCTTGAAGCCGGCATGGACTATCATCTCTCGAAGCCGATCGACCCGCAGCTGCTCTACCGCACGCTCGCACGGTTCATCGGGCAGGAGGATGCGGGTCGCAAGTAGGCGCCATGTCGCGGGACGTCTGGAGAACCAGGAATTAGAGAATGAAGCCGTATCGTGATTCCGTGTCCCTGAGCTTGAAGTCAAAGCTTCAACGTGTCTCGCTAGCCCCCGCTAGCTTCCCTTCCCTTCATTGATATGGGATAAATTATCGATAATAAAGATTATGTAAATCTATGAAGGAAATTCAATTAAGCGGAAATTCGGGTTAGTTCCAATCTCAAATGCACGTCTTTGTGTACATGATGTGGGCTGATGCATTCAGTCTTGGAATTATGTCGTT
>CAKUGU010000025.1 GCA_934654815.1 uncultured Ellagibacter sp.
GACTTCGTGAAGATCGGCATCGGCGGCGGTTCCATCTGCATCACCCGTGAGACCAAGGGCATCGGCCGCGGCCAGGCCACGGCAACCATCGAGGTGGCCAAGGCCCGCGACGAGTACTTCAAGGAGACCGGCATCTACGTGCCCATCTGCTCCGACGGCGGCATCGTCTACGACCACCACATCTCCCTGGCCCTGGCCATGGGCGCCGACTTCGTCATGCTGGGCCGTTACTTCGCCCGCTTCGACGAGTCCCCGTCGGCCAAGGTCATGGTGAACGGCACGTACATGAAGGAATACTGGGGCGAGGGCTCGGCCCGCGCTCGCAACTGGGGCCGCTACGACCTGGGCGGCAAGAAGTCGCTCAGCTTCGAAGAGGGCGTCGATTCCTACGTGCCCTACGCCGGCCCGCTCAAGGACAACATCGCCGTCACGCTGCTCAAGATCAAGTCGACCATGTGCAACTGCGGCGCGCTCACCATTCCCGAGTTCCAGGACAAGGCGAAGCTCACCGTCATCAGCTCCACGTCGATCGTCGAGGGCGGCGCTCACGACGTGCTCCTGAAGGACAAGGCGCCCTACGCCTCCAACATGCGCTAGCTTATCGCGCGACATACGGCATGATGAAGAAAGCGGCCTTCGCGGCCGCTTTCTTTTTTTGCCTTTGGGGGGGCGCTTGGGGAGGCAGCGTCTATCGCGCGATAAGCTTCTCGGCAAGCCCTGCCCAAGTTACGTTCTCGATGCCCTTGAACGCTTCGGGACGTGGGGCGGGCGCTGCCGCGGCTTCGTCGAGGGCTGCGGCCAGACGCGCCTCGAAGGCGGGCAGGTCGGTCGCGACGGGCTCGTCGACGCTTTTCATGCGGGGAGGGGCGACGTACCAGACGGGTGCCGCGGGGATGTTCGCCTCGATCCAGGGGCGGATGCCCGGCAGGTCGGTGACAACGGCCTTGCAGCCGCAGGCGAGCGCCTCGATCACCACGAGGGGAAGCCCCTCGAAGAACGAGGGGAGCACGAACACGTCCGATGCTCGGTAGAAGTCGGCGAGGCGACGCTGGCCGACCTTGCCGGGAAAGTCGAACCGATAGCGCGACGCGCTCGCGTGCGCTGTGAGCTCGCCGTACTCCGTCTCGTCGTTATGTCCGCCAATCAGGTAAAACTCGATTCTCTCAGGAGGCGTTCGAAGCAGGTCGGCGCATTCGATCAGGCAACCCGTGCCCTTCTTGCGCCATATCTTGCCTGCGTACGCCACGCGAACGGGATCGTTTCCATGGCGGGCCCGGCGCCCCTGCGGACTGAAGAGCACGTCGTTGTAGCCCGACCCCACCACGCGCACGCGCGCCTCGTCGACGCCGTACGTATCGACGATCTCTCGCTTCTGCGCGTCGTGCAGCGCGAAGATGCAATCGAACTCGCGGATGCGCCCGACGATGAAATCGCGCTCGAGGGAGTGCTTTCCCATTTGGCGCAGATCGGTGCTGTGGCAGATGCCGCGGATGCTCGGGCGCGCGCATCCGCGCTCGGCGGCGAGCGCGCGCAGCGTTTCCACCGCTTGGGCGGACGCGAGGTAGAGGTGGTGGGTGAGCACGATGTCGGGCAACTCGCCTTGGCAGGCGCTCCGTACTGCCCTGTCGAAGGCGCGCTTGAACCGCTCGACCATCTCGGGCGTCATGTCGCGGTAGCGGGTCGCCTCGTACGGCATCTGATCGCTCATGCCGCACACGGGGAAGGGGAGCTCGTCGGTTCGGAAGCGCACGGGGTGGAAGTCGACGTCGTCGGGCAAGGCAGGTGCGTCGTCACGGTCGATGCCCGCGACGAGCGCGACTTCATGCCCCGCTCGCGCAAGGCCGCGCACCGTCTCCGCAACGTAGACGCCGCTTCCCGTGCTGTCGGGCTTCTGCGCGGTGATGACCAGGATATTCATGGGGCAATCGTTCCTTTTCCGGTCGAAGTCGGCTCCGTGCTCGCGCGCTTCCTGCGCAGCCGGCTGCCTACGCCTCGGCCACGTACTGCTCGATCAGGCGGCGCAGCTCGTCGATGCCGGTCCCGCTTGCCGATGACGTCACGATGAACGGGATGTCCTTCGGAAGGTCGAGCTTCTTGCGGATGGCCGCCGCCTGGCGCATCGAAGCCTGCTTGGAAAGCTTGTCCGCCTTCGTGAGCGCGATCGCGAACGGGAAGTCGTTTTCCCAGAGGAACTTCGCCATGTGCACGTCTAAGGCGGAGGGGTCGTGGCGGATATCGATGAGCGACACGACGAGGGCGAATCGGCGGTCCTGGTTGAAGTAGCCCTCGATCAGCTCTGACCAGCGGCCCTTTTCCGACTTGGCCACCTTCGCGTAGCCGTACCCGGGCAAGTCGACGAAGTCGACGCCGTCGACGTCGTAGAAGTTGATGGTCGCGGTCTTGCCCGGCGTTTGGGACACCTTGGCAAGTCCCTTGCGGAACATGAGTTTGTTGAGGATCGACGATTTTCCCACGTTCGAGCGGCCGGCGAAGGAAACCTCGGGGCGGGTCGACTCGGGGAGCTGGGAGGAGATTCCGTAGGCCGCCTTGAATGATGCGATATGGTAGTTCATGGACGGTTCGCCTTTCTTGTCATTTGCGCACATGGTACCAGATGGCGCCCGTCGGTTCGCCTGGCGGCGCGGCGGGCGGCGGCGTGACTTGTGTATAATTGCACCCGTCCGATATCAATGGGAACGAGCTTTGGGGAAAGCTGCGATTGTTTCGATGGTTGTTTACTCGCTCTGCATAGTCGAAGACGACGAGATGTGCGCCTGTGCGCTCAAGTCGATGATCGAGAAATCGCCGTTCGCGGACTCGCTTTCCCTATCGACGTTCGATAGCCGTCCCGCGCTCGAGGGCTACCTTGCGGCGGGTGGGAGCGTCGACATCCTCGTCACCGACATCAACTTGGGAAGCGACGGCGCCGACGGCATCGAGCTGGTGCGCGAGCTTTTCCCCGAGGGAACGAAAACCCAGGTCATCTACGTTACCGGGTACATCGAGTACTGCACGCCCGTCTATGAGACGAAGCACACGTACTTCATCGCGAAACCGGTGAAGCAGAGCTACCTCAACGACGCGCTCAAGAAGTCGCTCGAGAACCTTTCCGCGGACGTGGCGTACGCGCCGGAGCCGAACGAGGCGAGTGAGGCGCGACCCCAAAGCCCCTCCATCGTGCTCAAGGTGCGCGGGCGCTCCATCGTCGTCGCTTGCGACGACATCGACTTCGTGGAAAGCGAGCGCCGCAAGGCGCGCTTTCACACGGCCGACGGTCCGATCGAGTCGTACTGCGCCCTTGCCGACGCGGCGGAGTCGCTCCCCGACACCTTCTTCCAATGCCACAAGAGCTTCATCGTGAACATGGACAAGGTGGTCGAAATCGGCAAGGACGGCATCCTCATGAAGTCGGGGGCCGTCGTCCCCGTCAGCCAGAAGCGCCGCCGCCTTGCGAAGGAAGTGCTGCTCGAGCACTTGAAAGCGCGCGCGTAGGGCGGTGCCGGTGCTCGACTGCGACCTTCTCCTGCGAAGCCTTCCCGTCGCGTTCTTGTGCGGCATCCCGCGTCTTGCCCTCTACGCTTACGCGATGGCGCGCATGCTCGACGTGCGCCGTCCCCGCCTTTACTTCGCGACGTGCGCGGTGGCGGCGGTCGTGGCCGTCCCCCTTTTGCCGACGATTCCCCTATTCGCCCGGTTCTTGCTCATGATGGCCTTCTGCCTGTTTCCGGCCTTCGTGGCACGCGATCGCGTTGCGCACCGGGTTTTCGTCGTGGTCGTCGCCATCGTCATGCTCGTCGCGTCCGATTCGGCCGTGGCGCTTGCATGGCTCGGCATCACCGGGGACGACCTCGTGATGTCCTCGGCGCGCGGCCATCTGCCGGCGTACGCGGCGATTTCCGCCATCCACCTGGTGGTTCTCGGCATTCTCTACACCGGGCTGAGGCACTACGTGAACCGGTTCCTCAATCCCGACGTGCGCCGCTACGTCGGGGAGGGGCCGCGGTACTTCGTCTTGTTCCCCCTGATGCAGCTGCCGCTTCTGTGCATCGCGGCGGTCGGGCTGCTTCAGGTTCCCCCTGAATGGAGCGCGCAGGCCACGGCGCTCATGTTCTCGATGAGCGTCTTGAGCCTGGCTGCCGACTTGCTGCTGTTCTACGCCGTCGACCAGTTCGTGCTCGAACGCTACGATGCGGCGCGCGTCGAGGTTCTCACGATGCGCCTCGACTCCGATCTGCGGCGGTACCGCCAGCTCGCCCTCGTGCTGGAGAACTCGGCGCAGCTTCGCCACGATTTGCGCAACCAGGTGCAGGTCATCCATGCGCTCGCCGACCGCGGGGAGTTCGACCGCGCCCGCACCTGCGTGGCCGAGCTCTTGGGCGAGATCGAGCAGATCGACGAGATGGAGCGTGAGGCGGCAGCCGCCGAGGCTGACGACGCGCCGGCCTCGCCTTCGACTGAAAGCGGGCGGCCGGCCGGAGGAGAACGGGCGGGCGGGGACGCGCCGTCGCGCGAAGAGGGCGCACGGCGCCGCGGATCGTCGAAGGGCGATCGCCTATGAGCCTGATTCTTTTTGCCGAGATAGCGATGAGCGTCGGCGTGCTCGCGGCGATGTCGGCCGCGGCCGCGGTGCTCTTCCGCCGGTTCGAGCACCTGACGGCGTTCCAGCGCGTCGCGTTCTCACTCTTCCCTATAAGCCAGATTGCCTGCTCGGCCGCGCTTTTCTTCGCGACGATCGTGTTCGGGACCTCGCCGTGGATCGTTGTCGCGGGGTCGGTCATCGGAATCGCGTGCATCCCCGTCGACACGCTTCTGTTCAGTGCCCTGACGGAAGCCGAACGCAAAGATGTCATGCGCGAGAGGGCCCGCCTCCTTGAAGAACAGGTTGGGGCGCAGGAGTCGGGCGCGGAGGAGCTCATGCGCGCCACCGCGGCCGCGCGCGACATCCGCGCTGAAGCGGCGCGCAGTTTCCGCCGCCTCGACGAGCTGCTCTCGCAACGCGCCGCCCGCGAGAGCGAGCGCGAGATGGACGACGTCGTGGCGCTCGCGGGCTCGAGGTCGCTTCGCCTGTGCGACCACGAGGCGCTCGACGCGCTCGTGAACATGAAGAAGCGCGAGCTCGAGCGCGAAGGGGCCGAGGTGGTGTGCGCGCTGCGGGTTCCGCGCGACATCTCCGTCTCGAGCGCCGAGCTGTGCGCCCTGTTCGCGAACCTGCTCGACAACGCCCTCTCCGCGTGCCGCAGCGTGCCCGCGCGAAAGCGGGCCGTGTCGCTGCGCGCCTCGGTCCAGGGCGCCTACCTCGTCGTCGACATGCGCAACGCCGTTTCTCCCGAGGCGGTGACCGGGCGCGCTCTAGGGTCGCCTGACTTGAAGGAGCCGACCCGCCATATCCGGCTCGCGCACGGGCGCACGAGCGGGGGCGCCATCGCCGAGCACGGGTGGGGCACGTCGGTGGTCGAGCTCGTCGCCGAGCGCTACGACGGCGCCGTCACGTTCGAGAGCGAGGGCGGATGGTTCCGCACGTCGGTGATGCTTCACCTTGAACCGCATACCTAAGCGCGCGGCGGGTCGCCAACTGCTACAATATGCAATTACGTTTTACCCGGCCTAGAAGTGAAGACAGGCATACAACATGAAAGCTTACAATCCGCATGAGATCGAACCGCGCTGGCAGAACGCGTGGGAAGAATCGGGCCTGAACACCGTGCGCGAAGACGAATCCAAGCCGAAGAAGTACGTGCTCGAGATGTTCCCGTATCCGTCGGGCGACATCCACATGGGCCACGTGCGCAACTACACCATCGGCGACGTCATCGCCCGCTATTCCAAGATGCGCGGCTTCGACGTCCTGCATCCCATGGGATGGGACGCCTTCGGCCTGCCCGCCGAGAACGCGGCCATCAAGCATCACAGCCACCCCGCCAAGTGGACGTACGCCAACATCGAGACCCAGAAGGCATCGTTCAAGCGCATGGGCTTTTCCTACGACTGGGACCGCACCGTCCGCGCGTGCGATCCGGAATACTACCGCTGGGGCCAGTGGATCTTCCTGCAGTTCATGAAGCGCGGGCTCGTCGAGCGCCGCGAGTCGCCGGTGAACTGGTGCCCCAACTGCAAGACGGTCCTCGCCAACGAGCAGGTCACCGAAGGTGAATGCTGGCGCTGCCACGGCGCCGTCGAGAAGCGCGACCTCACGCAGTGGTACTTCAAGATCACCGACTACGCGCAGGAGCTGCTCGACGATCTGGACCAGCTCGACGGTTGGCCCGAGCGCGTGAAGCAGATGCAGGCCAACTGGATCGGGCGCTCCGAGGGCGCGGAGGTCGACTTCGAGCTTTTGCCGGCGGAAGGCAAAGACGACGGCCAGACCATCACCGTCTTCACCACGCGCCCCGACACGCTGTTCGGCTGCAGCTTCTTCCTGCTGGCGCCTGAAAGCAAGCTCGTGCCCGAGCTCGTTTCCGGCACCGAATACGAGGCCGACGTCATGGCGCTCGTGGAAGCCGCCTCGAAGGTGAGCGCCGTCGAACGCGCCCAGGGCGACCGCGAGAAGCACGGCGCCTTCACCGGCCGCTACGTCGTGAACCCCGTGAACGGCGAGAAGGTCCCCGTGTGGGTGGCCGACTACATCGTCGCCGACTACGGCACGGGCGCGGTCATGGCCGTTCCCTGCGGCGACCAGCGTGACTTCGAGTTCGCTCGCAAGTACGACTTGCCCATCATCCCCATCATCTTGGGCGAGGACGACCCGCTGTATCCCCAGCTCAAGGATGAGAAGAACCGCGTCGTCACGTCGGTCGACTGGGAAAAGTCTTACGAGGCCGAGGGCAAGCTCGTGCAGTCCGGCAAGTACACCGGCATGGTGGGCGGCAAGCATTCTCCCGCCGTCGACGCCATCATCGGCGACTTGGAAGCCGCCGGCAAGGGCAAGAAGTCGGTGCAGTTCCGCCTGCGCGACTGGCTCATTTCCCGCCAGCGCTACTGGGGCAACCCCATCCCCGTCATCTACTGCGACAAGTGCGGCATCGTCCCGGTTCCCGAAGAGGACCTGCCGGTCATGCTTCCGAAGGACATCGACCTCGCGGCGGGCGAAACGCTCGCGACACACGAGGAGTTCTCGAAGTGCACGTGCCCGAAGTGCGGCGGCCCCGCTCGTCGCGAGACCGACACGATGGACACGTTCACGTGCTCGAGCTGGTACTACCTGCGCTACACCGACCCGCACAACACCGAGCTGCCGTTCAGCCCCGACAAGGCGAACCGCTGGATGCCGGTCGACCAGTACATCGGTGGCATCGAGCACGCCATTCTGCACCTTCTGTACAGCCGCTTCTTCACGAAGGTGCTACGCGACATGGGCATGGTCGATTTCGACGAGCCGTTCAAGAACCTGCTGTGCCAGGGCATGGTGCTCGACGAGCACGGCGACGTCATGAGCAAGTCGAAGGGCAACGTCATCTCGCCCGAGGACATGATCGCCGGCTACGGCGCCGACGCGGTGCGCGCCTACATCCTGTTCATGGCGCCCCCCGACAAGGAGCTCCAGTGGAACGAGGACGGCCTCGCGGGTATGTACAAGTTCCTGAACCGCGTGTGGCGCATGGTGGGCGACCTTGCGGGCAAGGCCGGCGAGGACACGCTCTACCAGGCTGATTGCAAGAAGAACGCCGACGACGCGCTGAAGGCGCTCGTGCGTGAGCGCCATCGCGTCATCGGCAAGGTCGTGGAGGACTTCGACCGCAACAACTTCAACACCGCGATCGCCGCGATCATGGAGCTTGCCAACGCGACGGGCGACTTCCTCCATGCCGCATCGGCGGAAGAGCGTGCCGCCAACGCGGATTACGCCGCCGCTTCGGCCGACATCGCCGAGGTGCTCGTGAAGCTTATGGCGCCCATCTGCCCGCACTGGGCCGAGGAGCTGTGGCACACGGTGTTCGGCCACGAGGGTTCCGTCCATGTGGAGCCGTGGCCCGAATTCGACCCCACGAAGGCGAAGGCCGACGAGGTCGAGCTTGCCGTGCAGGTGAACGGCAAGGTGAAGGCGAAGATCACCGTTTCCGCCGACGCTGCAGACGAAGACGTGAAGGCCGAGGCGCTTGCCGCCGCCGCCCGCGCTGTGGAAGGCAAGGACGTGAAGAAGGTCGTCGTCGTCAAGGGTCGTTTGGTGAACATCGTCGCGAAGTAGAAGCGGCGTGCTACAATCGCCGAGCTGACGTCGGGCCCGAAACTGAAGGGACGAGTCAGACGCATGATGGGGGACCGGCAGCCATGGCTGCCGGTCCTTCTTTCTTCCACGCAACATTTAAGGAGCCTGAAGAAGAACGAAATGGTCAAGGTGCTGGTGAAACTGGTCGTCGCATGCCTCGTCGCGGTTGCAGCCGTGATCGGGGCGACGAATGCCGTCGTGGTGCTTTCCACGCAAAACGACATCGTGACGACCGAGCAGGCGCAAACGGAAGGCGCCGACGCCATCATCGTCTTGGGGGCCTCGGTGTACGCCGACGGCACGCCTTCGACCATCCTGCGGGACCGCCTCGACTGCGGCATCGCGCTGTACAAGGCGGGCGTGGCGCCGAAGCTCATCATGTCGGGCGATAACCGCACCGAACACTACAACGAGTGCGCTGCCATGAAACGCTACGCCATAGCCCACGGCGTGCCTTCCGAGGACGTTTTCTGCGATCATGCGGGGTTTTCCACTTACGAGAGCATGTATCGGGCGAAGTACGTGTTCGGCTGCTCGCGCGTCGTTGTGGCCACGCAGACCTACCATTTGTACCGCGCGTTGTATTCCGCCCACGCGCTCGGAGTCGAGGCGGTCGGCGTTGCGAGCGACTACAGCTCGTACGGCAAACAGGCCTGGTACGATGCGCGCGAGGTCCCCGCCCGCACCAAGGACTTCTTCAAGGCGCTCCTCGACGTGCCCTCGACGTTCGTGGGCGACCCCATCTCGCTCGACCAGTCGGGTGACGTGACGGGGTAGGCTCGGCGGGCTTTACGGCTCCACTGCCTCGAGCATCTCGATGAGTTCCTGCTTCTTGTGGACGTCGAGCTTCGCGTAGATGCGCTTGCTGTGCGTGCGGATGGTGTTCTCCGACACGACGAGCTCTTGCGCGGTGCGCGCGACGGTGTAGCCGCGCGCGATGTATTCCATGACCTCGGTTTCGCGCGCGCTCAGCCGGTAGCGCTCGCGCAGGATCTGGGCTTGCCGGGAAATCCGGTTGGTCGCGTCGACGCCGTTGTCGGGGGATCCTTCGCGTGCGCTTTGCCTCTTCGCCGCCCGAGGGGCTGCGGGCTTCCCTTGCGCCTCCTTGCGCGCGGTTTTCCCGACGAAAGCAGGCTGTTCCGCCCGGGGCGCTTCCTGCGCGGGCTGTAGGCCGTCGGCTTCTCGTGTTGCCTCCGCGCTCGCCGCGCCCGCTTTCGCCGCAACGGCCTCATCTGCCGCGCCCGCGCGCTCGAGCGCGCGTTTGTCGAGCATGAGCAGCTCGATGTCCTCGGCCGACTTCCCGCGCCCGAACATGCGCTTGAACCCGCCCTGCCCGACGAAGAACATGAACCCCAAAAGGTACAGCGATACGAGCGCTGTCACGGCCAGGGGGTCGATGCCCATGATGCGCACCTGCTCGGAGAACGTTCCTGCCAAAAAACCGATGTCGTGCAGCGTGTACACCACGCCGCCGAAGAACCCGTAGATGAACACCGGGTTGATGCCGCGGTCGCGCGAGGCCTGCGCGCACTGGATCATCATGAGCACGATGACGACGCTGTACACCGCGTAGAGGATGGCGGCCTGCCAACGGGCGTACTCGAGCGAGGCGAAGGGCAGAAGCAAAAACGACGTGATCACGAAGGGGAACGCGACGCGGTACATCCCGACGACGTTCAGTCGCACGCTCTGCGTCTTCCAGAGTGCGAGCATAACCACGGCTCCAATGAACGACGCCGCCATGGAAAGCAGGTTCACGAGCGAGCCGATCTGCGGCTCGCCGATGGCGAGTGCGCGCATGATGCCGGCGCAGAACCCGATCGCACCGACGCAGAAGGCGCTGCGCCAGTAGTCGCGGACCACGGCGCGGTACACCGGCGCGTTCTCGCGCGGCACGTCCTCGAACATAGGCTGGTCGAGCTTGATCTCGCGGCTTTTCAGCACGATCGCCAAGCCGAACAGCGGCATGAAGACGAGCGGGATGAGGAACGCTGTGACCGCTTGGGGAATGGCGTACAGCCCGAAGTAGAGCACAGCGCCGTAGGCCGTTCCGCGGATGAGGTCGAGGTTGCCCCGGTCGGTTTCGGAACTTGCGAACAGGCGCTGCCACAGCATGTAGAAGCCGGCCGACCCGAGCCCCAAAAAAGCCCCGCCCACGATGACGAGGGCGAGCGCGTGGGCGTCGACGTAGATGGCGGCGATGAGGCAGCACCACCCGATGAAGTACGGCACGCAGGCGAGCCCCACGAGGAAGCGCCGCGTGGGGCCGGGGAGGAAGTAGACCCCGACGGCGCTCGCGAAGTAGCACAGCGAGAACACGAGCGACTGCGCGAGGAAGAACCAGAACGTGATTTGCGGCGTTTGGAACCCCATGGGCAGAAAGGGGAACACGCCTCCCCACACCCCTGCCGCGTTGATGGCGATGAAGAGGGCATAGCCGAGCGACGCGGTGTTCGGCCGCAGCAGATATATGAAACCCGTCTTGCCCACGATCCCCCTCATGGATGCGCGATGATCGATCCCGACTTCGCCTGAATATCGTCCTGCGGCGCTCGTCGACGCGGCTCCTCGCGATGAGCCGCAAAGTCCCTTCAGTATACCAACCGTCGCGAGAACGGTGCCCGAAGACGGCTGCTCAACAAAAACAGAGCAGGACGAAAGCGTCACATACCGTGTCACATGTGATTGTCTGACCTGGGAGAATGCAAAAATCGCACGTTTTATGTGACACGGCTGGAGGCGGGTGCGGGTAGAGTACGCAGTGCTTGAAGCGCGCCCTTATGACGAGTTCCCAAATCGGGGAGGGCGCGTGCGGGGCGGGATGGGAGCCGCGCCCGCATCCCGGCGGCGAGCTGCAAGAGCCGCCGCCGTTTTCGGAAGAAGAGAAAAGAAGGGGGAGTGCTATGCCAGACGTGAACGTAAGCCGTCGCACGTTTGTTAAGACGACGGGCGCCCTTGGCGCCCTGGCAGCCGTCGGCGGGACCGCCGCGGCGACGAGTTCTCTGTTCAACTCCACAAAGCCGGCTTTCGCCGACGCCGAGGAGACGACGACGTGGGGCCACTGCGCCATCAACTGCCCAGGCCGCTGCAGCCTGAAGTTCCACGTGAAAGACGACGAGGTCGTGTGGGTCGACACCTACACGAGCAAGGATGCCGGCTTCGACGACCCGCAGCCGCGCGCGTGCCTCCGCGGCCGCACCTATCGTCGCTGGATGAACAGCCCGGACCGCATCAACTACCCGATGAAGCGCACGGGCAAGCGCGGCGAGGGCAAGTTCGAGCGCATCAGCTGGGACGAGGCGATCGACCTCGCCGCCACCAAGCTCAAGGAAGTCATCGACAAGTACGGCAACGAGGCCGTCTACATCCCGTACGCGACCGGCGTCTCCGCGACGACCGCCCGCCCGTTCCAGCGCATGATGAACACCGTCGGCGGGTTCCTGAAGTACTACAACAGCTACTCGACCGCGCAGATCAGCTGCATCACCCCGTACATGTACGGCTCCAAGCAGTCCTCCGGTTCCACCCTGTCCGCGGCTGAAGACGCCGAGCTCATCTTGGTGTTCGGCTCCAGCCCCACCGAAACCCGCCAGGGCGGCGCCGTCTCGCACTACGACTATGCCCACATGCGTGAGAAGACGAAGGGCAAGATCTACGTCATCGACCCGCGCATGAACGACTCCGTCATGGGCCACTCCGACCAGTGGCTGCCCATCAACCCGGGCACCGACGCCGCGCTCGTCGCGGGCATCGCGCACTGGCTCATCGAGAACGATAAGGTCGACACCGACTTCCTGCACACCTACTGCGTCGGCTTCGACGAGGAGACGATGCCTGAGTCCTACCAGGGCAAGAACATGTCCTACCGCGACTACGTCATGGGCACCGGCTACGACAAGGTGGAAAAGACCCCGGCATGGGCGGCCAAGATCACCGGCATCGCCGAGAAGAAGATCGAAAGCCTGGCGAAGGAAATCGCCGAGACCAAGCCGCTGTACGTGGTGCAGGGCTGGGGCCCGCAGCGCCGCAGCAACGGCGAATGGACCGCGTGGGCGATCATGCTGCTGCCGTGCCTCGTCGGCCAGGTGGGCCTCTCTGGCACCAACAACGGCACGCGCGAAGGCTCCAACTCCGTGTCGCTCACGAGCATGCCACAGGGCACCAACCCCGTGAAGGCGTCCATCCCCTGCTTCCTGTTCGCCGACGCGATCGATCACGGCACGGAAATGACCTCGAAGAACGCCGGCGTCAAGGGCGTCGACAAGCTTTCGGTCAACATCAAGTACATGATCAACTACGCCGGCAACTGCCTGACCAACCAGAACGGCGACATCAACTACGTGCACGACATCCTCGCCGACGAGAACAAGTGCGAGTTCATCTTGGGCATCGACACGGTGCTCTGCGACTCCATGAAGTACGCCGACGTCATCTTGCCCGACATGTTCCGCTTCGAGCAGAACACACAGATCGGCACCGGCGGCGACAACGCCTACATGATCACCGGCACCCCCTGCACCACGCCGAAGTTCGAGCGCAAGACCGCCTTCGAGATGGCTCAGCTCATCGCCGACAAGCTCGGCACGAAGGACAAGTTCGACGAGGGCAAGACCGAAGAGGAATGGATCCGAGACCTCTACGAGCAGGCTCGCGCGAAGGACGCCACGCTGCCGACCTTCGAAGAGGCCCAGGCAGAAGGCGTCATCGTCCGCCCAGGCAAGAAGAAGATCTCCATGCAGAAGTTCATCGCCGATCCGGTCGCGAACGCGCTTGACACGCCTTCCGGCAAGATCGAGATCTTCTCCGAGAAGCTCCTCCAGTTCACCGAGGGCTGGGAAGTCGCCAAGGACGACACCATCGACGGGCTCGACACCATGCCCCCGATCCCTGTGTACATCCCCGAGTGGTACGGCGTGGAGACCACCACGACCGACTACCCGCTCGTGCTTTCCGGCTTCCATTACCGCGGCCGCCTGCACTCTTCCTGGGGCGGGATCGCCGAGCTCAAGGAAGTGAACCCGCAGGAAGCGTGGATCAACCCGGCCGATGCCGAGCCTCGCAACATCAAGCAGGGCGACACCATCCATGTCAAGAACGAGTTCGGCACGATCGAGCTTCTGGCGAAGGTCACCCCGCGCGTCATCCCCGGCGTGGTCGCGGTGTCCCAGGGCGCCTGGCACGACGCCGACATGTCCGCCACCGACCACACGGCGCGCGTCGACAAGGGCGGCTCCATCAACACGCTCACGACGCACCGCCCGAGCCCGCTTTCGAAGGGCAACCCGCAGCACACCAACATCTGCGAAGTCGTGAAGGCGTAAAGCAGCGAGAATACGAAAGGAGTAGGAAAAATGACCCAGTATGCATTCTATTTCGACGGCACTCGCTGCACCGGTTGCAAAACCTGCGAGATGGCCTGCAAGGACTTCAAGGACCTCACCGTCGGCACGGCGTTCCGCAAGGTGTATGAGGTGACGCTCGGCACCACGACCCGCGATGCGGACGGCTGCATCTCGGCGAACTGCGTGAGCTACCCGCTGTCCATGTCGTGCAACCACTGCGACCACCCGGCCTGCGTCGAGGTGTGCCCCACCACCGCCATGCACAAGGACTCCGAAACCGGCCTCGTCTCCGTCGACGAGCACAAGTGCATCGGCTGCGGCTACTGCCACATGGCGTGCCCCTACAACGCGCCGAAGGTCGACCGCGAAAAGGGCCACAGCGTGAAGTGCAACGGCTGTGCCGAGCGCATCGCCGCAGGTGAAGCGCCGGTATGCGTCGAGGCCTGCCCGGCCCGCGCCCTTTCCTTCGGCACGGCCGAGGAAATGGCGAAGCTCGGCGAGCGCGGTAGCATCGCCCCGCTTCCCGCGCCGACGTACACCAACCCGAATCTGTACATCAAGCCCTCCGCCGACGCCCGTCCCGCAGACGACGCCGAGGCGAAGATCGTCAATCCCCTGGAGGTGATGTAGCATGGCCTTCTCCGTTGCCGAGTTGCCCTTGGCGCTCTTCACGACGCTCGCGCCGCTCGGCGCAGGCGCGTTCATCGTCCTCGCCTGCGCATTCTTCACCACGAAGTTCTCGCCCGAGCAGCTGAAGAAGATCGACCGCATGACCATCATCCCGCTTGCGATCGTCGTCGTCGGCTTCATCTGCGCGTTCTTCCATCTTGCGAACCCGCTTAACGCGCCTGCGGTGTTCATGGGCGCGGGATCGCCCATGTCCAACGAGATCATCGTGGGCTGCGTCTTCACCCTGGTCGCGATCGTCTACGTCATCGTGGCGAACGCGGGCAAACTCGCGGGCGGCGCCCGCAAAGGCTTCGCCGCGGTCGTTGCCGTGCTCGCGGTCGTCTTCGCCGTCTTCACCGGTCTCGCCTACGTCATGAGCACCATCGCCTCGTGGAACACCCCGCTCGTGCCCGTGCAGATGCTCGGCTTCGCCCTTGCCGGCGGCGCCGCGGTGGGCTCGCTCGTGCTCGCGCTCTCGGGCGTCTGGGCCGACGCGTGCAAGGGGACCTTCAAGAAGGCTGTCGTCGCGGTTGCCACCGCAGGCGCCGTGCTCGCCATCTTGGGCCTCGGCGGCCAGCTCGTCTCGACGTTCGACATGGGCAACTCCCTCGTGTCGGGCTCCGAGCTTGCGTTCGCCGCTTTGCCCTTCGCCGTCGTGGGCCTCGTGCTCATCTCGGCGTCGTCGGAGCTCGTGATCCTCGCCGCGAAGAAAGACGCTGCAACCCGCTTCGCTGCCGCAGCCGTCGTCGCTGCTCTTGCGGGAATCTTCCTGGCCCGCATGGCGTTCTACGCGATCCAGCTTTCGGTCGGCATCTACCTGGGGTAACGCTTCCGATCAGGCGACTCCCCCGCAGCTTTCGCTGCGCCAGGCGCAAGGCCTCGCCGCTTCCTTCCCGCGGCGAGGCCTGCTATATTTTGACGACGAGAGACGAGAGGGGCGGTTTCCCATGGACGAGCAGAATGACGAGATGATCGAGGCGATCGCGTTTGTCGGCGATGCGCTTTCCCCGTTTTTCCTGGAAGATCCGAAGACGGGCGGCGCGCAGGCGGCATTTTCCGCCATGGCGGCGACGGATGCACGGGCCGCTGCGCGCGAATGGCCCTTCGCCGAGCCCGCCTGCGCGGCGGACGCTCTCGCCGACATGGTTGCAGGGCTTGCGGACGGCGTGACCGATGACCTTGCGTGGGGATACCGGCGGCTGTTCGTGGGGCCGGGGCATCTTCCCGTGCCTCCCTGGGGGTCGGTCTACACCGACCGCGAGTGCGTCGTGTTCGGCGAGGCGACGCTGCGTCTTCGCTCCTGGATGCGGGAACACGGCGTCGCGCGCGCGTCCGACGAGAAGACCCCCGAGGATCATATCGGGCTCATGCTCGCGCTCATGTCCCACCTTTGTCGCACGCAGCCCGATTGTCTCGACGAGTACCTCTGCGCGCACCTGCTCACCTGGGCGCCGCATTATCTGGAAGAACTCGCCGAGGAAGCTGGGCACCCGTTCTATCGGGGTCTTGCGAACCTTACGCGCTCAACGCTTTCGGGCATCCAGGAATTCCGCGGCCTTTCCGTCGCGGTGCCGCGCTTCTACAAGTAGAGGGGCTTATCTGCCATGTCGTCAGGATTCGCCGCCGCTTTCAGCGAGATCACGCTCGTGCTGTTCACGACGCTCGCGCCGTCAGGCGCCGTCGCCTACGCGCTCATGTCGCTGCCCATCGTGAAGGGCGGGCTTGCCGACGACGTGCATCGTCGCATCGACAAGGCGCTCGCCATCCCGCTCATCGCCACGCTCATTGGGCTCGTCGCCTCGGCGACGCATCTCGGCAACCCCGCCAACGCGCTTTACGTGTTCATGGGGGTGGGGAGAAGCCCCCTGTCGAACGAGGTCTTCTGCGCGGTCGTGTTCCTGGCGTTCGCGGGCGTGTACTGGCTGTATTCGTTCGCGGTGAAGCCGAACCGCACGTTGCAGCGTGTCCTCGCCGCGTGCGCGTGCGCGGGCGCCATCGTGTGCGTGACGGCGATAGCCTTCGCCTATTCGGCGCGCACCATCGTTTCTTGGGACACGCCGTTTTCGCCAGTGGGTTTGTGGCTGAACGCGCTTCTCGGCGGCCCTGTGCTCGCCATCGTGGGCCTGCGTTTCGCGCGCTGGAAGTCGTGGGGCAACCGGTACGGCTGCGCGATGATCGTGCTTGCGGCGGCGGCGCTTGCGGCGTGCATCGTCGTGTACGCGCTGCAAGGCGCCTGGCTCGCCTCTGTCGAGAACTCGGTGCGCGCGGCTTTCGACCTCGTTCCCAGCTACGCGGTGCAAGTGGCGGCTTTCGTGCTCTTTTCGCTTGCGGGCATCGTCGTCGACGCGATCCCTCTTGCGAAGGCGCTGCGCGAGCGCGCGTCCTCCCCGTCGGATGAGATGACCATCTCAATCGCTCGCGCCGCGGCGGCGAGCGCCCTTGTCTTCGCGGGCATCTTCACGATGCGCTTCTCGTTCTACATGATGCACATGACGGTTGGGATCAGCGTGTAGCTGCGCTGCGCACCGTCGCATATTCCCCCGCGTGTACCGATTTCGGGCCCTTGCTGCCGGCTTCGGCGCTGCGAGAGGCGCGCTTTCCCTGGCAATCTGCTACTATGGGCACGGCTCTGTTGTGCCCCATATGGGGATTATTTCAGGAGGATCGAATGACCGCGCGACGCGTCGAATCGTGTTTGCTCGCCCTAGTGCTTGCGCTTGGCGTCTGTTTTCCTAACCTTGCCTTTGCCGATGACGCGCCGTCGGGCGGGTCGGGCGACTCGGGCTCATCGGGCGGCGAAACCCCGACGCCCGACGCTCCGGAAACCGACATCCCCACCGAAGGCACGTGCGGCGAGAACGCGAAATGGTCGTACGACAAGGACACGAACGTGCTCACTATCGAGCCTGTGTCCGACAAGATCGCGTCTGCTTCGGTCAATGCGGCCGGTTGGGTTGCTTGGGCGCCCGAAATCAAGACCGTCGAGGTGAAGACGGGCATAACGTCCATCAAATCCGGTGTCTTCGCAGGTCAACCTTTCACGTCCATCTCCATCGCCGACACGGTTACCTCTCTTGGTGCCGGCGCCTTCTCCGCCTGTGCCTCGCTTTCTCGGTTCGAAGGTGGCGAAGGCTTAACGGCGATCGGCGACACCACGTTCTCCGGCTGCACTGCGCTTTCCGAAATCGACGGGCTCGGGAACGTGAAGACGATCGGCGCGAGTGCGTTTGCCGGTTGCACCTCGCTTGCGAGCTACCCGTTCTCGAGTGCGCTCACCTCGATCGACAGCCTCGCGTTCTCCTACAGCGGTCTTACCTCCCTGGAGTTGCCCAACTCGCTCACTTCGGTTGGCGACCAGGTGTTTTCGTTCTGCACTGAACTCGCGTCGGCGTCGCTTTCTTCCAATCTCGCCTCCCTTGGCCGGCAGACGTTCCGCTCGTGCGTGAACCTCAAGAGCGTGGACACGCTCGGCAAGGTCAACGAGATCATGGATGGCACGTTCGACGGGTGCAGCCTGCTTACGTCCCTTCCCTCGTTCTCGGGCGTCAAGAAGATCGACCGGAACGCGTTCCGCAACTGCGCGCGCGCCTTTGCCGCGGGGCTCGACATCCCCGCTTCGGTCGACGAGATCGCTGGAGGAGCGTTCGAGGGCTGCGATGCGCTCGGGCAAATCGAGTTTCTCGGTAACGCCCCGACCATCTCGTCGACGGCCTTTGCCGACGTGACGGCGAAGGCCGTCTACCCGTCGGGCAACGCCACCTGGACGAAGAGCCGCAAGAAAAACTACGGCGGCAACCTGACCTGGTACGCGCGTATGTCCGACGGCACGCTGTCGCGCGACACCTACAACACCGGCTTCAAGGAGGAGTCGCTCGGCGAGGGCGCGTACAAGGAGGCGCAGTTCGACGACGACACGCTCGGGTACTCCTACAGCATCAAGGTGCCGAAGGACGGCCCGGTCAGGTTCAACTATTATTGGGACCTTCCCTGCGCGCATAACTATTTCCATATCGAGGTCGTCGATGCCGAAGGCGACGCCGTCCTGCAGAAAGACGTCTACTACAGTTTCAAGAACGGCGACTGCTCGTTCACGCAGGCCGAGACGCTGTCGGCGGGCACGTACCGCATCCAGATCTCCTACCGCGTGGGGCACCACGGCGAGAAGGCGTCGATGATGGTCCAGTACACGACGGCCTCGCCGTATTCCGACGTTTCCCCTGATGCCTGGTACTACGGTGCCGTCTTCAGCGCGTCGGCCGACGGTCTCATGACGGGTTACGGCGGCGGGACGTTCGGGCCTGGCGATTCCCTCACGCGTGCGCAGGCGGCGACGATCCTCTGGCGCTACTTCATGCCGACGGAGTCGAAGACCTACGTGCAGTCGCAGGCGAAGAACCTCACGAAGATGGACGACGTCGCCGACGGCGCGTTCTACACCGGCGCCGCGAACTGGGCGGTCGACAAGGGCATCATCCATGGCGTTGTGGGGGAGGACGGGAAAGCGCGCTTCGACCCCGACGCGAAAATCCCGCGCTCGCAGCTCTGCGTCATGATCGCCAATGCGGCGGCCGAGCTTTCCGGCGCGAAGCCTGAAAACGAGAGCCACGACAAGCTCGACGCCATGCCCGACGCGGCGGATGTTCCCAACTGGGCAGCCGATTCCATCGCGTGGTGCCTGAACGAGGGCGTGGTGAACGGCGTGGATGAAGGCGGCACGCGCTATGTGCGTCCCAGCTCCATCGTCGACCGCGCCACCATGGCCCAGATGATGGTGAACGCCATAGGGAACGGTGCGCTTTCGCGATAACGTTGCCGAATGCGCCGCTTTCGCATGCGCGGGCGTCGCGCCTTGCCGAATTTCCCTACCACTTTAGCCGCCTACAGTATTGTGGGCGGCTTTTTCGTTTCGTGAGGGTACTCTGTACGGGAAACCGACCCAGAGAAAGGGGATTCCATGTACAAAGTGCACTGCCTGAACAACATCTCGGAAAAAGGTCTCGCGCTTCTCTCCTCCGACTACGAGCTGACGGACGACGTGTCCGATGCCGACGTCATCTTGGTCCGCAGCGCGAACATGCATGACATGGAATTCTCCGACAAGCTCAAAGCCGTCGCGCGTGCGGGCGCGGGCGTGAACAACATCCCGCTCGAGGCGCTCGCTGAGCGTGGCATCCCCGTGTTCAACACGCCGGGCGCGAACGCGAACGCGGTGAAGGAGCTCGTGCTGTGCGCGCTGCTCCTCGCTGCGCGCGACGTGGTCGGCGGTGCTACTTGGTGCCGCGCAAACGCGGAGGACGAGAACATCGCGAAGAGCGCCGAGAAGGCGAAGAAACAGTTCGCGGGCACGGAAATTCTCGGCAAGACCTTGGGCGTCATCGGCTTGGGGGCCATCGGCCGTCTCGTCATCCCCGCAGCCGAGGCGCTCGGGATGAAGACGGTGGGCTACGACCCGTTCCTCGACGCCGATCGCGCGGCTTCGATTTCCCCCAACCTGCGTTTCACCGACGACCTGCTCGATCTGTGCGCGTCCTGCGACTACATCACCATCCACGTTCCGGCGACGCCTTCCACGAAGGGCATGATCGGGGAAGCGGAAATCGCCGCGATGAAGGATGGCGCCGCCTTCCTCAACTTCTCGCGCGACACGCTCGTCGACAACGCCGCCATGCGCGCCGGCCTCGAATCCGGGAAGATCCGCCGCTACGTTACCGACTTCGCAACGCCTGAGGTCATGGCGATGGAGGGCGCGCTCGTGCTGCCCCACCTGGGAGCATCGACTGCCGAGGCCGAGGAGAACTGCGCGGAGATGGCCGTGCGAGAGGTCATGGACTACCTCGAAACGGGGACGAAGACGCACTGCGTCAACATGAAGTAGATTCCAGGAAGTCCCGATTTTGGGACTTCCTGCCTATAGCCCGTCCTTTTTCCTTTTCGCCGCCTCGACTGCGAGCCTGATGCGGTTCTCCCTGTTGAGAGCCGACGATTCCGGGTCATAGTCGACGACGGTGATGGGCATGTCGGGCCAGCGTCGCCCGAACTCGCGCAAAAAACCGCGCGCATGCACGTGCGCCTTCATGCAGCCGAAGCTCTGCAGGTAGATCACGCAATCGACGCCCTTGTGTGCGAAGGTGTCGAGCTGGTCGAGGTAGCGCACGTCCTCGACGAAGAGGCGTGCGGCATCGGGCATCTCGACCTCGCATCCGAGCGAGCGCAGCAGCTTGACGATGTTGTCGTTCATGAACGCGTCGAAGCATAGAAGCGGGTTGCCGACGATTCCCACGCGCACCGCGTTGCCGCTTCCCTTGGAGGGTGTATCGCTTGCGGCGCTACTCGTAGGGCGCGCGATTCGACAGCCGCTCCGTGTGCCGTCGCCGTTTCCGAGAGAATCCTCCCAGACGATTTCAGGACGCATCCCGCACAGGCGCCATACGGTATGGCCGAGCCCGTCGAGAAGGCATTGGTTGCAGATGTATGGCACATGCAGCCGTTCGACCTGGTGGTTCTCCCGAACCGCATGCAAGGCTTTGGCCATGAGAGCGGCTGCGGTGAAGCATACGTCTCCTGGAATCTCACGTCGGGCAGTCTCGACGTCGGACTCCGTCACGGGAGTCTTCATGACCCATATGTCGGATACGACGGGCGAATCGCTGCCCGTCTTCGCTTTTTCGGCGCCATCGTCACGCGCTGAAATCTGCGGTGTGGGCGAGGAAGACGGGCATCCCGGATTGTGTTCCGCTTGCATGGTGCTCTCGGCGGCTTTCCTTTTCCCCATAAGCTCGATGGACTCGGCAAGTGTTCGCAGGCGGATGCTGATATGCGCCTTGTCGGAAAGGTCGTCGATCTTAAGCGCTGTGAAGGGCTTGCCAGCGGTTTCAAGCGCGTCGCGTGCGTCCTCCAGGCTCAACGCGTCGTACCCGCAGCCGAACGACTGAAGGCAGACCAGGTCGATGCGGTCGCTCGCCGCTGCGAAGCGGGCCAGGCGCGCAAGGTGCTTGCCGGGTTTCCACGGCGGGCAAGCGGGGTCGCGGGGTGCGCGCTTCGCCCATTTCTCAAGGCTCGTTGGGCTTAAGATGCCGAAGCCGAGCCGCCCGAGCATGCGATCGACTTCTCGCATGAGGCGCGGGTCGCTATGGTAAGGGCGCCCCGCGACGACGATCGCATGGTTGCCCTCGTCTTCCCCGAGCCATGAGATGACGCGCTCGTTTGCTTGCTCGATCTGCGAAAACACCTGTTCCTGAACGCGAAGGGCCTCCTGGACGGCCGCGTCGAGCTCCCCTCGCTCCAAGGGTGCCTCAGGCGGGCAAAGTTGTCCGAGTGCCTGATGAAGCGCTTCGACGTCATCCGGGCTGTCGGCGATGCGGCTTGCCTTGAAGGAGCTCAACTTCGGGGCGCAGAGCGTGGCTTTCCCCTCTGCGAACGCGGGTACGGCATCGGCAAGCGCCAAGGCGTACTCGCAGGCGACCGCGCAGTGCCCTGCCCGGGTGAAATGCGGCATGAACACCGCGTCGGCCCCGGCTTCCAGTAGATCGAACAGGCGCGTGTGCGCCATTTTCGCCGGGAAGCACACGCCTTCCGCCGGCACGGTCGCGAGCGCCTCCCGCTCGCATCTCTCGCCGCGTGCGTCGTCGGGCACGAGCACCGAAAAACCGAGGCGCGCGAAAAGCGTGTGCCAGAAGGGAAGATATTCATAGGTTTCGAAGCAGTTCATGATACCGACGCGACGCTCGCCGCGCCTACCCGTCGAAACTCGGTCGCCGAACCGACCGAGGATGCGCTGCTCGGCGGCGATGGCATTCGGAGCGCTCTGCGACGACGAAGCACTCGAGCAATCCGCGCGCACACCGTCTGCAACCGTTTCCGCAGCTCGCGGGACAGGTGCCTGATTCTGCGCGTAATCGAAGCTTTCCGCCTTCGGGCAGCGGTTCCCGCTCACGAGCCGTCGTCCGCCCCCAAAGTCGGCAACGGAAAGCGAGCAGTTGTTCGCGCATCCAGGGCAACGGACCGAGAAGCGCTTCACGTCGAGTGCGAGCAATTCATCTGCCAAAAGAAGCGCGCTCGCAATGGCTTCCGAATCTCCCTGGCGCTTTGCCTGGGCATGCGCCCTCTCGCGCGCGACGAGCGCCGACCCGATCGCTCCCATAAGGTGCGCCGAATCGGGCCGTATGGCCTCGACGCCGCATATCTTCTCGAAGGCGCGCAGCACGGCATCGGATTTGAATGCGCCGCCTTGAACGACGATCCTGTCGCCTAAGGTGCCGACGCGTTTGGCGCCGATGATGCGGTACAGCGCGTTCTTCACCACGGAATAGGCGATGCCGGCGGCCAAATCGGGCATGCTCGCCCCGATCTTCTGCGCATGACGGATGCGCGACGTCATGAACACGGTGCACTTCGTCCCCAGGTCAACAGGGTTTTCCGCCGTAAGCGCCGCTTCGCAGAACGCGTACGGCGTTGTTTTGAGGGAATGCGCTGTCCCTTCGATGAACGATCCGCAGCCCGACGAGCACGCCTCGTTCAGGATGGCGTTCGATATCATGCCGTTCCGCATCCACAGCGCCTTCATGTCTTGCCCGCCGATGTCGAAGACGAACGTGGCGTCGGGGACAAGCTCGAGCGCCGCGCGGGCGTGGGCGGTCGTCTCGACGATACCCGAGTCGACGCCGAGCGCCGCGCGCAGTAGCTTCTCGCCGTAGCCGGTCGCCGTCGAATGCGCTACCCATGTGGGAGTGTGGCTGCTCGCGTAGGCGTGAGGCATCGCCTGACGGAACTCGAGCAGCATCTCGGTCGCGGTGGCGAGCGCGTCCCCGCGAACGGGCCGGTAGCAGGAATGCACGAGGTTCTTCTCGTCATCCAGCACGGCCATCTTCACTGTGGTCGAGCCTGCATCGATCCCCACGTAAAGGGGCCCTTCGGAATCGAACAGGCGCTTGCGGGGGAAGTCGACCGCCTTGTGCCGCGCTTCGAACGCTTCCCTCTCTTCGGTGCTTGAGAAGAGCGGCTCGAGCCTGACCAGGTCGTCTTCGGGGCTTTTCGCGCTGCGGATGCGCGCTTCGAGCTCTCCAAGCGAGGTCTCGACGTTGCCTTTTGCCTCGCCTGCGCAAATCGCCGCACCTCGGGCCGTGAACAGGTGCGCGTCCCTCGGCTTGATGCCGCATCCCCGCTTAAGGCCGAGCGCCATGCGGAAACGCCTCGTCAGCTCGGGAATGTGTTCGAACGGTCCGCCGAGGAAGACGACCGTCCCCGAAATAGGGCGCCCGCAGGCAAGGCCGGTGACGGTCTGCCGCACGACCGCCTCGAGCGCGCTCGCCGCGATGTCGCTCTTCTTCGCGCCGGAATTCAAAAGGGGCCGAACGTCGGTCTGGGCGAACACGGCACAGCGCGAGGCGATGGGGTAGATTCGGTTCGCGCCACCCGCAAGCCGGCTCATCTCCGACGACCTCACGCCGAGCATGAAGGCGATCGTGTCGATGAAACCGCCCGTGCCGCCGGCGCACGTGGCGTTCATGCGTTGCTCGGGGTTGCCCGAAAGGTACATCACCTTCGCATCCTCGCCTCCGAGCTCGACGACGGCGTCGGCTTCGGGGTAGGCTTCCTCGACGGCCCGCGTGGTCGCGACGACTTCCTGAACGAAGGGAAGGCCGAGCATGTCGGCAAGCGCGATTCCCGCCGACCCCGTAACGGCCGCACGACCGTGTAAATCGCCGTAGCGCCAGGCGAGGTTATGCAGGACGTCGGTCAAGGTCTCGCGGATGTTGGAAAGATGGCGCTGGTAAACGGAGTGCAGGGGAACCCCATCCTCGTCGAGGATGACGACTTTCACCGTCTTCGATCCGGCGTCGATGCCAAAGCGGTATGCCATGGGTCCCTCCGATGCGCGGCTTATCCCAATGCCGCCGTTTCAGCGCGCGTGCGCGGGCTTATCGGCGTTGCTGGTCTTTCTCCTGGTCGAGAGCCTCGCGCTTAGCGGTTTCGACCATGCTCAGAAGCTCCTGCTGCGTGTGGATGTCGAGCTTGCGGTAAATGTGGTTGATATGCGTCTTCGCGGTGCTCTTGGAGATGCACAGCTCTTCCTGGATGAACGAGGCGTTATGCCCCTTCGCAAGGAGGAACATGACCTCGGTCTCGCGACGCGAAAGCAGATAGCGGTCGGCGATGGCCTCGCATTGCGCGTGGAAACGTCCTTTCGCCTTCTTGCCGTCATCGGTTTCCTGGGGCGATGACGAAGGTGCGCTCTCGGGCGGCTCGGCGATGCTGCTGTTGCCGCTGCTTTCGCTGTTGCCTGCCGTGTTCGTTCCCTCCGATTTCGCGTTCAGCTGGGCAATGTGCTCCTTAAGCGACTCGGTGCCCTGGTCGGGGTGCCCACCTTCGGCCGACGGCGACATGACGATCGCCTTCACCTCGCGTTGGCGCGGCGAGATGGCGTGGGCCACGACGAGGCAGAGCATGACGAGAAGCGCCCCGCTCGAATCGGCGAGCGCGCTGCTCGTGAACCCGAAGCCTAAGTCGGGATCCATGGCGAACAGCGTGCCGAAGGTCGACGCGAGCGCGAGCGTGCCCCGCCCGATGCCGAACACGAAGATGGGCGAGAGCCTGAACTCCTGCGCGAGGTCGGCGAAGAAGATCCACATGAGCGCCTCGAAGCACATGTATCCGGCGACAAGCGCCAAACATGCGGGCGTGAAGCTCGCGGTATGGAGGAAGGGCAGCGAGAACGCCGAAAGCGCGATGAACGGCATGAGCGTTCGGAAGATGAGGTCCCAGTGCCCTTCGTTCTTCGCCACGAAGATGGTCGCAAAGGTGATGATCATGCCGAGGCACGTGCCCGCCCCGATGACGAGCAGCGTCGTGAAGTCGGCAGCGGGAAGCACGATCTGGTTTGCGGTGGTGCGCAGGGCGCCCAGGGCAAAGCCGAAGACGGCTACGGGCACGATGAGGCGCACGAGGAACTGCGCGGGCTTCACCGAAAGCGGGTGGAAGATGGGGATCTCGCGACGGCGGTAGTACGGAATAGGCGTCAGGCGCCACAGGATGAACGCCTCGGCAACGGGCAGAAGCCCCGTGATGACGCCGCCAGCCAAAGGCGGGATGGCATGGGAGAGCACCATATAAAGAGCGATTCCCAAAGCGACGGAGACGGCGGTGTTCAAAATGATCGTGCTGAACTCGTAACGCGCGAACGCGGTACCCCACAGCACGATGATAAGGCTCGACCCAAGTCCCGTGGCAAGTCCGGCGACGATCATCGCGAGCATGCCGATCGGCCCGCCGGCGGGAATGAGGAACGAAGCGTAGGTGCCCAGGCAGGTAAGCCCGGCGGCGAGCCCGAGCGCCTGCTTCGACACATAGAAGCGCAAGAACATCTGGTTCGTGCAGCCAAGCGCGATAAGCGCCGCGCCGAACGACACGAGTGAAAGGATGAGCACGATGAACGAGCAGCTGAAAGCTCCGTTCGCGAGGGGCTCGAAGGGGATGTCCGTCCCGAAAAGCGATCCCGCGCTGAACATCGCGGCGTAGATCCACGCTTGATGGAAGCCGTATCCCAGGGAAAGGGTGTTGAGCTCCGCCGAGGCATCGGTGCCGTCTTCCTTGCTGGCGACAGTGATAGTTACGTGCGGAAAAACAGATGCCATAAAGCAAATCCCCTGGTTCGTTCTCAGTGCGTTTTCGGTATATGCGGCATCGAATCGCCTCATCCTTGGCGGCAAAGGCGCTAAACCTATCAGCCCGATGCTCGACGCCCATGATAGCGCAAATTCTCGCGCTATTCGCTTGGGTAGGGAGCAAACTTCGCTTCTCTCTACGAAAGCTGCCACCAATCGTGGGCCTCACTACCCTTAAAAGGGAAGGGAATCGCATTTTCATCGCCCGAAAACGCCGCTTTACGGGTAAAATCGGGGACACAGACGCAAATATCAACCCATGAGGTTGATGCTGCTGGGCAAATAGAACCCCATGGTTCGACGCTCATACCGTTCGCCTTACGTAAAGTACCGTTTGTCTGTTCGCCGGTGATTTACTACCGCTGGCTGCAGGGGATAGATTGACAAACCAATCAGAGAACTCGGAAAGGGGGACAAGGCACGCACGGCTTCTCGCAGCGGGGCCGGAGGCACCGAAGCTTCCGCAATACCCGGTATTGGATGATCACTACCTGTGGTTGTGGAATCTGGTCTCGGGCACAAAGGCTTGCCGCACCATGTTCTTGCCGTAGTGCAAAAGGGGAGTAATTGCACAGGGCGATTCGCTTTAGGGATAAAGGCGAATGCGCTCGAGCTTGAGTCGGGATACTCAAGCGAACCTTATTAAAGGAGGGACTAATGAACGGTAAAGAATTCACCGTTTCAGAGGTTGTAGACCATCTGGGAGTCAACGGCCACACGTGGCTGATGTTCTTCCTTATGATCTTCGCTATGATTTTCGACGGCTATGACTTCATGGTCGTTAACACCACCAACCTGTTCGTGGCTCATACTTTCTGGCCCGACAATCCGAACCCGGGTGCTCTCATGGGCTCCCTCACCACGTGGGGCCTGCTCGGCATGGTTCTCGGCGGTGCTGTCGGCGGCATCATGTCCGACCGCATCGGCCGTAAGAAGATGCTGACCATCGCGGTTATCTTCTATGGTCTGTTCACCCTGCCCCAGGCGTTCGCGAATGACCTCGTGTTCTTCGCTGCGTTCCGCCTGATCGCCGGCTTCGGCGTTGGCTCCTGCATTCCCATCGTCACCACCGTGTTCTCCGAGACCATCCCGTCCAAGCAGCGCGGCGTCTTCGTGACGATCGGCATGGCCGGCATGGTCGCTGGCTGGGTTCTCGCCGGCCTCATCGGCAACCCGATCTGCAACACCGATCATGCTATCCTCGGCGGCTTCACCAACGAGGTTGTCTACACCAACGCTGATGGCTCCACGGCCACCATGTACGCCAACTGGCGCCTCTGCTACCTGATCGGCGCTCTGCCCATCATCTACGGAATCGTGCTCCACTTCTGCATGCACGAGACCCCGCACTGGTACGCCAACGCGGGCCGCATGGAAGAAGCCTGCAAGGCTCTGAACATCCTCCAGAAGGCCGCCGGCCAGGAGCAGACCCACTTCGACCCGAAGCTGCTCGTCGTCCCGCCGAAACCGGCCAAGACCACGCCGAACGTGCTCTTCTCCAAGAAGTTCATCGTCCCGACGGCCGCCATCTGGACTGCCTACTTCGTCGGCCAGTTCTGCGTCTACGGCATGAATGCTTGGCTGCCGACCTGGTTCAAGGGCATCGGCTACAGCGCTCAGGAAGCTGTTTCGCTCCAGACCTGGAACAACGTTGCTGCTATCGCTTCTAACTGCTGCGTCGGCTTCGTTGCTGACCGCATCGGCCGCAAGAAGAACCTGGCCTTCTCCTGGATCTTCTGCATCGTCGCGATCATCATCTGCTCGGTGTTCGTTGTGCCGAACAACTTCGGCCTGTCCATCGCGCTCATGCTGCTCTTCGGCTTCGCTCTGAACTACGCCATCACCGCTGTCCAGCCGCTGATGCCGGAATCCTATCCGACGGCCATCCGCAACACCGGCGTGTCGTGGTGCCAGGCGTTCGCCCGCTTCGGCGGCTCCGCCTCCTCCATCGTCCTCGGCGGCATCGCTGGTATGGCTATGTTCCAGACCGCAGAAGGCGCGACCAACTGGTCCATGGTTGTTCTTACCCTCATCATCCCGTTCGTTCTCGGCTTCATCTGCTGCGTCCTGTTCGTTAAGGAAACCGGTAGCAAGTCCATGGACGAGCTGTCTGCTGAGTCCGCGAGCGACCCGAACGACACCGGCATGACGAACTTCATCATCATGCTCATCGTGATCGCCTTCCTGTTCGTCACCTGCATCGTGTGCCCGCTGGCCGTCACCGGTTGGTCGAAGCTCCCGATCTCCTTGCCGCTCATGGCGATCGGCGTTCTGCTCCCGTTCATCTACTTCTTCATCTTCGCTACCCCGCAGCGCAAGGCTTACTTCGCCGAGTAACGCGTAATGCGAACACGAAGAGGTCTGCATCGGCAGAACTCGAAGGACCCCGCTTTTGCGGGGTCCTTTTTTGTGTCGATATGGAGGGGGGATGCCTTAAAACCAAAACAGGCCCTCCAGAGCGTCTCTGGAGGGCCTGTGCACGCGTTCGTGCTTCTTGAGCGATTACTGGCGAGGCTTGCCTTCCTCGTCGTACAGAGCGTCGTAGGGGACGCCCTTCGGCTGGATGAACTCGAAGAACTTCCCGAACGTGCCGCGCTTCTTGCCGCCGCGCTCGTCTTCGTCGGGGTCGCTCAAGCCCTTGTACTCTTCCTTGATGCACATAGCGACGACCGTCTCCACGGCGATCCTCAGCGTCGAGATGTCTCGTGCGGTAACCTCGAAGCATGATCCATGGTTCTTGAAGTCGGTAACGCGAACGTGGACCTCGTTCTTTTCCTTCTTCACGTTGTAGAAATCGAGGGGCGGTTTGCTTACCGTGCCCGCAATGTTCCACAGCATGCCTTCGACGTAGTAGTGTTCCTTGATGACGCGCGTCTGGAACTCGTATTCGAACCGGTCATGGCGCAGGTAGTAGTGAAGCGCCTTGTTGTCGGGGCGAATCTGGCCGATTTGCCCGCCCATGCGGCCGATGAGCGCGATGCGGTCGGACTCCTTCTCCCAGGGGCCCTCGAAGCGCAGGGCGAGCTCTCCGTCGCTGTACCACACGTCGAAGTCCTCGTGTTTCTGAATCGCGTCGACGGGGAAATACATCTTGTTGAATTTTGGCATATCGATCCCTTGAATGATGTCGTTTCTCTACCATGGAATTATAGTCTATTGCGCTCCTTGAACGGGGCGCATGACGGTTTTGACCGAGCCCTATGCACGGGGAGGTTTCGGCTCGCCTGTTAGTCGAGCCTGGAGCGCTGAAGCGTCGTAGGGTCCTTCAAGTAGTGGACTATGTCATATATAAAATCCCAGGTAAACCCCTATAAATCAACCTGTTGGGTTGATGGTGAAATTGCGAAAACGACCTTTTGAAGCGTTGCATGACGGCACGATATCGATAAACTACATCATGCAACTTGAAACAAGGGCGTACGTACCCATGCGCTTTTGTGATTGATTGCCATCGAAACGTTATCCGGCGGGGAAGCGTTTTGGAAGGAAGGTCTCGGCTGCATCAAGGAAGTGCAGTCGGGAAATACAAAAGGAGGATTCAATATGTGCTTTAGACCGGCAGATGCTTCTAGCGGCCCGAACAAGTGCCCGCATTGCGGCAAGGCTATCCAGGCAATGGGCGGCATGGTTCTTAAGAACTGCCCGTTCTGCAAGGGCGATCTGACCGCTCCGGCTCCGGGTGCTCCCGGCGCTCCTGCGGCTCCGGGTGCTCCCGGCGCTCCTGCGGCTCCTGGCGCTCCGAAGGCTCCGGGTGCTCCCGGCGCTCCGAAGGCGTAAGCCAAGCGATATTGAAAGAGGCGCGATCCTCTTTGAAACTCCCCGAGAACATCCCTCTCGGGGAGTTTTCTTTTATCTGGGACAATAGTGCGATTTGGGCATTTGAACAGCCATTTTGCATCAGGAACAAATCAGAAACAATCACCTGCGCGGTGTCGTAAACAGGGTGTGTGCGGTACAATAGGAGTATTGAACACATATGCTTTTGCAAGGAGGAACCGTGCAAGTAAAGGACATGGTCCGCGAGAACGACGGGGAAAAGGAAGAGCTCGTTCTCACGATTACTGCAAGTGCTGAGGAAGTTGACGAAAAGGCAAAGAAGTTCTTCGACGAAATCGCTCAGCGTGATATTCCCGGGTTCCGCAAGGGGAAGGCTCCGCGCGAAGTGCTCGAGCAGAACGTCGGCGGCCACAAGAACGCCATGGGCGGCGTTGCTGAGATGCTCATCAACGAGCTCGGTTTCAAGGCGATCGACGATGCAGACGTCATCTTCCTTTCGAACCCCGATTTCAACGTCGAGAACGACGTCGTTGAAGGCAAGCCGTTCACGTTCACCGTTTCCGGTCCGGTCATTCCCAAGATGAAGCTTTCGAGCTGCGAGCCCGTCTCCATCGAGATGCCGCCCGACGAGGCGACCGACGAAGAAGTCGAGGCCGAGCTCGCGTCGCTTCAGGATTACTACCATTCGTTCGAACCGATTGAAGAGGCCGACCATACGGCCGGAATGGGCGACACCATCTGCGCCACCGTCACCGTTCTCGACGACGGCCAGCCGGTCAACGGGCTCCGCGGCGCAAGCCGTATGTACGAACTCGGCGACGGCACCATGCCGGAAAGCTTCGACGAGCAGGTCGTCGGCGCGAAGGCGAACGAGGAAATCGAGTTCGACTTCTCCGCCAAGAAAGACGACGGCACGCCCGAAATCGGCAGCGGCAACCTTCATGCCATCGTCACCATCACCGAATTCCGCCGCAAAGTCGTTCCCGCCCTCGACGACGAGCTCGCGCTCAAGGTCGGCTGCGCGGACGTGAACGACATGCGGGCCCAGATGCGCCGCAACATCAACGAGCACAAGAACAATACGCTTCCGAACCTCATGGTCGAGCGCGCGGTGGACGTGCTCGTTGATCGTCTGGTCGGCGAAGTCCCGCAGTATTACGTCGACTTCATTCGCCAGGACGTTGGGCGCGAGGTCATGCAGAGCTTCGAGAAGCAGGGAACGAGCCTTCAACAGTGGCTCCTTCAGAACGGCACCAACGGCGACGATCTGAAGGAAGAGGTCTCCAAGGAGGCTATCCGCCGCGCGAAGATCGATTGCGCGCTCGAGGCGTTCATCGCCGAGAAGGGCATCGACTGCACCGAGGAAGACGTTCAAAAGGAACTCGCCAACGAAGACGATCCTGCGGCAATCCGCGAGAAATGGGAATCCTCCAACCGCATGGCCGAACTTCGCAAGATCTGCCGTCATTCCAAGGCGACGCGTTGGCTCGTACAGACGGCGGAAGTCACCGTTGTCGACGACTCGGCCGAGAACTAATTCGGTATCACGATAGCCCGCGCTCGTCGCGAGGCTATATTTAGGAAGAAAGGACGATAGACGATGGATCTTGGCTCTACGGTAACGCTCACATACAGGGGCACGCTTGAAGACGGCACTGTCTTCGGCTTTGCCGACGAAGAGAACCCGATGGTCTTTCAGACCGGCATGGAAATGGCCATCGACGGCTTCGAGAAGGCTATCCTCGAGATGAACGAGGTCGGCGAGAAGAAGACGTTCACGGTCGACCAGTACGAAGCCTACGGCGAATATCTCGACGATCACACGGCGGTCATCCCTACCTACCAGATCCCCAAGCGCAACGTCAAAGTCGGCACCCGCCTGTGGATGGCGAACGACGAAGGCGAACCGACCCTCGGCACGGTTATCAAGGTCGAGAACGGCGAAGCCACGTTCGACCTCAACCATCCGCTCGCCGGCAAGGACCTCACTTTCGAAGTCGAGATCCTGAAGATCGAAGACGCACCCGAGAACTTCGTTGCCATGGCCGAAAAGCGCAAGCACATGCAGGAGCAGTCGAAGCTCCTCGGCGGCGACCAGGGAGAATCCTACCGCTAAAGCAAAAGCAAGCCGCACTCACGTCGCGAAAAGCGCCCAGACGATCGTCTGGGCGCTTTTCTTATGTGCGCGATCGGAGCCTTCTCGGTCGTGAGATCTCGTGGATAAAGACCCCGCAGGCATGCCTTGCGGGGTCTTAGAACGGCTTATATAAGCGCGTCTAAAGGGTGACGAAGCTGTCGGGGAACTGCTTGTTCGCCTCGAGAACGTCGGCGCTTGCGTCGCCGTAGCGGAGCCATTCGGTGTCGGTCTCCTTGCGCTTGATCATCGCGTTCTCCATGACTTCCTTCAAAGCCTTGGTCTTGCGAGCGTATTCCTCCATCTGGGGCAGGCGGCCCTCAAGCTCGATCTGGCGACGCTTGTACGCCTTGTCCTGAATGGAGTCGCCGGGGATGATGGCGTAGAAGTCTTCGGCCTCGAGCGTGTAACCGGCATGATCGGCGTAAGCCTGAAGCGCGGAGTCTTCCTTGAGGCTCTGGATCGTGCGCTCCTTCACGTCGGTGTACATCTCATCCGTCGTCATGTTGCGCTGCTTAGCGAACTCCTCGACGGTCATGCCCTGGCGGCTTACCATTTCCTCGAGACGCATGTTCGCAGCGTAAACGCATTCTTCGACGAGCTCCGTCGGAAGATCCTCGACAAGGCGCGTCGAAAGCTCCTTGCAGATGACGTCCTGGTCGGCGAGCTGCTGGACTTCGCGATTGTCGCGGTACATGTTGTAACGGATGAAGATGAGAAGATCGTCGACCGTCTTGAGCTCTTCAACATGGGAGTTGACGAACTGATCGGTCAGCTTGGGCTTTTCGCCCTCCTTGCAAGCGTTGAGCTCAAGCCAGCGAAGAGCCTGTTCCTTGACCGCGCTTTCGGGGATGCGAACTTCTTTCGCGATCGCGTAAACCGGATCGTAGGACGAAAGCGTGAACTTGTAATTCGCCATGTGATTCCCTCCAATTAATCTGACGAAAGTGAAAATGCCTTAGTGCGGGAAGATGAGAAATATAAAGCGAGAATGCCTTCCCTCATTGTACCAATGCTTATGCGATAACGAGCCTTAAGTTGACGATGTTTTCCAACAAAACGTATCACCTCTTTGAGGGCATCGAAGCAAGTAAGCAATATCTAACAAATTTCTTTGCCGTTCGCGGAATTTTTTGTGACCTGGGGAAATAGAAGGTCGACCTACGAAAATCAACCCATCGGGATGATGTTGATACCCCTAAAAACAACCCGATGATTCGATACCCTCCCCCGTAATTTATCTAGTATTAACCGTGCCTTAAGACGAAGGCCGCCAAGGCGCAATGGACAGCGCGCCAAGGCAGTCTGAATCAGGTCAATGTGGAGAAAGAAATTGGCGAGGGAAAAGGAAGGAAGAAGACTATGGCATATGGTAAGCAGTGGCGTACCGAGCT
>CAKUGU010000026.1 GCA_934654815.1 uncultured Ellagibacter sp.
TGGCTAGGTATAGAATTCTTTCATTGAACTTGTTATCGGTATATGTCGTTAAATTCGAGACGGCAGATTCCTTCATCGAGGCTGCCAATCAAAATGGAAGTCTCGTGTACGGTGAGCAGAGGATCGCCCTGTCTTCACAGTTGGCATTAAGTGAGCCGTTAGGCGAACAGCCCATCCTCTCAGCTCGCGCTATCCTTACGGACCCTTCCATAGTACAATTACCTAGTTTGACATGCGGGCGTCCTTGGCGGCGCCCGCGTCGGCGTCATCGACGGTTTGCGTCGCCTCTGCGGCGCTATGGAAAGGGTTGCGTATGTGGGGCATGTTTTTCGCGGCGGCGCTTGTGGGCGCGCTGTTCCTCTATGTGCCGGGGGCCTTGGTCCTTTCGGGCCTTCGCATGAACGCGCCCTCGGCGATCGCGTTCTCCCCGCTTCTCGGCATTCCCGCGACGATTGCGCTCTGCCTTATCTACCCCGGCCTTGGCGTGGAAACCAATTGGGCGACGCTATTTTTCCCGCTGCTCGCGGTGGGGCTTGTCGCCTGTCTCGTCGGCCGTCGCCGTTCCCACGGCCTTGCCCGCCGACGCTTCGGCGAGCGAAGCGTCGAGGCGTGCCGCTTCGACGCGCGAGCCCTCGCCTTGTACCTCGTCGTCGGCATCGTCGTGTCGACGGTCATGTTCGTCGCGTTCCTGCAGGACCCGACGCACTACATGCAGGAATACGACAACATAAGCCACCTCGGATCGATTCGCGGCTTCATCGAGTCGGGTGACTGGTCGCCCTTCGACACCACGTTGTACTCGACTGCGGCCGACGCGGCCATTAACCCGCTTCCGGGCGGTGGGTTCTACCCGACGGCCTGGTACAACGTTGCCACGGTCATGGTGAGCCTGCTCGGCGTCTCCGTCACGCTCGCCGAGAACGCGGCGAACTTCGTCTTCGTCGCGATTGCGCTCCCGACGAGCATGTTCGCGTTCATGCGCATCGTCTTTCAGGACCGCCGCGACGTCGTGTGCTGGGGCGCCGCCTGCGTGCTCGCCTTCTCGGCGTTCCCGTGGATGATCATCGCGTGGGGCCCGCTTTTCCCCAACGCGTCCGCCTACTGCCTGCTCCCGCTCGTGGTCGCCCTGTTCGTGGCGATCTTCCGGTCGGGTGCTGCACGCCGCGAGCGCATGGGCGCGGCGGCCTTGTTCGTCGTGGGGATCGTCGCCCTCGCCTTCGCCCAGCCGAACGCCGTCTTCGTCGTCGGCGTGTGGCTCATCCCGTTCTGCGTCTACCGTGCCGCCCTCGCCGCCGACCTGCTCCGCCGCAAGGGAGCGGCCCGCTGGGCGCTGCGCATCGTTTTCGGCGTCGCTGCGGTTGCGGCCATCTGCGTCGTGTGGTACGCGATGTACAAACTCCCGTTCCTGCGCGCGGTGGTGGAGCACTCCTGGGGCGCGACGCAGTACAAGATGGAGGCGTTCCTCCAGGCGCTCACGCTCGGGTTCATGGACGACGGTGTGCAGCTCGTGCTCGCCGTGCTCGTGGTCGTGGGCGCCGCATGGACGCTCAAGGAGCGCCGCTGGCTGTGGCTTTCCTTCTCCTATGCGCTCGCGTGCGCGATGTTCGTGGTCGACGCCTCCTCGGACGGTCCGCTCCAGCATCTGCTGACCGGTTTCTGGTACACCGACTACTACCGCGTGGCGGCGATGGCGGCGCTGTTCGGCATCCCGCTCGCGAGTATGGGAATCGCGCTTGTCGCCCGCGCGATCAAGCGCGTGCTTGCCGGCGCGTCCTTCTCGCCGAAGAGCGCGACGGCCGCCGCCGCGATCGTGTGCGCGGCAGTGCTCGTCGTCGGTACGATCTGCCCGGCCATCCCCGAGAAGGACGACGAGCCGAAAAAGGAGACTCCCACGTTCGACCGCGGGTCGTTCCTCTCGGTTGAGCAACGCCTTTCGTGGCAGAACAACGTGAACTACATCTACACGACCGAGGAAAAGCAATTCGTCCAGGAGGCGCTGGGCGTTCTTCCCGAGGGCGCGCTCGTCATCAACGAGCCGAACGACGGCAGCTGCTTCTCCTACGTCGTCGATGGCATGCGCACCTACTACCGCTACCTGCGCACCTACGGCGAAGGCGGCGAAACGCGCGAGAGCGAGCTCATCCGCAACCGCCTCGATTCCATTTCTTACGACGACGAGGTGAAAGAGGCGGTGGAAAACGTCGGTGCGACGTATCTGCTCCAGCTCGATCAGGGCAGGGTGTACAACCCCGCCGATCCCGACAGCAACTTCTTCTTCACCTACGAGGACGGCAGCCTCTGGCATGGCATCGACTTCGTCCGCGACGAGACGCCCGGGTTCGAGGTCGTGCTCGCCCGCAACGACATGCGCCTCTACCGCATCACCGCGGTGGAGTAGGGCGTTCGCTCAGGCGTTGCGGCTTGCCGGGGAACCGTGCATTCCGCGTCACCCTGACCTGCGACGGGAATCGCGTTGGCGCATACCCCGTGACTCTACCGCCGCTTCCGCCCCTCCGGGTTCGCCTGGCGGCATGCGTTGAGCGTGCGCTCGGCCGTGCACTTCCAGCTGTAGTCGCGGCGCACTTCGTCCCGCACGGCACGCCCTTGTTCGTGAAGCGCTTCGGGGTCGCGCGCGGCGTCCCGCAGCGCCGCCTCGATCGTTCGCACCTCGGCGTTCGGGATGATCGTCCCGAACGCGGGCGAGGCGATGAGCTCGTCGATGCCGCCGACGGGCGTCACGATTGCGGGCGTCGCGCACGCCGCCGCTTCGAGCAGCGTCGTGGCAAAGCCCTCCGACCGCGAGGGGAGCCCCAAAACGTCGGCCTGAACCAAAAGCGCCGCCATGTCGGCGCGGTCGAGACGACCCGCCAGGTGCACGGACGCGCAGCCGATGCCCTCGATGTCGGCCCGCTTGGAGCCGTCTCCCGCGATCACGAGGTGCACGGGACGTTCGCCGGCACCCGGTGCAGCGGCTATGTTCGCGACCGCTTGTGCCAGCTCGACGACCCCCTTTTCGGGAACGAGCCTCCCCGCGAACGCGACAAGCAGCGCGCCTTCGGGAACGAGGAACTCGCGGCGGAAGTCGCGCGTGCTCGCCTGTGCCACGTATTCGTCGGCGTCGATGGAGTTGGGAAGCTCGCCTTGCGATTCGATTCCGAAATGCGCAAGCCACGCGCTCGCCTTCTTCGACACCGCCCAGGCGCGGAACGGGTGGCGCATATCGCGCTTCGTGAGCGCGTGCTCGACGAAGCACACGGCCGGGTCGATGAGCGCGCTTCCCATCGTGAGGTGCGCCGAGCCATGCTCGACGACGAGCGGCATGACGCCGATGCGCTCGGAGAACGCGAGCGCGCGCTCGCTGAGCGTGTAGAAGCGCGTGTTGATTACCACGTAGTCGAAGTGCGCCTCTTCAAGGACCCTCCAGAGGCTTTCCGCGTCCGCGCTACCTTTCACCAGGGGAAACCTTCCGCCGAGCAGCGGCGTGCAGGGGAAGCGCACGATACTTACCCCGTCCTCCTCGTCGCGCGCGCCGAGCCCGTGCGTGTCGCACGTTGCCACGCATACCTGGCAGCCGAGGTGTGCAAGCGCGCGGGCAAGGCTCTCCACGTAGGTTTCCACGCCGCCCATGCTCGGGCGGTACAGCGCCGTGAACAGGCAGATGCGCGGCGAGTCCCCTCGCGTTTCGGTAAAGACGGCGTCCACCGTTTCCTCCTGAATCATCGTCCGTTATCCATCTAATTATATGGTCGCGTTCGAAAAGCGCGCGGCAAAGAGGTAAAATAAAAGTCGATTGCCAAAAACAGCACGATTCTTCGCAACCTCGGCTCCGCCTTGCGCGCGCTGGGAGAATTTGGAAGGTTATGGATAAACGGATACTCGCCGTTATACCTGCGTATAACGAAGAGGAAAACATCGTCTCGACGATCGAGGATCTGCGCAAGAACGCGCCCGACGTCGATTACGTCGTCGTGAACGACGGCTCGAAGGACTGCACCGCCGACATCTGCCGCGAGCGGGGCTACCACCTCATCTCCCTGCCGGTGAACCTCGGCCTTGCGGGGGCGTTCCAAACGGGGATGAAGTACGCCTACGCCCACGGCTACGACTACGCCATCCAGTTCGACGCCGACGGGCAGCATTCCGCCGCCTACATCGACGACATGGTGGAGGTCGCCGAGAAGACGGGCGCGAACGTGGTCGTCGGCTCGCGCTTTGCCGATTGCAAGAAGCCCATTTCCGCGCGGATGGCGGGAAGCGCGCTCATCACGGCGATGATCTTCCTCACCACGCGCAAGCGCATCGAGGACCCGACGTCGGGCATGCGCCTGTTCGACTCGAAGATGATCCCCCTGTTCGCCAACGAGCTCGACTTCGGCCCCGAGCCCGACACCATCTCGTTCCTTATGCGTCACGGTTACAAAGTCGAGGAGATGCAGGTCGAGATGCGCGAGCGCACGGCGGGCGAAAGCTACCTCAACTTCACCAAGTCGGTTTCCTACATGCTGCGCATCAGCCTCTCCATCCTCATCGTGCAGTGGTTCAGGAGGAGGAAATAGATGACCATCGTGTTCCGTATCGCGCTCATCCTGTGCGCGCTTGCCACGTTCGCCTACATCCTGCGCAAGATCCGCCATTCCGAGGTGAAGATAGCCGACAGCACGTTCTGGTTCATCTTTGCGCTCCTTCTCGTGCTTTTGGCGGTGTTCCCGCAGATCGCGTTCTTCCTGTCGGACATCTTCGGGATCGAATCGCCCGCGAACTTCGTGTTCCTCGTCATCATCGCCGTGCTGCTCATTCGCGAGTTCTTCACCACGGTGGAGCTCTCGCAGCTGCGCAACAAGGTGGTCGCCCTCGCGCAGTCCGAGGCGCTCGCCGAGCTCGAAGCCGCGGAAGGCGACGAGCGCGCAGACGCTGAGGCGGACGCGTCGATTCGGGAAGAGGAGTAGCATGGAGCGCCTTTCCGTCGACGACATGAAGGCGATCGAGCTCGACATCATGGACGAAATCGATCGCGTCTGCGCAGCTCACGGCATCGAGTACTTCCTCGGGTACGGAAGCCTTCTCGGGGCAGTGCGCCACGGCGGCTTCATCCCCTGGGACGACGACATGGACATCGTCATGATGCGCGACCAGTACGAGCAGCTCATGGCGCGCTTCAACGAGTGGCGCACGACCGATCGCTTCAAGCTCGTGTCGTATCGCGACAAGTCGTCCATCTACCAGTTCGCCAAGATCGTCGACACGAAAACGGTCATCTACGAGAACTTCGTGGGGAAGAAAGCCGCCACGGGCGTGTGGGTCGACGTGTTCCCGCTCGAGAGCTTCGATGTCGCTCGCGCGGGGCTTTTGAAGAAGCACGCGCGAGCGGCGCTGTGGCGTAGCTTCGCGGTTGCCGACCCCTCGGTCGGATCGAGCGCGCTCGTGCGCGCGGCCAAGCGCGTCGTCTGTCCTGTCGCCAAGCGTTCCGACCTTTACGAGCTCGCCGCAAAGCTCGATCGTCTCGCGCGGCAGATGGACGCCCCCGACGCCGATCGCGTCATCGACATCCTCGGCGAGGGCAAGCTGGAAAAGACCTTCCCCAAAAGCGCGTTTGAGCCCGTGCGCATGAAGTTCGAGGACCGCGAGTACACGGGGCCTGCGGGCGCTGAGGAAATCCTCTCCATCCAGTACGGCGACTGGCGCACCCCGCCTGCGGAAAACGACCGCCCCGTGCACGTCATGGAGGCCTATCGCCTATGAGCGAAGGCGACGTGAAGGCGACGACGGTCGCTGAAGGCGAGAAGCCGGCGGATGCCGAAAGCACGCAGGCGGAAGCCGCGCCCGAGAAGCTTTCGGTGCGGGCGAACATGATTTGGAACTCCGTCGGCTCCATGACGTACCTCGCCTGCCAATGGCTCACCACCATCTTCGTGGTGCGCCTGTCGTCGGGCTACGACGATGCCGGCATCCTGTCGCTCGCGATGTCGGTCGTCGGCATTTTCGGCACCTTCGCCAACTACAAGATGGGGACCTACCAGATTTCCGACATCCGCCACGAGAACACGGTGGGCGAGTACCTGGGGTTCCGCTGCCTTACGCTTGCCGGCGCGTTCGTCGCCTGCATGGTGTACGCGGCGCTCACCTGCGATCCGGCAGCCCTCGTCACGATCGCGCTGTTCTACGCGTTCAAGGCTGTGGGGCTCGTCATCGATATCCTCCACGGGGTCGACCAGGTGAACCGGCGCATGGACTACATCGGCAAGTCGTTCATCCTACAGGGCGTGTCGACCTTGGCCGCGTTCGTCGCGGTGTACGTGGCGACGGCGAGCCTCGATGCGGCGATCGTCGCCATGCTCGTCGCGGCTGCGGTGGTCCTCTTCGCCTTCGACGTGCCGCATTGCCGCCGGTTCGAGCGCATCCGCATCAGCCTCACCAGGGAAAAGGCGGTTTTCTTCCTGAAGACGTCGCTTCCCGCCGTGGTGGCGTCGGTGGCGGCGAGCGCCATCTTCACCATTCCCAAGCAGTACCTCGCCATCGCGGCGGGGTCGGCGGCGCTCGGCATTTACTCGTCGGTGGCGGCGCCCGCCCTTGTCATCCAGATGGGCGCGCAGTACCTCTACGGCCCTCTGCTTGACATCTTCCCGAAGCTGTTCTTCGAAGGGAACGTGCGCGGGTTCGCCGCGCTTCTGCTGAAAACGGTCGCCGGCATCGTCGGCGTCACCGTGGCGTGCGCCGTCGTGCTCGAGTTCATCGGCGCCTGGGCGCTCGCCCTTCTGTTCGGCGACAGCATCGTGCCGTACGTGTATCTGCTGCAGCCGATCATCGTGTCGACGGCGGCCACGGCTTTCCTGTGGTTCTTCGGCGACCTTTTGATCACGCTGCGCCATTTCTGGGCGAACTTCGCGGGCAATGTCGCGGCGTTTCTCGCGGTGATCCCGCTCACGTTCGTCTGCGTCGACACGTGGGGGATGAACGGCGTGAGCTTTGCGGGCGCGGGCGCGTGCCTTGTCGGCGTGGCGATCCTCTTCGGCTTCATGCTGTGCGTGGTGAAGAAGGGCTCTGACCGGGTGTTCCGCACGGGCGACGGCGGCTTTGACGAGGCGAAGGGGGAGTGAGGGCGATGCGCGTACTGCAGGTGATCGGCGTGATGGACCGCGGCGGTGCCGAGACCATGGTGATGAATCTGTACCGGGCGATGGACCGCGACAAGGTGCAGTTCGACTTCCTCGTGCACGAGCAGCGGGAAGGCGACTACGACGCGGAGATCCGCCGGATGGGCGGGCGCTTCTTCCGCGTGCCGCGCTTCACCGGTGCGAACATAGGGGCCTACCGAAAACAGGTGCGTGCGCTGTTCGCGGAGCACCCCGAGTGGCGCGTGGTGCACGGGCATATCGGCTCGTGCGCGCCGGTGTACCTTTCCGAGGCGAAGCGTGCGGGCGCCTTCGCGATCGCGCACAGCCATGCGCAGAACTACGAGGGCGGTCTGGCGGGGCTCGCCTTCAACCTCGTCGCGCACCCGGTGCGCCATGTCGCCGACTACTTCATGGCGTGCTCGCGCGAGGCGGGGCTCGATCGTTTCGGGCGCGCGATTGTGGAAGGCGAGCGCTTCGCGGTGGTGCCGAACGGCATCGACATGACGCGCTATGCTTGCGACGATGCCGCGCACGAGGCCGCGAAGGCGGAGATGGGGCTTTCCGGGCGCCCGGTCGTGTGCCATACGGGCAGGCTCATCCCAGTGAAGAACCATGCGTTCCTTCTCGAGGTGTTCGCCCAGGTGAGGCGCGAGCTTCCCGATGCGGTGCTCCTGTGCGCCGGCCGCGGGGAGCTCGAAGGCGAGCTTCGCGAGCGGGCGCGCGACATGGGGCTTGCCGACTCGGTGCGCTTTCTGGGCGTGGTCGACGACGTGCCGCGCATCCTGCGCGCGGCCGACCTTTTCGTGTTCCCGTCGGTGAAGGAGGGCCTTGCGCTCTCGGTCGTCGAGGCGCAGGCGTCGGGGCTACCCACTATCGTGTCGACCGGCGTGCCCGAGCTCGCCGTCGTGAGCGACCGTGCGCGCCGTCTGCCGCTTTCGGACGGCGCCGAAGTGTGGGCCGAGGCGTGCGCGGGCGAGCTGCGCCGCGCGCAGGGTGCTTTGCGCATCGACGCGCGCGACCAGGCGCGCGCCCACGGGTTCGACATCGCCGACACGTCGGCGCGCCTCGCGGCGTTCTACCGCGCGGCTGCAGAGGGAAAGGACGCCCGCTGGTAAGCGCATTTGCGCGGCAGCGGGTCGGGAAAGACGCAACGGGGGATTGCCGAAACATGCAATATGACGACGAAACGTTGAGAAAGCTCCAGCTCACCGAGCTGCATATCCTGAAGGACATCGACCGGGCATGCAAGGAGCTCGGCATCACGTACTACCTCGATTCGGGATCGGTGCTCGGTGCGCTTCGACATGGCGGCTTCATCCCGTGGGACGACGACATCGACCTCGGCATGCCGCGCGCCGACTACGACCGGTTCGTGCGCGAGGCGCCGGCGCTGCTCGGCGACGCGTACGTCGTGTCGACGCCCGAGACGAACCCTCATCAGGCGGCGCTGTTCGGCAAGGTATGGCTCGCCGGCACGCGCTTCGCCACGAACGAGACGATCGAGGCAGGGTTCGACCAGGGAATCTTCGTCGACATCCTGCCCTACGACGCGCTCGTCTCCGACCCGGCGCGGGCGGCGCGGCAGCGCAAAGCGTGCCGGAAATGGCAAAGCGTGTCCTACCTCGCGCACGCGAAGAGCATCGTCGTGCCGCACGCGGGCGCTCTCGGAGCGGCCGAGAAGGCGGCGTGCCGGGTGGCGCATCTCATCGCCGCGTACGCGTTTCGCCACGAGTCGGTCGTGGCGCGCTTCACCGAGGAAGCGACGCTCGCCCAACGGGAAGGCAGCCCGTCCGACGAGCTCGTGGTGATGGCGTACGCGAACATCGCGCCCTATGCGGCCGACATGATGCTCCCGCCTTCGACCGTTACGTTCGAAGGATGCGAGTTCCCCGCGCCCGCGCGCCCCGAGGCGTACCTTGAGGCGCTCTACGGCGACTGGAAAACGCTCCCGCCTGTCGAGAAGCGGCGCAACCATGCGCCCGTCGAGCTCGACTTCGGGCCCTACGCGTAAGGCCCCACCTCTCATGCCGTCCGTTTGGCCTGGGAATGTTCAATTTCTTACCAATACTTTACAAAACTGAACACTTTCGCCTACAATGCTTCGCGAGCCACGTGACGACTGGGGAGTGAACATTACATGGCCTTGACAAAGAACCAATTCGGCGTCCTTCGGGCGCTTTCCGACGAGGGCGTGCACACGCAGCGCGCCATCGCCGACGCGACCGGCCTTTCTCTGGGCACGGTCAATTCCACCTACCGCGCGCTCGTCGAGGGCGGCCTGGCGGACGACTTCAAGATCACCGCCGCCGGCTTCGAGGCGCTCGAGCCCTACAAGGTCGACAACGCCGTGATCATGGCGGCTGGCCTCTCGTCGCGCTTCGCACCGCTTTCCTACGAGAAGCCCAAGGGCGTGTTCTCCGTGCGCGGCGAGGTGCTCATCGAGCGCCAGATCCGCCAGCTGCACGAAACGGGCATCAACGACATCACCGTCGTGGTTGGCTACATGAAGGAGGCCTTCTTCTACCTGGAGGACAAGTTCGGCGTGACCATCCGCGTGAACGAACAGTACGCCGTGCGCAATAACAACTCCACGCTCATGCTCGTGCGCGAGAAGCTCGGCAACACCTACATCTGCTCGTCGGACGACTATTTCACCGAGAACGTCTTCGAGCCCTACGTCTACGAGGCGTACTACCCGGGCGTGTTCTTCGCGGGCGAGACCGACGAGTACCTGCTCGACACCGCACCTGACGGCCGCATCACGAAGGTCACCGTCGGCGGGCGCGACAAGTACGGCATGCTCGGGCACGTGTACTTCGACCGCGCGTTCAGCGAGAAGTTCGTGCAGATCCTGGTCGACGAGTACGACCGCCCCGAAACCGCCGGCAAGCTGTGGGAGGACATCTATCGCGACCACCTGCGCGAGCTGCGCATGGTCATGCGTCCCTACGAGCCGGGCGTCATCTACGAGTTCGACTCGATCGCCGATTTGCGGGAATTCGACCAGGACTTCATCGAGAACGTCGACTCCGAGATCCTCGACAACATCTGCCGCACGCTCGACTGTACGCGCTCCGAGGTCGAGGGCATCGCGCCCATCAAGGAAGGCCTCACGAACCTGTCGTTCAAGTTCACGGTCCGCGGGCGTGCCTATGTGTACCGCCACCCCGGCGCCGGCACCGACGAGATCATCAATCGCGCGAGCGAGGCGTACTCGCAGGGCGTGGCGAAGAAGCTCGGCATCGACGGCACCTTCATCTACCAGGATCCGAAGGCGGGCTGGAAGATCTCCCGCTTCATCGACGGCTGCGTCCCCTTCGACTACCACAACCCCGCCCACGTCGCGCGCGCGATGGAGATGGCGCGCACCCTGCACCGCAGCGGCGAGAAGAGCGAGTGGACGTTCGATCTGTATGAGAAGGCGCGCGGCATCGTGGAGCTGCTCGGGCGCAAGAGCTACCCGTCGTTCCCCGACTGCGAGGAGCTCGGCCGCCGCGCTTCCCGCCTCGCGGCGTGCGTCGCGGGCGACGGCGTCGCGAAGTGCCTGTGCCACAACGACTTCTACAGCCCGAACTTCCTCGTTTCCGGCGACGACATGTACCTCATCGACTGGGAGTATTCCGCCATGTCGGACTACGCGAGCGATCTGGGCACCTTCATCTGCTGCTCCGACTACTCGCTTGACGAGGCGAAACGCGTGATCGAGGTGTACTTCGGCCGTGCGCCTGAGCCGGAAGAGCTTCGCCATTGCCTGGCCTACGTGGCGCTCGCCGCATACTACTGGTTCGTATGGGCGCTCTACAAGGAGGCGACGGGCGACCCGGTGGGCGAGTGGCTCTACCTGTGGTACCGCTACACGAAGTCCTACTCGGCCGTCGCGCTTGAGATGTACGAATCCTAACCATTTTCGCGGGCGGCGTGCGCGCTGCCCGCTTCTTTCGCACAGCGGCAAGTCCCGCCGCCGCGCCGTGCGTGCCGCGCGTGCGGAATCTTTACGAGAAACCTACCTAACCATCAGCTACCGCAGCTACCACCAGCTTTGAAAGGAGCCCTTCCGTGGAACTTATCGGAACCGTCGTGGTGTACATCATCATGGCATGCGCGATCGCCGGATGCCTGGCGAGCGTGATCAAGCCCGAAAGCGAGCTCGGCCAGCAGTTCGTGGCCGGCATCGACTCCATCGGCCCGATCTTTCTGCCCGTCGCGGGCATCATGGCCTCGGCGCCTTACCTCACCGCGTTCGTGAGCGCGGTGTTCGGCCCAGCCTATTCCGCCGTCGGCGCCGACCCGGCCATGGCGGCGACCACGTTCATCGCCGTCGACATGGGCGGCTATCAGCTCGCCGATGCCCTCGCCCAGACGCGCGAGAGCTGGATCATGGCCATGATCACGGGTTACATGGCTGGCGCGACCATCGTGTTCTCCATCCCCGTGGCCCTGAAGATGCTGGAGAAGCGCGACCGCAAGTACCTCGCGCTCGGCGTGATGAGCGGCCTTCTGGCCATCCCGATCGGCGTGCTCGTGGCGTCCGCCATCATCGCGGTGTCCCACCCGATGATCCGCGAGGTCGTGTCCACCAACGCCGACGCCACCTACCAGCTCATGCTGTCGTGGGGTCAGATCGGTGTGAACCTCATCCCGCTCATTATCATCTGCGTGGCGCTTGCGGCGGGCCTCAAGTTCAAGCCCGACGCCATGATCAAGGGCTTCATCGTGTTCGGGCGCGTCATGGAAAGCGCGCTCAAGATCGTGTTCGTGCTCGTGGTGGTGGAGTACTTCACCGGGCTCTGGTCGACGCTGTTCGGTAGCTTCGGCTTCGACCCGATCATCGCCGACGAGGACGACATCTTCCGCGCGCTCGAAACCTCGGGCGCCATCGGAATGATGCTGTGCGGCGCGTTCCCGATGGTCTACCTTATCCGCCGTTACCTGGCGAAACCGCTCGCGAAGATCGGCGGCGCGGTGGGGCTGTCCTCCGATGCGACCGCCGGTTTGCTCGCGGGCTCGGCCAACGTGCTCGCGCTGTTCTCCATGGTGAAGGACCTGCGCGCGAAGGACAAGGTCGTCTGCATGGCGTTCGCCGTGTGCTGCGCGTTTTTGTTCGGCGACCACCTGTCGTTCACCGCGAACTTCCAGCCGACGCTCATCGTCGTGGTGCTCGCCGGCAAGCTCGCCGCGGGCATCTGCGCCATCGTGTTCGCCAAGCTGCTCGCGGTGAAGAAGGCCGAGGAGCTCGAGCGCATCGACGAGGAGCAGGGAGTGCTCTCCGTCGGGTAGTGCTGCAGCTCAGGCGCGCCCGGTAGGAGGCTGTCGGGCGCGCCTGAGCTTTGCGACGGCCCCTTGCGCAGGAGAGGGCCGCAAATAATAAGAAACCTACGAGTCTGGGGAGAAAACGTGGGTGAGGACAGGGAAGCGGCGGCGCTCGATGCCGCAGCACTTGGCAACATCGCCTCGGTGCTCGGCGTGGCGCCGGCCGAGGTGGGTGACGTGTGGCCCTTGAAGCAGGGGCTCACGAACGATTCGTGGCATTTCGCCACGCCGGAGGGCGAGTACGTGTACCGCGCGCCCGGAATCGGGACGGAGGACCTGATCGACCGCGAGGCTGAGGTCGCGGCGCTCATCGTGGCGCGCGAACTGGGGCTCGACGGCACCTTCGTTCACGAGGACGCGAAGGCGGGCTGGAAGGTGTCGCGGTTCATCCCGAACGCGCGCACGCTCGACGCGCGCGACGGGACGCAAGTCGCCCGCGCGATGCGCATGGCGCGCACGCTGCACGCCTCGGGCGCCCAGGTCGGGCGCAGCTTCGACTTCTTTCAGGAAGGGAAGCGCTACGAGGGGCTGCTGCGGGAGGTCTCGGACCCGCACGCCGTCCCCGGCTACGACGAGCTTTCTGTGAAAGCCGCGCGCGTGGCCGCTTTCGCCCGGGCGGACGGAGCGCCCGTGTGCCTCACGCACAACGACTTCTTCGAGCTGAACATCCTCATCGACGGCGACGATCGCATGCACCTCATCGACTGGGAATATGCCGGCATGTCGGACTACGCGCACGACTTCGGCACCTTCTGCGTGTGCTGTCGACTCTCCGAAGACGAAGCCGCATCGGCCCTTCGCGCGTACTTCGGGCGCGTGCCGACCGAGCGCGAGCGGTGCCACAACTTCGCCTACGTGGCACTCGCCGGGTGGTGCTGGTACGTGTGGTCGCTCTACAAGGCGGCGCTCGGCGGCGATGTCGTCGAGTGGCGCGAGGTCTATCTAACGTATGCGGAGCGCTATCTCGATCCGGTGATCGCGGGTTACGAGGCGCTCGAGGCGCGTGTCGGCGAGGGACACGATGCTGCAGGGCGCGGCGGCGCGACGTGCGGCGATGCGGGACGTGATGATGCGGCCTGCGGTGGCGCGGCCTGTGCGCTCGAGGAGGCGATCGCGTGAGGTACGGCATCGCAAGCGGCATTTTGTGGGGGCTCGACACCGTCGTTTTGGGAATCGGCCTCGCCATGGCGCCGTTCGTCGGCACGCCCGAGGCGCTCGCCCTCGCCGCGATCGTGGGGGCGTTTTTGCACGACGCGGCCTGCGCGCTGTGGCTGTTCGGGTATATGGGCGCGCGCCGCCGCCTGCGCGACACGCTTGCGGCCCTCAAGACGAGAAGCGGCAAGGTCGTCATGCTCGGCGCGCTTTTGGGCGGCCCGCTCGGCATGACGGGCTACGTCGTCGCCATCAACAACATCGGCGCCGGCTACACGGCGATCATCTCGGCGTTCTACCCGGCGTTCGGCGCGCTCATGGCGTTTCTCGTGCTGAAGGAGCGCATGCGCCCGCGGCAGTTCGCGGCGCTCGCGTGCGCGCTTTGCGGCGTGATGGTCATGGGGTACGCTACCTCGGGTGACGCCGCTTCTGGAAACGCCGCGCTCGGGCTTGCGGGCGCTGTCGTGTGCGTCGTCGGATGGGGGAGCGAGGCTGTGCTCTGCGCGTGGGGCATGCGCGACGACGCAGTCGACAACGAGACGGCGCTCCAGATTCGCGAAACGACGTCGGCTGTGGTATACGCCCTGGTCGTGCTGCCGCTTTTCGGGGCGTGGGGATTCACGGCGAGTGCGGTGCCCACGCTCGCGACGGGCGTGGTCGCGCTTTCCGGCCTGGCGGGCGCGGCGTCGTACCTGTTCTACTACAAGGGCATCGCCACGATCGGCGCTGCGCGTGGCATGGCGCTCAACATCACGTACTCGGCGTGGGCGGTGGTGTTCGGGCTCGTGCTTTTGGGGAGCGTGCCGAGCGTGCTCCAGGTGGTATGCTGCGTGGTCATCATGGCGGGCACGGTCCTTGCCGCCTGCGACTGGGACGAACTCGCCGGTCGAGCGCGCGCCGCCCGCCCGGGGGACACCTCGTAGCCGAGCGAGGCTCGCGAGCCGTGTGCGCGCCGGGGCGGTTTCATCCCTCGGAATGGCGGGCTGGGCCGGGTTTGCAAAAGCCCCGCCCGTTTTCGCGCTTCCCATGGCAGCCTGTGACGGGTTTGCAAAACGCGTTGGCATCGAACGCCGGTTTTGCAAGAAGCCGTGGCGGCGAAGAACGCTTTTGTTGGGGCTGACCTGTCCGGCGCGCACGTTTTCCCTTCGCAAACCCGGCGTAGGCCGCCATGGAAGGCGCGTTTTCTGCAATCCCTTTTGCAAACCCGTCACAGCCCGCCATTTATCGCTGATTATCATAAATTAGAAACCTGAGTATAGCTATCGCCTCCCACTCGCTTCCTTGCGAGCGCTCGACGGCCGCAACGTGCAAGGCGGCTGCGTTGGCGGCGCGGTGAGGACTCGCGCTTCGCCAGGATGGGCCCTCGTCTGCGCGGCGCTCTCGCTTGCACGACGCCCTTGCTTGCGCGGCGCCTTTGTCCCAGGTGCCGAAACCATTCCCTACACGGGGTATTCCTCCAGGTAGTCGGCTTGATGCTCGCGGAGGTAGCGGCCGAGCAGCCCGACGGCATGGCGCACGCGGGGCGTCTGCCGGATGTGCTTGGGGTAGAGAAACCCCACGTAGCTCATCGATTCCGGGGTGGAAAGCGGCACGAAGGAAAGCCCGTCGGTCGGCATGGCGGGATCCTTCACGGCGAGGTGGTAGCTGAACGAGTCGAAAAGCGCCACGGCGTCGCTTCGCGACTGGACGAAGCGGATGAGCATGCGTGGGCTTGCGACGCTCATCTGAACGTTTTCGAGCGGGCAGTCGCGAAAAAGCCACTCGATCTGCTGGGCCGCCTCCCGCGACGCGTCGGTCGCGCATGCCGCGCGCGCCACCTCGCGCCGCCGCAGCGACTCGCGTCCGGCAAAGGCCGACGCGCTGCGGCATACGATCCCCAGCTGCGTGCGAAGCACGGGATCGAATGCGAGCTCGGCGCTCGCGACGAGGCCGAGCGCGCTGTTGGCGTGCAGGTCGACGAACCCGAGGTCAGTGCCGTCCGACAGGCACGCCCGCGACACGATCTTCTCAAACGGCTCCTCGAAGTACGAGCATTGGGAAAGCAGGTCGACGTACGTCTGCGTCGCCGACGCGATCTGCGCGGAGTAGTGCGTCACGTAGATGAGAAACGGGTCGTGCTCGTGCTCGTTTTCCCTGCCGGGGTCGTAGAGCTCGTCGAGGAACTCGCTGTAATCGGCGGTCACCTTCTGCGCGAAGGAAAGGAAGCTCTTCCCCGTGGGCGTGAGCTCGACCCCCTTGCGGCTCCGTTCGAAAAGCTTCGTCGCGAGCTCCGCCTCGAGCGAGGTGATCGCCTTGTTCAGCCCCTGCTGCGACACGGCGAGGCGCTTCGCCGCCGCGTAAAACGACCCGGCCCGCGCCGCCTCTTCGAAATAGCGAATCGTCTCGATGTTCATAGGCGCCGCCCTCTCTGCAGCCGATATGCAACCAAACGTTGCCTAAAAGACAATCATACGCTTCTTTCGGTTGCTTTCGAACCTTTTCATAATGAAATGGAAGGGGCGGGAAGGCACCGCACAGGGGCCGAAGCGACGACGGGCGCCCCGAGCCGCGGGGCTCGTCGCGAGCGCAAAGGGCTCCAGGGGCCATGCGGTCGTGCGGTCGCTCGGCTGCCCGGTCGCACGGCGCGCCCGGGCGCATGAAAGCTTCGGCGCGGCGGAGCCTTCCCGAACGGAAAAACGAGAGGAGCAATCTATGGCACAAGGGGAGTCGTTCGTCTACACCTGCTGTCCCGGGTGGGGCGACCATGAGTTCTGCGCCATCAAGACGATCGTGAAAGACGGCAAGATCGTGCGCACCGAGAAGCCGGACTACACCGGCGCGGAGGCGAACGAGGGCTACATCTGCCAGAAGGGCATCATGTCGTGCCGGCAGCCGTACAACCCGAAGCGCTTGCTGCACCCGCTCAAGCGCGCGGGCGAGCGCGGCGAGGGCAAGTGGGAGGAAATCAGCTGGGACCAGGCGCTCGACGAGATCGCCGCGAAGCTCCTTCAGCTGCGCGACGATTACGGGCCCGAGTCGCTCGCCATGTGGGACGTCGTGGCATCGGTGCCGCCCTCGCAGGGTTTGGCCGCCGTGCTCGGCTCGCGCTTCATGGGGCTGTGGGGCGCGACCGACCCCATCCAGGGCTACGGGCTCGACAACGGGCCGTTCTACGCCGCGTTCTTCGACATGGGCGACTTCTACAAGTACATGACGACCGACCCGGCGAACTTCGACACGTCCGACTACATCATCGTGTGGGGCGCGAACCCCATCGAGAACCAACAGCGCATCGCGAAGCACCTGGTAGAGGCGCGCTCGAACGGCGCGAAGATCGTCGACATCGGGCTTCTGTTCGACGGCACCGCGGGCTTCGCCGACGAGTTCGTGCCCGTGAAACCCGGCTCCGACCCGGCGCTTTCGCTCACCATGGCGAACCTCATCATCCAGGAGAAGCGCTACAACGAGCAATTCCTGCTCTCGTACACGGTCGCGCCCTTCCTCGTGCGCGACGACACGGGCGAGTTCCTGCGCGACGCGGACGGCAACTACCTCGTGTGGGACACCGACGCGAACGCGGCCGCGCCCACGACGCCCGGCGAGCAGGCTTCCCCCGTTGCGAACATGGAGCTCGACGGCGCCCATGTCGTCGGCGGCGTGGCGTGCAAGACGGCCTTCGCGCGCCTGCGCGAGCACGTGGCGAGCTATACGCCCGAATGGCAGGAGGCGATCACGGGGGTCGCGCCCGACGTGGTGCGCCGCCTGACCGATGAGTACGTAAGCGCCCCGAACGCCTACATCTTCGGCGCGCTCGGGCTTCGCTACCAGAACCAGGGCGAAAGCTACCGGTCGTTCTACCTGCTCGGCATGCTGACGGGCAACCTGGGCCGCCCGGGCGCCGGCGTCACGAGCGAGATGCTCCCGGCGGGCTTCCCCCTCATCTTCAACGACACGCCCATCACCATGCCGCTCGGGCGCGAGGGCTATAAGGCGAAGATGCTGCGCCAAAACGAGTTCATCAACCAGGTGAAAAGCCAAGAGCCCTACCCGATCAAGGCGTTCTGGGTCATTGCCGGCAACCCCGTGCACAACTGCCCGAACCGCGGCCTTTGGATCGACGAGATCTTCCCGCAGATGGAGCTTATCGTCGATGTGGACATCTGGATGACCGACACCGGCCAGTACGCCGACTACGTGCTGCCCGACTGCATGCCCTTCGAGCGCTACGAGCTGGTGGCGTCGGCGGCGTACAATCACATCGTGCTGCAGGAACCGGCCATCGAGCCGCAAGGCGAGGCGAAGGATCCGACGTTCCTCTACAGCGAGCTCGCGAAGCGCGTGGGCCTTGGCGAGTACTTCGACAAGACGGCGGAGGAGTGGATCGCGGTGCGCCTCGACTCGAAGTGGCCGATGATCGCAGGGATCCAGCCGCCGCTCACCTACGAGCGCCTGAAGAAGGAGAAACTCGTGCGCGCGGCGACGCCGCCGGTGAACTGGGACCCGTTCATGGGGCTTTCGTTCAACACGCCGTCGAAGCGCCTGGAGTTCTACTGCGAGCGTCTGCTCCCGGTCGGCGCCGAGCTCGCCTCATACCGCGAGCCGCTCGAGGCCCCCACGCCCATGAGCTTGGGCAACGGCACGGCGAAGGGGAAGTACCACTTCTTCAGCGGCCGTCAGCGCTTCTTCATGCAGTCGATGTTCACCGACGACCCGGTGATGGCCGACCTGTCGGGCGGGCACCCCACGGGCCGCATGAACCCGGCCGACGCCGCCGCCGAGGGCGTCAAGGACGGCGACAAGGTGGAGATCTACAACGAGCGCGGTCATGTGACGATCGAGATGAAGCTCGACCAGCAGATTCCCCCGGGAACGGTGCAGTGCTGGTTCGGGTGGCGCCACGACGCGTTCGAGGACGGCATGTACTCCGAGCTCATCCCGGCGCTCGGCAGCGACTACACGCTCAACGACGTGTCCAAGCATTGGGACAGCTGCGTGCGCGCGATCGGCGGCTACCAGCCGGGCTTCGGCACGGGCGGCATCGGCGGCATGGCCGGTGCGTGGGACACGATCTGGGATTGCGCGTGCGACGTGCGCAAAGTCGAGGAATAGGGGAGCGACATGGACGAGAAGACGATTCTGGTTAACTTGCAGCGCTGCACGGGGTGCTGGACCTGTTCGCTCGCCTGCAAGGTGGGCAACAGCCTGCCCGACGACACGTACTGGCTCACGGTGCGCACCGAGGGCAGCGGCGAGGGCATCGATCGGCCGGCGGGGGTGTGGCCCGACTTGCACATGAGCTGGATCCCCATCTGGTCGACGGGTTGCATCCGCTGCCCCGGGCGCGTGAAGGAAGGCGAGGCGCCCTACTGCGTGAACTCGTGCCCGAACGGCGCGCTTTCCGTTGGGGACGCGGCTCGGGCCGAGTGCGAGGCGCTGCGGCAGAAGGGATTCCGCATCTTCAGGCTGCCGGCCTGGGAAAACGCCGCCGACAACGTGGTGTACGCCTCGAAGGGGTAGGCTGTTCGGAGGCCGTTTGAGCTGCGGGCCTTGTTGCGTTTCGCGAGGAAGCGCGGTGGGCTGCGCAAGGCTGATTGCGGGGCGGGGCGGCATTAGATGCCGCCCCGCCCGTCTCCCGACGCCGGTGACGCCGCCGGGCGGCGAGCGCTCGGAACCTCGATGCGTCCTGCCGTCCGCCGTGGTCTTGCCGCGTTCGTGCTGGTATACTGCCGAACCATGGACAACCTTACGAACACCCATCGCCCGCCCACCCGCGCGCCGCGCATCGCCGTGGTCACCATGGGCGTGAAGCTCGGCGACGAGACGCGCGGCTACACGCGCTTCCGCTTCCTGTCCGAGCTGCTCGCGTCCGCGGGCTTCGACGTGACGCTTTTCACCTCGTCGTTCCAGCACTGGGAAAAGGCGCAGCGCGACACCGACAAGCCGTGCTACCGCAACCTTCCCTACCGTGTGGTCTTCATCCCCGAGCCCGGGTACCAGAGAAACCTCGACCTCTCGCGCATCTTGAGCCACCGCAAGGCCGCCAAGAACCTACGCGCGATGTTCAACGACCGCTTCGCCGCCGATGAGCACGCGTTCGACCTCATCTACGCGGAAATCCCGCCGAACGACGTCGCCCGCGTCTGCGCCGAGACCGCGTGCGCCCACAACATCCCGTTCGTGGCCGACGTGAACGACCTGTGGCCCGAGGCTATGCGCATGGTCGTGAACATCCCCGTGGTGAGCGACATCGCCTTCTACCCGTTCGCGCGCGACGCGCGACGCGTGTACGAGCTTGCCTCCGCGGTAGTGGGAACCTCCGACGAGTACGCCGCCCGCCCCATGCGCGACCGCGAGAAGCCCTGCCCGCACCTTACCGTGTACGTGGGCAACGACCTTGCGGCGTTCGACGCCGGGGTCGCCGCGTACGCGTCGTCCATTGGCAAGCCGGAAGGGGAGTTCTGGGTAACCTACGCCGGCACGCTCGGCGCGAGCTACGACCTTGAAACGCTCGTGCGCGCCGCGAAGATCGCGTCGGGGCAGATGAGCGGCCTGCGCGTGAAGATCCTGGGCGACGGCCCCGATCGCGAGCGCTTGGAGCGCCTTGCCGCCGAGGAAGGCGCCCCTGTCGACTTTCTGGGCTACACGCCCTACGACCGCATGGCAGCGTTCCTCTCGAGGGCCGACCTCACGGTGAACTCGCTCGTGCACGGCGCCGCGCAGAGCATCGTCACCAAGATCGGCGACTACCTGGCGGCGGGCATCCCCCTGGTGAACACGGGGGAAAGCCCCGAGTTCTGCGCGAAGGTGGAGGCCGACGGGTTCGGCGCGAACGTGGTGCCGGGCGACGCTGCTGTGCTTGCGGACGAGATCGTGCGCCTGGCCGGCCACCCCTCGTCGCGCAAGATCATGGGCGCGAAGGCCCGGGACGTCGCCGAGCGCGAGTTCGACCAGGCCCACTCGTACAAGGCTATAGTGGAATTGATACGCAATTTGCTGTAGTCCCCCGCCTGCCTGCGTGCGGTTGCGTCACAATGGAATGCTTGAACAAGCGATTACGCGGGGCTCTTCGCCCCGCTTTGCGCGCCCAGCCGAAGCGCCGCCGTCCCCGTGCGTCGGGCGCATGAGGCGCGAATGCTCGAAAGGACCGGCTTTTGCCATGAACGTGAAACGAGACATCCCCTTCTCTCCCCCCGACATCACCGACGCCGAGATCGACGAGGTCGCAGACGCGCTTAGAAGCGGATGGATCACCACCGGCCCCAAGACCAAGCAGTTCGAGCGCGACCTGGCCGCCTTCAGCGGCACCGAGCGTTTCGCGTGCTTCGGGTCGGCCACCGCGGCGCTCGAGTGCGCCCTGCGCGCGCTCGGCATCGGGCCCGGCGACGAGGTCATCACGAGCGCCTACACCTACACCGCCTCGGCAAGCCCCATCGTGCACGTGGGGGCCACGCCCGTGCTCTGCGACGTGGCGCCGGGAACCTACGAGATGGACTACGACCGGCTGCCCGCGCTCGTCACCGAGAACACGCGCGCGGTCATCCCCGTTGACGTGGCGGGCGTCATGTGCGACTACGGCAAGCTCGCGTCCGTGCTCGATTCCGTGGCGGGGAAGTGGTCCCCGCGCACCGATCGCGAGCGGCTCTTCTCGCGCGTGCCCGTCGTCGCCGACGGCGCGCACTCGTTCGGCGCGCGCCGCGAGGGGTTGCGCTCGGGGCAGGAGGCCGACTTCACGACGTTCTCCTTCCATGCGGTGAAGAACCTCACCACGGCCGAAGGTGGCGCCCTCACCTGGCGAAACATCCCTGGACTTGATTCCGACGAGCTGTATCGCGACCTCATGCTCATGTCGCTGCACGGTCAGACGAAAGACGCGCTGTCGAAGACGCGCGCGGGTGCGTGGGAATACGACGTCGCGTTCCCCGGCTGGAAATGCAACATGACCGACCTGCAGGCGGCGCTCGGCCTGGCGCAGCTTCGCCGCTACCCCGATCTGCTCGCGCGCCGCCGCAGCTTGTACGAGCGCTACACCGCCGCGCTCGCCGACTTGCCGCTGCAGATCATCGAGCACTACGGCGATGACTTCGCGTCGTCGGGGCACCTCATGCTCGTGCGGCTTTCAGGCCACGGGCAGGCGTTTCGCAACGAGCTCATCAACCGCATGGCGGAGGAAGGCGTGGCGTGCAATGTGCATTACAAGCCGCTGCCGCTTCTGACGGCGTACAAGAACCTCGGGTTCGACATCGCCGACTTCCCGAACGCGTTCGCCCAGTTCGAGAACGAGGTGACGCTGCCGCTCCACACGAAGCTCACCGACGAGGACGTCGACTACGTGGTCGACGCGTTCCACCGCGTGTACGCCGCCCTCGAAACCGAAGGCGTCGCGTGATGTACCTTCGCTTCGGGAAACGCGTCTGCGACATCGTGCTCGGGCTTGTCGCCCTGCCGTTCGTGCTCCTCGTCATCGTGGTAGCCGCGCCCTTCATCTACTTCGAAGACAAGGGTCCTATCTTCTATAACGCGCCGCGCGTGGGCAAGGGCGGCCGCGACTTCACCATGTACAAGCTGCGGTCCATGAAGGTGAACGCGCCCGACTTGGTGATGGAGGACGGCTCCACCTACAACGGCGCCGACGATCCGCGCATGACGCGCGTTGGGGCGTTTCTGCGCAAGACGAGCCTCGACGAGATGCCGCAGTTCCTGAACGTGCTGAAAGGCGACATGAGCGTCATCGGCCCGCGCCCCGACCTGCGCCGGGAAACCGAGCTCTACGAGGGCGACGACGCCGAGAAGCTGCTGGTGAAGCCCGGCATCACGGGGTACGCGGCGGTGTACGGCCGCAACTCGCTGCCCTGGCGCGAACGCCTGAAACTCGACGTGTACTACGTGCGCCACGTGAGCTTCCTGCTCGACGTGAAGGTGTTCTTCCGCACGTTCTACGTCATCTTCAAGCAAGACGGCATCTACGTGGAGGAATAGCCCGCGGGCCGCTTGGCGCCGCGTGGCCGTTCAGCGCCCGACACCGCGTGCTGCTTGCACCCGCTACCCTAGACCCGCGTCCTTGAGCGCCGCAAGGTTCCGGCGCGCCGCGTCGTGGGCGCGCGAGAGCTTCGTCAGGCTCGCCCGCGCCGCCTCGACCTCGCCCGCGCGCAAAAGCTCGCAGGTCGCGCTCGCGGCATCGTGCAGGCGGGAAAGCGAGAGGTTGCCGGCGGCTCCCTTGAGCGCATGGGCGTGCTTGAAGGCGCGCTGCACGTCGTCTTTCCCGAGCGCGTCGACGATCCCGTCGAAGTGCGCATCATCCAGATACATCGTCACGAGCGTGAGGAACAGCGCCTCGTCGCCGTCGAAGCGGGCGTGCGCGTCCGCCAGGTCGACTCCGGCGTTTTGAAGCAAGAGAGCGCAGCAGGCGTCCATGGGCGGCCTCCTCGGGCGGTCGGGTCTTCCGTTTCCCCGACTATACGCGCCCGCGCCCGCGCTTCGCAACGGCGCGCCCGCATCGGTGGCGACATCGTTACCTTTCGCGCGAAGAATCGGTGGACGCGCGCGTTCGATTGGGCGGCGGCGGCCATTTGCTGGTACCATAAGGAAGCTATGGCTGATAAAGAACTGAAAGACCACATCGAGCTCGCCGCGCAGCGCGTGGCCGATTCCCGCTCGTACCTCCATATCGACGACAAGACCGCCGAGCTCGGCAATCTCGACGCGCAGATTGCCTCGCCCGGCTTCTGGGACGACGCCTCGCATGCCCAGGCGGTTTCCAAACAGGCCTCGAACCTCCGCGACACCATCGCCGAGTACGACGCCGCGGTGGCGCTCCTCGAAGAGGTGCGCGCCGCCGCCGAGCTCTCGGACGAGGACGAGTCGTTCGCCGACGAGGCGGCCTCCCTGCTCGTAAAGCTCGACGATTCGCTCGACTCGCTCGAGGTCACCTCCTGGTTCTCGGGCGACTTCGACTCTGGTGACGCCATCCTCTCCATCAATCCCGGCTCGGGCGGCCTTGAGGCCCAGGACTGGACGGAGATGCTGTACAAGATGTACACGCACTACGCCGAGGACAAGGGCTGGAAGGTCTCGGTGCTCGACGCGGTGCCCGGCGAGGGCATCGGACTCGACAAGGCAACGATTCAGATCGAGGGGCGCAACGCCTACGGCATGCTCCGAAGCGAGATGGGCGTCCACCGCCTCGTGCGCATTTCCCCGACCGACGACAAGAAGCGCCGCCACACCACCTTCGCGAGCGTGGAGGTTATGCCGGTGCTTCCCGACGACATCGAGGTCGATTTGAACCCCGCCGACGTGCGCGTCGACGTGTACCGTTCGAGCGGCCCGGGCGGGCAGTGCGTGAACACGACCGACTCGGCCGTCCGCCTCACCCATATCCCGACCGGCATCGTGGTCACCTGCCAAAACGAGAAGTCGCAGCTCCAGAACAAGGAAGCGGCCTTCCGCGTTCTGCGCGGCAAGCTCTACGAGCTTGAGCGCCAGAAACGCGAGCAGGAAATCGACGCCCTTCGCGGCGAGCGGATGGAAAACTCGTTCGGCAGCCAGATCCGCAACTACGTGCTTTATCCTTATCAGCTGGTGAAAGACCTGCGCAGCGGCGTCGAAACGAGCAACGTCGACGCGGTGCTTTCCGGCGATATCGAGCAATTCGTGATCGGGTATCACAAGTGGCGTGTTTCGCAATAGACGAAAGGATTGCAATGACCGACCTCAAGCGAGTGGCGACTGACGTTCGCTGCGACATTCTGCGCATGATCGCAGAAGCGGGAAGCGGGCATCCGGGGGGATCGCTCTCGTGCACCGACATCCTGACTTCGCTGTACTTCGGCGGCGTGCTCAAGCACGACCCGAAAAACCCCAAGATGGAAGGCCGTGACTGGTTCTTCCTGGCCAAGGGCCATGCGGCGCCGGCGCTCTACGCCACGCTCGCCCATGCGGGTTATTTCCCCGTCGAAGAGCTGAAAACGCTGCGCAAGCTCGGCACGCGCCTTCAGGGGCACCCCGACTGCAACCTCTGCCCGGGCGTTGAGGTGTCCACCGGCTCTTTGGGCCAGGGGCTTTCCATCGCCGCCGGCACCGCCGCGGGCCTTCGCCTCGACGGCAAGCCGGGCAGCGTCTTCGCGCTTCTGGGCGACGGCGAATGCGAAGAGGGCCAGGTGTGGGAGGCCGCCATGTTCGCCGCGCATCGCCGTCTCGGCAACCTCACCGCGATCATCGACCACAACGGCCTGCAGATCGACGGCAAGGTGACCGAGGTGTGCAGCCCCGAGGATCTGGGTGCCAAGTTCGAGGCGTTCGGGTGGCAGGTCCATCACGTGAACGGCCACGACATCGACGCGCTCGTCAAGCTGCTCGGCGAATGCAAGGCCGCATCCGACGGCGCGCCGCACGCGGTCATCGCCGAGACGGTGAAGGGCAAGGGCGTGTCGTTCATGGAGAACCAGGCCGGCTGGCACGGCAAAGCCCCGAACGCCGAGCAACTCGAAACCGCGCTTGCCGAGCTTGCGGGCGCATGCGATAAGGAGGAAACCCGTGGTTAAGCTTGCAGACGCCGCCCAGGCGGAAAAGAAACTCGCGACCCGCGCGGCCTTCGGCGTCACGCTCGCCGAGCTCGCGGCGGAAGGTGAGCCCGTCGTCGCCGTCGACGCCGACCTGTCGGGTTCCACCACCACCAAGAAGTTCGCGGCCGCAGCTCCCGAGAACGCGGACAAGCTCTTCAACTGCGGCATCGCCGAGCAGAACATGATCGACGTGGCGGCGGGCTTGGCGCTCACCGGGCATATCGCCTACACGGGCTCGTTCGCCGTGTTCGGCACCGGGCGCGCCTACGACCAGATCCGCAACACGGTGTGCTACAGCAACCTCAACGTGAAGATCTGCCCCACGCACGCGGGCGTGTCGGTCGGCCCCGACGGCGGCAGCCACCAGATGCTCGAGGACATCTCGCTCATGCGCGGGCTGCCCAACATGCGCGTGCTCGTGCCCGCCGACTACGCGGCCGCGCGCGCTGCCATCAAGCTCGCCGCGAAGACGCCGGGTCCGGTGTACGTGCGCATGGGCCGCGCGGCCGTGCCATGCGTGTACGCCGACGACGTCGAGCTCGAGCTCGGGCGCGCCTACACGCTGCGCGAGGGGTCGGACGTGACCATCGTGGCGTGCGGCGTTGAAATCCGCGAGGCGCTCGCAGCCGCCGACGCGCTTGCCGCCGAGGGCATCTCCGCCGAGGTCATCGACGCGTTTTCGGTGAAGCCGCTCGACGAGGAGACCATCACGGCGTCCGTCGCGAAGACGGGCTGCTGCGTCGTCGCCGAGGAGCACAGCGTGCACGGCGGCCTCGGTTCCGCCGTGGCCGAGTGCCTCGCGCGCAAGCACCCCGCTCCCTGCGAGTTCGTTGGCGTGAAGGATCGCTTCGGCAAGTCCGGCGAGTTCGAGGAGCTTCTAGGCTACTTCAACCTCGACGCGGCCGCGGTCGCCGCGGCGGCGAAGGCGGCCATCGCGCGCAAGTAGCGCTGCGGTTTGCAAGCTGTCCCGTAAACGACGAGCGGCTCGCTTCCCGAGAAGGGGAGCGAGCCGCTTTTTTCATGCCGCAGGGCGCGTGGAGCGCCGCGGGGCAGTGCGGGACGGGCGTTGCCGGTGCCTGCGCGATGCCGCGCGCGGGTGTGGGCGCCCAGCTTCCCGTTGCCACGATCGCGCCTCGCAGGGGGCGGGGCACCCCGCATTTCCCGCGGCCCTATTCCGCCACGCGGAGATCGAGCTCCTGCAGGTAGCTGCCGTCCTTGTCGGACTCGAGCACCGCGAACGCGATGGCGGGCATGACCGATGTGCCCTTCAGGCACGCAAGGTAGCGCGGCGGGAACGCCGTCGAGTCCTCGTCCTCGTCGTCGACCAACGTGCTGCACCCGGCGGCGGAAAGGATCATCTTGGCCGTGGCGCGGTCGCTCCCGAACACCTTCGCCGTCTTCAGGAAGAAATCGCCCTCGTCGAACTCGAAGCAGGGGTGCACATGCGCCGCGCGCTCGTTTCGCTGGCGCATCTCGCTTCGGTGCTTGTTGTCGAGCGAGCAGTAGTGCATGCCGAAGGAAAATCCCTGGTCGATGGCATAAACCATCAGCGAGAGCGCGAGCTCTTCGCTGCCGGCGATGGGGAGCCCGCCCGAGTAGCCGTAGTCGTACATGACGTCGAAGGGCGGGTTGCGCACGGTGAGCCCGCGCTTGGCGAACTCATCCCAGCTGTGGAAGGGGAAGCAGAACTCCAGCATGTTGATGCCGCGGATGCCGATTTCCTCGAAGCTCGCGAGCAGCTCCTTCATGCGCGCCTCGGTGCCGGGGATGATGGGCATCTCCACCATGACGTCGGGGATGTAGCGCTTGGCGAGGCGCATCGCGTCGAGCACCTTCTCCTGCAAGGGCTCGGGGTCGAAGTCTTTCACGCTGAAGCGGATTTCCTTGAGCCCCGCGTCGCGTAGGCGACGCGCCATGTCCTCGGTGAGCAGATCGCCCGAGGTGTACATGCGCTTGTGAGCATCGGGGAAGAGCTCGCCGGCGCGTGTGAGGAAGCGGATGGAGTCCTCGAAGCTCAAAAGCGGCTCGCCGCCCGTGAGCCCGATGACGGCGAGGCCGTCGGTGTAGGTCTTCGCGGCGCGGTCGAGGCCTTCCTCCCACGGGCAGCCCTCGCGGAAGAACGTGTCGTAGTCGGCCTGGTTGTGGTTGAAGCAGAAGTAGCAGTCGCGGTGGCACTTGAACGTGGTGGAGAACGTCTCGCTGCCGCGGTTGCCCGTGCACTCGATGCATGCCTTCGAGATCCAGCCCACGCGGATCGAGGCGCCGGCGTTGCGGAACTCGGCGCCGCGTTTCCGGAGCTCGCCGCGAAGCCGCGCGATCTCGGCGTCGGACGAACCCGCGGGCGCGAACTCGACGCCATGGGCGCGCAGCGCGTCGAGGTAGTCGTCGCGGACGGCGTCGTAGTGGGAAAGCGCGCGGTTGAGCGCCTCGTTTGCGGTTCTTCGTGCTTGCATGTGGTCACATCCAATGGTCGAGCGTGATTGCATTTCGTGCGATATCGAATTATAGCCGACCCGCCGCGCCCTCGCCCGCGGCATGCGCGCCCTACCGTGCCATGGGGCGGTAGGGCGCGCTCGCGTTTCGGGGCTCGATCGTGCCCGTCGCAAGCGGCAAACGGTAAGGCACCTTGCGAGATACTAGACATGGTCTGAACCAACAATGGGACGGTCAAAATGTAACAAACGACGCGTTTCATGTCATAAACGCTTATTCATCAGGGAAAACGTAGCGATATAATAAGTATGCATTATTTCTCTTAACGATAAGGAGCCTTCGTTATGGTCAACGTCCAGAAACTGAAGCTTCTTTACCTCATGAAAATGCTCTACACGAAGACATCCGCTAGCCAGGGCCTTACGATGAGCGCCATCCTGAAAGAGCTCGAGGCGTGCGGCATCAAGGCCGAGCGCAAGTCGGTCTATCGCGACATCGAGTCGCTTCGCGAGTTCGGCCTCGACGTCAGGGTGCTCCAGCGCGCCCCTGCCGAATACGCGCTCGTCTCCCGCGACCTCGACACCGACGACATGCGCGACATCGCCTGTGCGCTCCAGTCGTCGGCCGAGCTCACGCAGCGCCGCGCTGACGCGCTCGTGCGCGGCCTTAAACTCATCACCCCCGAATGCGACCGCGCCAAACTCGACGGGCGCATGCAGGTTGCCGGGCGGATCAAGGTGCAGGGGGAATCTGCGTTCACGAAGATCGACCGCATCAACGACGCCCTCGCCTCCAAGAAGAAGGTATCGTTTCGCTACTTCAGGTTCGACGAGGCGAAGCGAAAGGCGATGCGCCCCGGCAACGAGCGCTACGTCGAGACGCCGCTCGACCTTGTCTGCTCGCGCGGGTCGTACTATCTGGTCGCAGCCGGCGCGGCGGAAGGGGAACTTGCGGCGTTCCGCGTCGATCGCATGGACTACGTCGAGGTGTGCGACGAGCCGGCCGCCCGTGTCGCCTACAACGGAGCCTTCGACATCGAGGCGTACGAGAACTCGCTTCTCGGCGGTGCGGCCGCTTGTGCGCTTCAGGCGACGTTCTCGGTGGCGCCCGAGGCGATGGACGTCGTGATCGATCGGTTCGGCGCCGACGTCGAGGTTTCCGCCGCCGATGACGGTTGCGTGCGGGTGACGGCTCCGGCCGTCGCGGGGCCGGTGCTCTACGGCTGGCTCGCATGCCTCGGTGGGAAGGTACGCGTCGTTTCGCCTGCATCGCTTGCCGAAGGGTACAGGGCGCACCTCGAGCGCGCGCTCGAGGCGGCTGGGGCTTAAAGGGCTTTTCCGCACATCGGGTGTGCATCTCGCCGCGCGCGAAGGTAGTGCGCTACACTTGAACCCAAATGACTTCCCGACGGCGGGCGCGCGGTTTCGCGCGCCCGCTGCTTCCCCGACGCAAGGAGCGATCGTGCCCGATTCCGCAGACCACGCATTCGAAGATGAAACAGCCCAGCTCGCCTCGGCGGCGCGCGAGGAGAACGCGCCGGGGGAGTTGGGTGCGCTCGCCTGCAGGCTCTACGACGAGCACCCCGACTTGACCGAGGAGGAGGCCTTCGAGGCGTTCTGCGACTGGGTGGCGTCGCGCGGCATCGAGCTGTGGCCGCACCAGGAAGAGGCCCTCATGTCGATCATGGTGGGCGACCACGTCATCTTGGGCACGCCGACCGGCTCGGGCAAGTCGCTTGTGGCGCTCGGCATGCACTTCATCGCGATGTGCTTCGGCGAGCGGTCGTACTACACCGCTCCCATCAAGGCGCTCGTGAGCGAGAAGTTCTTCAACCTGGTCGAGCTTCTAGGGCGCGAGAACGTCGGCATGATCACAGGCGACGTGCACATCAACACGTCGGCGCCGGTCATCTGCTGCACCGAGGAGATCCTCGCGAACCAGGCGCTCGCCGAGGGCGTAGACGCGCCCATCGAGAGCGTCGCCATGGACGAGTTCCACTTCTTTTCCGATTCCGACCGCGGCTGGGCGTGGCAGGTGCCCCTGCTCACGCTTCCCAATGTGCAGTTTCTGCTGATGAGCGCCACGCTCGGCGACGTGACCCAGATCGCCGAGACGCTTCGCCGCCAAACGGGCAAGGACGTCGACTGCATCACGGACGCGCCGCGCCCCGTGCCGCTTTCCTACGAGTACGCCCTGACGCCGCTCGAGGCGACGGTCGAACTCGCGCTGCGCAAGGGGGAGGGACCGCTCTACCTCGTGCACTTCTCGCAGGACGCGGCGCTTTCGAGCGCGTCGGCGCTTGCGAGCTACGGGGTGGCCACCAAGGAGCAGCGCGAGGCGGTGAAGGACGCCATGAAGGGCGCGAAGTTCACCACCGCGTTCGGCAAGACCTTGAAGCGTTTGCTCGGGTGCGGTGTAGGCGTGCACCATGCGGGGATGCTGCCGCGCTATCGCCTCTTGGTGGAAAAGCTCGCCCAACAGGGGCTTCTCCCCGTCATCTGCGGAACCGACACGCTCGGCGTGGGCATCAACGTGCCCATCCACACCGTGGTGCTCACGGCGCTCGCGAAGTTCGACGGGCATAAGATGCGCCGGCTGCGCTCGCGCGAGTTCCACCAGATCGCCGGGCGTGCGGGCCGTTCCGGCTTCGACACCGAGGGCGTGGTCATCGCCGAGGCGCCCGAGCACGACATCGAGAACCACAAGGCCGAGGTGAAGGCCGCAGGCGACCCCAAGAAGCTGCGCCGCATCAAGAAGAAGAAGCCGCCCGAGAACTTCGTCGGCTGGAACGAGGACACGTTCACGCGCCTTGTCGAATCCGAGCCCGAGAAGCTGACGCCCCGCATGCGCATCACGCATTCGATGGTGCTCTCGGAAGTGGAGCAGGGCGGAGATGCCCGCGCGCGCGTGGAGCAGCTCATCGCGGACTCGATGCAGCCCGACGAGGAGAAGGTGAAGCTGTCGGTGCGCGCCGACGAGGTGTTCGCCACGCTCATCTCCGCGGGCGTGGTGGAGAAGGCCGAGCGCGAAGACGGCGGCGCCGACTACTTCGTGACGGTCGATCTGCCGGAGGATTTCGCGCTCGACCAGCCGCTTTCGCCGTTTCTGCTGGCGGCGCTGGAGCTTTTGGACCCCGAAAGCGACGACTACGCGCTCGATGTGGTGTCGATGGTGGAAGCGACGCTTGAGGACCCGCGTCAGGTGCTGCGCGCGCAGGAGCGCAAGGCGCGCGACAAGGCGATGGCCGAGATGAAGATGGACGGCGTGGAATACGAGGAGCGCCTGGAGCGCATCGCCGACGTGACGTACGCGAAACCGCTCGAGGACCTGCTCGACGCGGCGTTCGAGAAGTACTGCGAGGCCGTGCCGTGGGCTCGCGACTATTGCCTGCGCCCGAAGTCGGTTCTGCGTGACATGCTGGAATGCGCGGCGGACTTCAAGGGGTACATCCAGCAGCTGGGGATCACGCGCTACGAGGGCGCGCTTCTGCGCTACTTGTCGGAGGCGTTCCGCGCGCTCGATCGCACGGTGCCCGAGGGCAAGCGCGACGAGCGGCTTGAGGACATCGTCGCGTGGCTGGGGCTCGTGGTGCGTTCGGTCGACTCGAGCCTGGTTGACGAATGGGAGAACGCGGGCGCGGCGCTCGATGCGGCGCCGCCGGCACCCGAGGACGCGCCGGTCGTGCGCGATCGGCGCGGGCTCACCGTGCTCGTGCGCAACGCGCTCTTCGCCCGCGTGAGGGCGGCGGCGCATCGCGACGCCGCGGCGCTCGGGGCCATGGACGGCGAGTGGGGCTTCGGCGAGCGCGCATGGGCGGCGGCGCTCGATGGGCTCTACGAGGCGCACGAGGAGGTGCTGCTCGACGCGGATGCGCGCTCGAAGGCGTACCTTATGATCGACGAGGCCGACGAGGAGCGGGCGCACGTGTGGCACGTGCGGCAGATCTTCCATGACGCGGACGGCGACAGCGACTTCGCGATCGCGGCCGATGTGGACTTGGACGCGACGCAGGACGGCGACGGCGTGGTGTTCTCGAACTACCGCGTGGGGTTCGCGGAGGACTTGAGCGAGTAGCAGGGAGATAGGTGAGCGTGCGGCGGGACGACGTCCTTCTGCTGGATTGCGACTCTAGTTCGCGTATACCCCTCCCTGGTATATGAAGGTTTTGCGCGTGGCTAACTTTTGCCGTCGTCGCCGGGTGCGGAGGGCGCTACACTGGGTTCAAGTCAGTGATAGATAACTTCCCTTGCGGGGAAAGGCTGGAAAGGTCGGGCCCATGAACGCGCCAACTCTCATCATCCTCATCGTCATCATCGTCGGCATGGTTTTCGCGGGACGGCGCATGTATCGCGTGTTCTCGCTGAAGGATGATTGCTGCGGCGGCGGCCCGAAGGAGCCGAAGGCGAAGAAGACGAAGCCGGTCGAGGTGGAAGACACCGACGAGGCGAACTACCCCCATTCCCTCAATGTGCGTGTTAAGGGTATGACCTGCGAAAAGTGCGTCGAGCGCGTGCAGAACGCGCTGAACTCGCTGCCGGGGACGTGGGCCCGCGTCGACCTCGCCACCGGCGAGGCGCGCATCCTTGCGAAAACCCCCATCGACCGTGACGCGATCGAGCGAGCAGTAGAAGCCGCCGGCTACTACGTAGCGCACAGGTAGGGAAGGCGAGGACGCCGAACGCATGACATAAGTAAACAGGCAATGCCCCGCTGCGGCGGGGCTTTTTCGTGTTTTGAGGCGATTTTGTCGTCGCTCCCCGTGTGGCGAGCGACCACTGTGGACAACGATGGCGGTCTCGTGGCTGGGATTTCAATCCTTGCTCCCCGTGTGGGGAGCAACTGAATCGACATATGCAGAAGACTCAACGATAATATTTCAATCCGCGCCCCCGCATGGGGAGCGACATCATACATGCACAATCGTAAATCTCCCTCATTAATATTTCAACCCGCGCTCCCCGTGTGGGGAGCGACCGACCTCCGTCAATCCGTGTTCACGCAGTTCGAATTTCAACCCGCGCTCCCCGTGCGGGGAGCGACAAATCAGCTACCCCAATGGAAAAAAAGGAGAAAGATTTCAACCCGCGCTCCCCGTGCGGGGAGCGACTTACAAAGGCTCAATGGATTGGTATGACTCAAACGATTTCAACC
>CAKUGU010000027.1 GCA_934654815.1 uncultured Ellagibacter sp.
TGGCGGGATGTGCGAGACTCGAACTCGTGACCTCCGACGTGACAGGCCGGCGCTCTAACCAACTGAGCTAACACCCCGCTTCAGCAGCCCGATTAGAATACCGTAGATGCCGAAACCACGCAACCCCTTTTTTGAATTTTTTTCGGACGAAGCGAAGATTGTTGCGCTTTCGCCTCCCCCTCCCCCGTTGAACGTATTGTGATTCGGTTATCGAGGTATTGGTCCTGGGGTATACTTTCGCAGTATGGACAACGATTCGAACATACTTTTTCCCGGCACTCCGAACGGTGATTCGGAGGGATTGCCGGAAGCTATCGGCGGCTCCTTCGACAACGCGCCCATCGGCGTGTTCGACTCGGGTTTCGGCGGGCTTACCGTCGCGCGCGACATCGCGCGGAAACTTCCCCATGAATCCATCATCTACCTGGGCGATTCGTCGCGTGCTCCCTATGGGCAGCGCTCGCTTTCCGAGGTCGACGGATTCGTCCAGCAAATCGGAAAATGGCTCGTCGCGCGCGGTGTGAAGCTCATCGTCATCGCTTGCAACACCGCGACCGCGGCCGGGCTCGCGCACGCGCAGCAGACGCTTCCCGTTCCCGTGATCGGCGTGGTCGAGCCGGGCGCGCGCGCTGCCGCCCACGCAACGAAGAACCGCCGAGTCGGCGTCATCGCAACGAAGGCGACCGTCGAATCGGACGCGTACACGAAAGCGATCCGCCACATCGACGCCGGTATCACCGTTTTCTCCACCGCCACCCCTCGCTTCGTCGACATCGCCGAGCAGGGCATCAAGATGGCGGAAGGTCCCATCGAGGAGTTCACCTCGCTCGCCTCGAAGGTTTACATCCGCCCAGCGTTCCAAGAAATCGCGCAGGATTACCTTGACCCGCTGCGCCGCTGCGAAATCGACACGCTCGTTTTGGGCTGCACGCACTTCCCACTTCTCAAAGCGCTGATCGGAAGCGTTATCGGCCGCAACGTCACGCTCATTTCCTCGGCGCACGAAACCGCCATCGATGTCGCCGAGATCCTCGAGCGGCGCGGGCAGAAAGCGCGCCCCGACAACGAGGCGGTCTACGAGTTCAACACGACCGGCACCGACACGGAAGGCTTCGAGAGCTTCGGAAGCCGCGTGTTCAGGCGCCGGATCGGCCCTGTTCACCACGTTGACCTGCCTTAAACGCACGCAAGAAAGGCTTCAACCTTATGTCTCACGCGAAAACGATCGTCATCGCAAGCAACAACGCGCACAAGGCCGAGGAAATCGCGCACGCACTCGATTTTCCCGGCTGGGAATTCCGCACGCTGCGCGAGCTTAACATCGAGTCCGACCCCGAAGAGGACGCCGACACGTTCTTAGGCAATGCGCGCATCAAAGTGCATGCAGCATGGGAGGCCGCGAAGGAAACGTGCGGCCACGCAGTATGCGTGCTCGCCGATGATTCGGGACTCGAAGTCGACGCACTCGACGGGGCGCCGGGCGTGTATTCATCGCGTTACGCCGGAGAGCACGGCGACGACGCGGCAAACAACGCCAAGCTTCTCCGCGAGCTTAACGGCGTGGCCGACGAGGAGCGAACGGCCCGCTTTGTGTGCACACTCGTGTTCTTGGACGAATCGGGGCGCGAAATCGACGCGCACGGCACGGTCGAAGGAAGAATCGGGCACGAGGAGCGCGGCGAGAACGGCTTCGGCTACGATCCGCTTTTCCTTGCGGAGACGTTCGATTTCAAGCGCACGCTCGCCGAAGCGCTTCCCGAGGAGAAGAACGCGATATCGCATCGCGGCAACGCGCTCTTCGAGCTGCGTTCGAAGCTCGAAAAGTAAAGGCAGTCGTCGGCGTGCAGGAAAATCGGCTCCCCGCGTTCGAAAATGACGATTTTTCGCGGCTGAGGGCATCTATTTCGCCTATTTCACTATTTCAATCGCATCCCTGACAAAAGCTACGCCACAAATTCAAGTGATTTGTGGCGTAGCTTCTTTTCCTTTGCGTTGATAAATGGCCTGCGACGTCACTTGGACCGAAAAATCGTCATTTTCGAACACGAGCCCAGCATTTTGCTGTTTTGAAGCCCAGGCAAAACCGCCATCGCCGCACTATGAGACGTACTGGCGCAGGTAATCGATGATGTCATCCGACTCGTACATCGCTTTCCCGTCGATAACCAGACACGGAACCTGTTTCTTCCCGCCGACGCGGATAAGGTCATTCTGATTGCCGGGCTGAAGCGTGTCGCGCATGTCGAGCGTGATCTTGTTTTCATCCATGAAGCGAAGCACCTTCGTGCAGTACGGGCACGACTTCTTGTAATACAGCGAATGGTTTTCGAGATACGCCATTGATCCTCCTCGATGCCGAAACGATGCAGAGAGCATACCGCGAAAACGCATATCGGCAGATGAGAAGCACTATTCGTTGAGTAACGGTAATGAAGGGCAAGCTGGCGCGCCCAGCAGGACTCGAACCTGCAACCGTCGGATTAGAAGTCCGATGCTCTATCCGTTGAGCCATGGGCGCGCATGGACAAGCAAAAGCCGAAATGGTCGGGATGACAGGATTCGAACCTGCGACATCCTGCTCCCAAAGCAGGCGCGCTACCAAACTGCGCCACATCCCGACAGTCACACAGCACGAGAAATTATACCAGAAGATGCCCGAACCACGCAGACTTTGCCCGAAGGCGAAGAATAAAGCGGTGAGCTGGGGCGTCGTCGAAGCGCAAGCAATGCGCTCGCCGAGCATCTTCATTCGTCAGCACTTCAGAAGCGTCTCAACACCCCTTAACGCCGATCAAACATCCTGCCTATTCTCTTTTCAATCACCTGTCCACCCCGACAGACATCCTGCCTACCTACGAGCTGCATTATACGATGGTGCTGGGAGCGCAAAAAGAAAAGGCCAGAAGCATATCGCCTCTGACCTGGTGTTTCGTGGAGCGGGTGACGGGAATCGAACCCGCGTTATCAGCTTGGAAGGCTGAAGTTCTACCATTGAACCACACCCGCTTTCTGCAGCGACCGTTATTGTACCGCAACATTGGTCGAATAGGCGGATAAGTTTTCAAGTTACGGAAACTTATCCGCCCCGCCTCGTCTCACCTATCGCCTGCGCCGGCTTCTTGCGCGATCCTTGTGATGTTCACCACGCGCAACGGCGCGTTGTCGCAGCACGGAAGCTCGCCCGCCGCCGCAGCGCGCGCGAGCTCGGCTTCCGGCTCGACGGCATTGTCGACCCAGGTGAAGCCATCGGTTTGCCCGCCGGCCGCCGCGACGTTGTACCCCTCGACGCAGTGGCGCAGCAGGATGTCGGGACGCAGGCTCCCCGTCGGCTTCGCCTCGAGCTTGAAGGTGACCACGGCCCCGGTAAGCTCCATCGGCCCGACGAGGAATTCCTCCGGACGAAGCACCTTCTCCTTCTTCTTGCGTATGACGCGGATCTCGTCGGGCACGGGAAGCACCGCCGGCGTGCATGACAGGAGCGCGCGGTACGTGCTCACAGGGAACGCGACCGACGCCGCCGTGGCACGGGGCTCGATGTAGGTCGCCGCCTTCACCATAAGATCGGCCGGGCTCGCGTCCTGAAGCGCCCCGAGCGCTTCCTCGGCCGGAACGTAGCGGGTCAGCCGCACATCCGCGATCTCGTGCGTGCCGCCGACGCCAACCGGCAAGGCCGCCCCGAACGCGATGAGCATGTGGGGCGAGAACCCCTGGCTCACGGCATAAGGAAGCCCCGCGCGGCGCACGGTCCGCTCAAGCGCGCGGGCGACTTCGAGGTGGGAAAGCATCGCGAGCCTCCCCTGCTTGGCGAACACCAAGCGCAACCGGAACACCTGCTGCTGCTCGCTCATCGCGCGCCTCCTTCCCCAGCGGCGCCGGATTCACCGGCGCAATCGCCCGTCTTAGCTGCCTGATCAAGCGAAACCTTCGCAGGAAGCGAACGCGGCTCCATGAGCACGTTGTCGCATTCGAGCGCTTGGCAGGCACCGCACCCGGTGCACTTCTCGAACGTGCAGTCGGGCGTGGTGACGCCACGATCGGCACGTTTGCGCTCGAGCGCGAGGTAGCGCACGCTCACACCGCTCGAGATGTGCGCCCAGGGCATGACGCGCGTCGTGTCCCACTGGGCCTGCGCGATGGCCGCTGGGTCGAGCCCGAGCTCGTCTGCCGCGTCGCGCCACGCCTGTTCGTTGAAGAGCTCGGTCCATGCGTCGAAGCGCGCGCCGCGCCGCCACGCCGCCTCGACCCAGTCGGCGGCCTCGCGACCGCCACGGCTCATGACCGCCTCGACGAAGCTCGTCGCCGGGTCGTGCCAGTGGATGTCGACCGCGCGGTACTTCACGCTGTTGCGCAGAAGGTTCACGCGACGGATCGCTTCCTCGGGCGGGATCTGGCCGTCCCACTGGAACGGCGTTTGCGACTTCGGGACGAACAGCGCCACCGACGCGCTCACGCGCACGTTGCCGCGGTGCTCGGGAGGCACGGCCGCCTTCGCGCGGTCGTAGGCGCGCTGCACCAAGCTCGCGATGCCTTTGATGTCGTCGTCGGTCTCGGTTGGCAGGCCGATCATGAAGTAGAGCTTGCAGCGGCGCCAACCTGCCTTGAACGCCGCGTCGATCGCGCCGAACAAGTCGTCTTCGGTGACGTTCTTGTTGATGACGTCGCGCAGGCGCTGCGTGCCGGCCTCGGGCGCGAAGGTGAGCCCACCCTTCTTCTGACCGGCGACGAGCCCCGCCATGTCGACGCCGAACGAGTCGAGGCGCTGCGAGGGCAGCGAGATGCGCACGCCCTTGCCGTCGCATGCGTGGTTCAGCCGCGTGAGGATGTCGGCAATCTGCGAATGGTCGGTCGAAGAAAGCGACGTCAGGCTCACCTCATCGTAGCCCGTGTCGGCAAGGCCCTCGAGCACCGATTCCACGATGTTGTCGGCCGAGCGTTCGCGGACGGGGCGGTACATCATGCCCGCCTGGCAGAAGCGGCACCCGCGTGCGCAGCCGCGCAGCACCTCCACGCTCAGGCGGTCGTGCACGCACTCGGTGTAGGGGACGACGCACGGCTCCCACGCGCTACTCTCCGAGAAGCCCGCGAACAGGCGCTTCTCGATGCGTTCGGGGACGCCTTCCTCAAGCGGCTCGAGCCACGAGCCCGCTTTTTGCGCCTCGGCCTCGTCGCGCACGCGGTAGAGCGAGGGCACGTAGCACCCGGGAAGCTTCGCGAGCGCGCGCAGGATGTCGCGGCGCGGCGCCCCGATCCCGCGCATGCGGCGCACTTCCAGAAGCGCCTCGGGGAGCGCTTCCTCCCCCTCTCCGACGAGCACCGCATCGAAGAACGGCGCGTACGGCTCGGGGTTCAGTGCGCATGGCCCGCCGCCGAACACGATGGGGTCGTCCTCGGCGCGGTCGACCGCGCGAAGCGCGATGCCCGACAAGTCGAGCACCTCGAGCACGTTCGTCGCCGCAAGCTCGTGCGGAAGCGTGATGCCGATGGCGTCGAACTCCGAAAGCGGCGCGCAGCTTTCGAGCGAGAACATCGGGATGCCCTCTTCCCGCATGATGTCGATGAGGTCAACCGCGGGCAGGAACGCGCGCTCGGCCGCCAAATGCTCCGTCGCGTTCACCGCGTTCACGAGGATGCGGACCGCCTGGTTCGGCTGGCCGAGCTCGTAGGTATCGGGATAGACCATGCAGTAGGAGAAGTCGGCGCCCTCTTTGCGCACGCTCCCCCATTCGTGGTCGAGATAGCGCGCCGGCCTTTCGACCCGCGCGAGCAGCGGCTCGAGCCGCGGCCATAAATCGGTCATGGATTTCCCCTCTGGAAACGAATCCCCTTCAAGCGGGAATTGGCGAACCGCGCCTTCCCGCGCGAACCTGCGCCGCACGGGAAGGCGCGGCGACTACTCGGTCTTCTTCAGGATGGAAGCGGCCCCCTGGCGAAGCGCCGACTTCGCCGCGCCCACGACGCGCGAGCCGGCAGGGGTCGCAGCGACGTCGGCGGCGACCTTCGCGGCCTTCGAAGTCGCCACGCCGACGACGCCCGCAAGGCCCGAGATGTTGCCGCCGCGCTCGAAGTACTCGACCGCAGCCTGGCCCATCGCGAAGGTACCGGCGTATCCGACAGCGGCCTTCACCGCCCAGCCGACCCCGGGAACGACGCCGGCGACCTCGCGGGCGACGTTGCGGCAGGCGACGCCCCCGGCGACGACCGCGGCAAGCTCCTTCGCACGGGCGGCGCTCATGGGCTCCCCATAGGCAGCCGCGATCTGCAGCAGCATCTTCGCCTGGTTGAGCGTCATAAGGGGCAAGTCGGCGCCCGGGATGAACGCGACGAGGCCGATTCCCGCGTTCTGCAGCGACGTGGCGTTCACGGCTTCGAGCGAAAGCGGGCGGCGCACGAACGGGAACGCGAGCGCGAGCGCGAGTCGCTTCTCACGGCAGGCCGCGACGACCCATTCCCCCATGCGCCGGTCGAGCGAGGCTGCGGCGGCCTCATCGATGGTGATGGGCACATCGGGGTCGGAGTCGGCTGTATGCGCCGGCGCACCCGCTTCCCCACAGGTCTCGGCCGCGTCGCCCTGTTCGGGAGCCGGTGCCTTCGGCGCGACCAGGTCGCCTTCGGGAATGGGGTTGCCGAAGGCGCTCGCCAAGTCGCCCACGAGCGACGGCAGCGAGGTCACCACCATGACGGGGACCCCGGCGGCGCGGATGGCAGCCGCACGCGCCCCCACGTCCTCCGACGTGCCCGCGACGATGACCGCCATGTCGTCGCCGGAATACGGCTCGAACGCCGGCCCCGCGAAATACCCGATGGTCACGCGCGCGTGCGACCCCGCGCCCAGAAACGCGGTGCGCACATGCGCCGCGACGTCCCCGGGTGCCGTGTCGTCGATGAGCACGCTGACCGAAACCGGCGTCGTCCGCGCGCTTTCAAGGTCGGTCGCCGCGTTGATGACCGCCGCGACATCGATGGGAAGCTTCATAACCGCCCTTCTTTCTTCTTGTCGAGGTTCGAACTGCGCCACACCGAGCCGATGAGCCCGAGCGCCATGAAGCTCATGACCATGCCGGTCGAGCCGTAGCTCACGAACGGCAGCGGAATGCCCGTGATGGGCATGAGCCCGCAGTCCATGCCTATATTCTCCAATATTTGGAACAGCCACATGCCCACAACGCACATAACGATTACCGTACCGAAAAGATCGTTCGAGTTGCGTGCGATCGAAACGCTCACGTAGATGAGCGCGCCGTAGAGCGCGAGCAGCGCCATCGCGCCCACGAAGCCGAACTGCTCGGCGAGCACGCAGAAGATGAAGTCGGTCTGCGATTCGGGAAGGAACCCGTGCCCCGACTGCGTCGCGTTGAGAAGGCCCTTGCCGAAAAGCCCACCCGACCCGATGGCGATCTTCGCCTGCTGAAGGTTGTAGCCCTCCGACGACATGTTCGCGCCGTTCTGGTCGAGGAAGACGAGCAGGCGGTTGCGCTGGTACTGCTTGAGCAGCTTGTACTCGCCCGTGGAATTGTAGATGACCTGGTCGATCGCGAACACGGCCGCGATCGCCGCGACGCCCGCCGCCAAGGTGACGAGCAGGTACTTCGCGCGCGCGCCGCCCGCCACGAGCGCCATCGCGGCGATGGCGAGGTACACGAGCCCCGTTCCCAGGTCGGGCTGCGTCATGATGGCCAAGAACGGCGCCACCATGAGGGCAACGGCCTTCAGGTACTCGCGCACGTCGTCCAGATGCCCGCCATAGCGTGCCATGATCGAGGCGTCCATGAGGATGATGGTGATCTTGGCGAGCTCGCCCGGCTGCACCTGGATGCCGAGTTTCAGCCACGACTGCGCGCCCATGCCCGCGTCGGTGCCGATGCCGGGGATGTGGGGCGAGAGGATGAGCGCGATGTTCAGGATGAACAGCGGCATCACCATGTTGGCGAAGCGCTGGTAGTCGATGCGCCACATGAGCAGCATGACGATGGCGCCGACCGCCACGAAGATGAGCTGTCGGGAGAAGCTGTAGTCGGTGTCGGAGGACCCCTCGATCGCCGACCAGCACACCAAAAGCCCGTAGCCGACGAGCACCACGATGATGAGAACGAACGGCAGGTTCACCAAAGGAAGCCTGCCAGACGCGGGGCGCTGTGCGCGCGCGGCACCCGGGTCAGGGGTTTTCACGCTGTTGATTTGGGGCAATGCCATGTCTGCACCTCGCTTCCCTAGTCCGAGCGCCCAGAGCTCTTCGTGTCGAGCCCTTCCACCTGTTGTCCGGTCGACCCGGCGATGCGTCCGATGGAGCTTTCATCGGCGGCACCGGAATCGGCCTCCATGACGGCCTCCATCACCTTCGCGCCGAGCGGCGCCGCGACGGCCGATCCGCCGCCGCCCTGCTCGACGACGCACACGACGACGTACTTCGGGTCGTCGTAGGGCGCATAGCATGCGAACCACGCGTCGTCGCCTTTGTCGGTGTGCTCGGCCGTGCCGGTCTTGCCGGCTGCCTTGATACCGGATGAGGCGAACAGCTCCGCGATCTCGGCGTTGTCGGTGACGACGCCGCGCAGGGCGCTTCTTACCGTCTCGACGTGGTTCTGGTCGACGTCGGGTTCGGTGACGACCTCGGGCTCGTAGCTCACGACGACCTGGTTGGAGGCGTTGCGCACCTCCTTGAGCAGGTGCGGCTTCACGATCTTGCCCGTCGCGAGCCCGCCGTAGGCGACGGCCACCTGCAAAGGCGTCACCTGCACGTCACCCTGGCCGATGATCATGTTGGTGTAATCGCCGCCGGTCCACGTCGCATTCGCGGGAACGTTCTTCCAGCGCTCGGCCTTCCACTCGGGCGTGGGGACGCGCCCCTCGACCTCGCCGCCGATGTCGATGCCGGCCTGTTTGCCGAAGTTGAACTTCTGGACGGTCTCCTGGATGGCGGTGTCGGAGATGGTGCCGCCCTGGCTTTTGCTCGCGAGGAAGAAGTTCTTCGCGATCTCGTAGAACACGACGTCGCAGGAGTTCACGATGCCGCCGTGGAAATCGAGGACGCCGTGCCCGCTGTGCTTCCAGCAGCGCTGGGGCGAACCGGTGTTGAAGCCGTCCCAGGAACCCGTGCAGTCCCAGGTGCGGCCTTCGGCGAACCCGTATTCCAGGCCGGCGAGCCCCGTGAACGGCTTGAACGTGGACGCCGCGGCGTAAAGGCCCGCCGTCACGCGGTTCTGCAGGGGCGCGTGAGCCTCGTCGGAGTTGTACACGGCGTTCGCCTCGGTCGACAGGCCTCCGACCCAGTTGGTGGGGTCGAACGTGGGGTAGCTCGCGAGCGCGAGGATGGAGCCGTCGCGCACGTCCATCGCGACGACCGCGCCGCCGACGCCCTTGCCCGTGCCGATGACACCGCCCGACGGCGCGATGAGCTCGGCCAATGCCTGGTCGGCGGCGTACTGCACCGTGCCCTTTATCGTGAGGTACACATCCGACCCGCGCGTCGCCTTCGTCTCGCTTACCACGTCGACCACGTTGCCCTGAGCGTCGACCGTGACGACGCGCTGCCCGTGGTCGCCCGCAAGCAGGTTGTCGTAGGCGAGCTCGATGCCCGATTTGCCCACGTCGTCGGTGAGCTCGATGTCGCGGTTCGCGGGCGCGTTCGAGATCTGGGTGTCGCTCGGCGTTCCGGTGTAGCCGAGCGCATGGGCGCAAAGCGCGCCGTAGGGGTAGTCGCGCACCGTGCGCGTCTCGACGGTTACGCCCGAGAACGCATCGGAGTGCTCGGCGATGAACGCGACATCGCGCAGGCGCACGTCGCTCGCCACGACGCGCTGGCTCTGCGCGCCGGCGGTGGTCGACTGGATGCGCTGACGGACGATGGTCGCGGGGATGCCGAGCACCGCCGACAGGCGCGCGACGACGTCGTGGTCGTCGGCGACGTCAGCGTCGGCGAGCACGGTCTGGCTCGAGCGGTTCTTCACGAGCGGCGTGCCATCGGCGTCGCAGATGTAGCCGCGCGGCGCCGGGGTCGACACAGTGGTGTAGAGGTTCTTCGCGGCCTCGCTCGCGTAGTCGTCCTTCGAGAGCACCTGCATGCCCCACAGACGCGCCGCGAGCACGCCGAAGATGGCGGCGGAGAAGATGCCGACACCCACGAAACGGGACTTCAAATCGTCGGCCGGCTTCTTGGAGTTCGCGTGCCCCGAGGAAACCTGCACGTCGTTCTCGGGGCGCTGCTTCTTCTTCCCCCGCCCGATGGGCTCGTTCGTCCCCACGCCGACAGTGGAAAGCTGTTGGAACTCCTTCTTCTGCCCGCCGGCGTACGGGGTCTGCTTGCGTGAGCGCATGACGAGCACGAGCACGATGATGGCCGCAACGGCGAGCGCCGCGAGGATGGCCGAAAGAATGGCGATGAGCACGGCTGCCCCCTAGCGAAGGTGAGGCATCCCAGGCTGCTGCTGAATCGGCTGGCCCAAGACACGCACGACGATCGGATAGAGGACGAGCCCGATAAGGCCGCTGTAGACGGTGCACGGCAGGGCCCTGAAAACGAGCGCGTCAAGAAGGCCCACGCCTGCTCCGAACGCCATCATGAACACCGCGTAGAAGATCTCGATGACGAGCGTCGATGCGACGATCAGGAACAACGGGATGAAGAGCGTGTCGTTGTCGAGCAGAAGGTAGGCGCGCTTCGCGAGCATCGCGACCGCGAGCAGGAGAAACGCCATAGCTCCCACGGGCCCCGAGCCTAAAAGGTCGAACAGAAGGCCCAACACGAAGAAGAACACCGGCCCCGACTGGTCGGGGCAGCCGATGGCGACGGCAAGCGCGTAGGCCATGATGAAGTTAGGAACCACACCGAAAAGCGCGATGTTCGGCGCAAGCGCAATCTGAAGCACGACGGCGATGAGGGCCCCGATCACCCGGGGCACGACCGTAATCGGATCGTTCACGAACTTGCACCTCCTTAATGGGAAGAGCTCGAAGCCGTCTGCGACGACGAGCCCGATGATGTGGATGAATTGGACGAGTTGGACGACGAGGAGCTCGACGAGCTGGAAGAGCCGCTGTTCGAGCTGCTCGACGATGCGGACGACGAGGACGAGGAGTCGGAGGACACGCTCGTCACCACGACGACCTCTTCGAGCGACTTGGCCTCGTCGTTTTGGGAGACGACGATGCGCCGGGTGGCGTCGCCCTGGTTGCCCTCGACCTTCACGACGGTGCCAATGAGCAAACCGCGCGTGTAGCTTCCGCCGAGCCCCGAGGTAAGGACGACGTCGCCGACGGAAACCTGGACGTCGGAGTCGACGTTCTCAAGGTAGAGCAGGCCGTCGAGCGAGCCGCGCACCACACCTTCCGCCCGCGACGACTGGATGAGCGCCGCCGCCCCCGACTGCGGGTCGGAGAGCAGGCGCACGGTCGCGGTGGCGTCGGTGGCGGAAACGACCTGGCCGATCACGCCAGTCGGCCCCATGACGGTAAGCCCGCTCGTAACACCCGAGGACGAGCCGACGTCGATGGTGACGGTCTGGTTCCACGCGTCGGTGTTGCGCCCGATGATGCGGCCGCCGACGCCCTCGGCGCCGGACGAATCGCGCAGGTCGAGCAGGCCCTGCAGGCGGTCGACCTCCTGGCGGTATTCTTCCGTCTGCGCGACGAGTTGGCGCAGCTCGGCGTTCTGCTCGCGCAGCTCGGAGAGCGTGGCGTCGCTCGCCGAGGCGTCGGTTATCGCGTCGCCCACGTTGCGGGCGCCCGAGCTCGCGGTCGCGCCGAGGAGCTTGAGCGACGAGGAAAGCGAGCTCACCGCGCCCTGCACGGTGTGGAGCGGGCCCTCGTCGCCCTCGCGCGAGTACACGGTCGCCATGACGAGCGACACGACGAGCAGCACGATAAGGAGCACCCGACGCGCGGGCGCTCCGTTCTGGTTTTGGAAATTAAGAGCCATATAAGCCGGTCAAGACCTATTTCGAGCGCATAAGCGTCTGCTTCAGGGCCGTCGGCGTCTCGAGCACCTTCAAGCAACCGGTGACGACGTTCGTGAGCGCCGTTTCGCTCACCCACACGGGAATCTCGAGCTTGTCGGTGAGGTAGCGGTCGAGGCCGGACAGAAGGCCGCCGCCGCCCGTAAGCAAAATGCCGTTCTGGATGATGTCGGACGCCAGGTCGGGATTGGTCTTCTTGAAGGTTTCCTTGATGTGGAGCACCATTTCCTCGCACGGCGCCTGCAACGCCTGGCGCACGTCCTCGGACTGGATGGTGACTTCCTTCGGCTGCTCGGTGAGCACGTCCTGGCCGGAGATGATCATGTCGCGCTCGCGGCCGTCCTCGAACGGCAGGATGGAGCCGATCTTGATCTTGATGACCTCGGCCGTGCGCTCGCCGATCTTGATGCCGAGCAAGTCGCGCAGGTGCATGGCGATCGTCTCGTCCATGCGGTTGCCCGCAAGGCGAAGGCTCGAGGACGTGACGATGCCGCCCAGGGAGATGACGGCGACCTCGGTGGTGCCGCCGCCGATGTCGACGACCATGGAGCCCGTCGGCTCGGTGACGGGCAAATCGGCGCCCATCGCCGCGGCCATCGGCTCCTCGATGAGGTACGCCTGGCGCGCGCCCGCCTGGATGGCGGCTTCGAACACAGCGCGCTTCTCGACCGAGGTGGCGCCGCAGGGGATGCAGATGACGATGCGGGGCTTCGCCTGCCAGGGGTACTTGCGGACCGCAGCCTTGTTGATGAACGCGGAGAGCATAGCTTCCGTCACGTCGTAGTCGGCGATGACGCCGTCTTTCAACGGGTGCTCGGCGGAGAACGCCTCGGGCGTGTGGTTGATCATGTTCTTCGCCTCGTGGCCGACGGCGAGAACGCGATGGGTGCTCTTCTCGATGGCGACGACCGAGGGCTCGTTGATGACGATGCCCTCGCCCGTCATCGCGACGAGCGTGTTCGCGGTTCCGAGGTCGATGGCCATGTCGGTGCCCATCTGACCGGTAAGGTTCGAGAACCAATCCATAAACGACATAAAAGTAAAACCCCTCGAGGTCATAGTGTTTCAAGTAAACACAGATTTTAGCACACGGCCTGTTGCGCACCGTAAAATCCACGAGGGGTACAAGGCTGGCATGCCCGCTCGAAGCGAGCCCAGGCGGGCATGCCGCGGTTTAATGCACGCTGCAGGAAAGGCAGGGGTCGTAGGCGCGCACAAGCTCTTCCACGCGCAGGCGGATGTCGGCCTCGGATGCGCCCTCCCCCACGAGCTTTTCCGCCAGAAGGCGCATGTCGCCTTCCATGTTGGCGACGTTCTGCGCGGTGGGCGTGAGGATGGAGGCGTGGACGACGCGGCCCTCCCCATTAAGCTCGAGCTCGTGGAAGAGCACGCCGCGCGGGGCCTCGGTGAACCCGACCGCACGCCCCGCCCGTACCGTAAACGGGACAGGCGCGCTCGATCCCGCAAAGCCGTCCGCGCCCTCGGCGAGACGGCGGCACAGCCCCGCACACCGATCGAGTGCGTCGACGAGCTCCACCGCCTGGGCCACGTTGTTGCGGAAGGGGTTTCTCTCGGGCGGGCGCAGCCCCGCCTTCGCGGCGGCAAGACGAGCCCGCTGTCCCAGCTGCTTCCACGACGCGTTGATGCGCGCGAGCGACGCCGTCATATAGGGACGCTTCGAGGCACGGGCGCGGGCGAAGAGCGCGCCCGAATGCGGCACCGCGTACTCCTCGACGTGTTTTTCCTGGTCGTCGGCATCGAAGGTTTCCCCCGCCTGCACGAAGCGCGCGTCGCGCGAGGTGCACACCGGGTAGTAGCCGTCCTGCACCATGGCGAGCATGTCGCCCGCCGTCTCGATGTCGGGCACGGGAAAGCCGTTGAACAGATCGACCGTCTTCTCGGCGAAGGGAATGGCCGCCTCGAGCTTCTCGGCGAGCGCCAAGTACTCGTCGCGCTCGATCTCGTGGGTGAAGCCGCCCACAACCGCGGTGATGGGGTGCACGGAGCGCCCGCCCACCTTCGTGCAGAGCTCGTTGCCGAGCGCCTTGAGCGAAAGCGCCTGGTCGAAGAGCTCCGGTGCCTCGGTGGCCAGCGGGAACACGCTCGCGTGCCCCGTGAAATCGGGCGCGGCGAACACGAACAGGTGCGTCGCGTGGTTCTGCAGGTACGACCCGTAGATTAAAAGCTCGCGGAGCGCGTTCGTGCGGTCGGTGACCGCAACGCCGAAGATGCGCTCGATGGCGAGCAGGTCGGTCACCACGTGGCTCGACGAGCAGATACCGCAGATGCGCGAGGCGATGTAGGGCACTTCGGAGAAGATGCGGCCGCGCACCATGCCCTCGAACAGGCGCGCCGGCTCCACGACGTTCATCTCGCACGTCTTCACCGCGCCGTCCTCGATGGCGAGGTGCACGTTGCCGTGCCCCTCGATGCGGGCGATGTGATCAACGTTGATTTGGCATCTCATCTTGGACCTATCCCTCGTGTGCGGCGCGAAGCGCCGGGTTGACCTGGTTGAACATGGTGAGCGCCTCGTCGAAGGCCCGCACGCTCACACCGGCGCGCTCGCACGCCTCGCGCGCGGAGGCGACGTTGGCGTCGGGAGAGAGCCCCGCGCACCCGTTGCAGGGGCGCCCCAGGTTGGTGCAGCGCGCGCCGCACCCGCTTCGGGTGACGAGCCCCAGGCACAGCACGCCGCGCCCGAAGAAGCAGCCGCGGTCGTTGTACTTGCACTCGCCGCACAGAGTCGAAGTCTGCGGAAGGCGGTTCGACCCGTAGATGGCGCACTGCAGCACGTCGATGAACGTGAAGGTGTCGATCGGGCAGCACGGCACTTCGAAGTCGACGTCGATGAAGTCGCCCACGGGCGCGGGCTCGATCATGTCGCCGCACGCCTCGGGCGCACCGGCCTCGCCGTACACGCTCGACACGTGGGCCCCAAGGCCCGGGGCAGCCATCCCGGGGATGCCCGCCGTCATGGCGCATGCCCCGATGGCGATCACTTTCTTCGCGACCTTGCGAACGCGCTTCAGGGTCTCCACGGCCTCTTTCGTCGTCGCCGCACCTTCCACCACCGCGACGTCGAAGTCGTCGGGCATAGGGTCGCTTGAGGTGAGCTGCCAGTAGCGCAGGTCGATCTGGCCCAGCACGTCGAGCAGGTACGGCTCGGCGTTGGTGACCTGCAGCTGGCAGCCGAAGCAGCTCGCCAGCCCCACCACGACGACGCGCGGCGCGGCCGGGCGCTCCCTTTCCATATCGAAGTTGCTCATGTTACATCGACCCCTGGATGTTCTTGGCTTCCCAGTAGTTGAACACGGGCCCGTCGATGCAGCAGTACTGGTGCCCGATCTGGCAGTGGCCGCATTTGCCCATGCCGCATTTCATGTGGCGCTCGAAGCTCATGTAGATGTGGTCGTAGGAAATGCCCTTCTTGCGCATCTCCTGCACGACGAACCGGTACATCACCGGCGGTCCGCACACCGCGCCGAAGGTATTGTCCGCATCGATCTCCAAATGCTCGAAGGGCTTGGTGACCAGGCCCTCTTCGCCGTCCCACGTCTCGTCGGCGTGATCGACGGTAAGGTAGAGGTCAAAGTCCTTGCGATGGCGCCACATCTCGAACTGGTTGCGGAACATCACTTCCTCGGGCGTCTTGCTGCCGTAGATGATGGTGACCTTGCCGAAATCGGAGCGCTCGTCGTGGATGTTGTTGATGAGCGAGCGCAGAGGCGCGATGCCGAGGCCGCCCGCCACGAGCAGGATATCGTGGCCGCGCATCTTCTCGAACGGGAACCCGCGCCCGAAGGGCCCGCGGATGCCCACGATGTCGCCGCACTGCATCTTGTGGAGCGCCTCGGTGAAGCGGCCCGCGCGGCGCACGCACAACTCGATGAAGCCGCTCTTCGACGGCGACGAGGAGATGGAGATCGGCGCCTCGCCCACCCCGAAGATGGAAAGCTCGACGAACTGGCCGGGCTCGTGATGGAATGCGTTGCGGATGTTCTCGTCGATAAGGCGGAACTCGAAAAGCTTTTCGGTGGCGGTGAGCTCGGTTATGGACGTGATGCGCGCCGGCCACGGGCGGTACGGATTCGCGGCCATGCGCTCGGCGCCGGTCATGGGCGCGCCGGCGTCGTGGAAGGGATGAACCTCGATCGTGGAGGCTGCGGCGTTACTCGGCATCGTCTGCCCCCTTTCGCTCGAAGAATTTCAGGACCTCGATGGGGTTGATGTTGGCCTTGCAGGCATGCACGCAGCGGCCGCACCCCACGCAGAGCATGCGGTCGTGCGTGGCCAGAAAGCCGTTGAGCTTGTGGTACATGCGATGGCGCACGCGGTTGCGCCCGTCGGGGCGGAAATTGTGCCCGCCGGCGACCATGGCGAACTGTGGGTTCGTGCACGCGTCCCACACGCGCTCGCGGCGCCCGTGCTTGCCGTCGGGCGTGCGCACGTCGCGGATGTCGAAGCAGTAGCAGGTCGGGCAGGCAGCCGAACAGGCCGTGCACGACAGGCAGCGCCCGCCGAGCTCTTCCCAGAACGGGTCGGAGTGGAAGGCGTCCATGAGCATGGCGACTTCCTGGATGTCGGGGATGTCCTTGTTGAAGGCCGCCTGGCGACGGCGCGTGGCGTGGCGGAACTCCGCACGCTCCTCGTCGGTCGCCTCGCGGGGAGAGCACGCCGCTTCCAGGATGTTCGCGGCCTCGACGCTCGAGATGCTGACGAGGTACTTGCCGCCGATGTCCTGCAGGAACAGATCGTAGCCGAAGCGCGCCTCGTCGCTTCCCCACAGGTGGCAGAAGCAGGTGTCGGTCGGCATGCAGGAGATGCCCACGATGAGCGTGGCGTTGCGCCGCGCGGTGTAGTACGGGTCGGGGTACGCGCCGTCGCGGAACACCAGATCGAGGCTGTTCAGCGCGTTGATGTCGCAGGCGTGCGCGCCGAAGACCACGCGCCGCGGCACCTCCTCGACGAAGTCGGTGACGTCGTTGGCCTCGGTGTCGAAGGTGAGAAGCGTCTCGCGCACCGGCAAGAAGAGCTTTTTGAGCGGGGTGATGGTGGTCGTGTAGTCGAGCGCGATCTCCTCGAACGACCGGACCGTCGAATACGCGTAGCTCTTCCCGCTCTTCACGGGCGCCACGACCTCGTATTCCTCCAAGAAAGCCGACACCAGCGCGGGAAGCTCGCTCGCGTCGATAACTCGATAGAGCATATGCACGTGTCCTTGTCTCGTCTTGTGGTTTCTCCGTGCTGGCTCCATGCTACCGTGCAAACCCCGCGCGCTGAAGCCCCCTATCGACCAGTGGCGCGTTTATTCCGAGGCGGAACCGCCCTCGTCGGGCGCCTGCTCTTCCTCAGGGAACGAGCAGGCAACGCGCCACGAACCCTTTGCCGTGCCCCGGTTGCCGAAGCCGCTCACGCTGAGCACGCAGTCGGCCAGATCGTCAGGCGAAACCGCGCATTGCGTCTCGTAGATCTGCAGGCGCGTGCCATCCGCGTCGGTGTAAAGGTAGGCGAACGAGTCGCCGCTTCGCGGGAAGGAATTCCCCGTCGTGCGCGACGAGGCGGAGATGGAAAGCATGCACTCGCCGGAATCGCCCACGGGCGTCGCCGCCTGCAGGTAGAGGATGCCGTCCTTATAGGCGATGTTCGAGAGATACGCCTCCTCGACGCCCGGCAGCACGACGTGGATCGCGTTCGGCGCAAGCACCTCTCCCTGCGGCCGGTGCGTATCGTCGCCGATGTTCGAGCTGGTCGTGAGCGCGGTTCTCCACGCGAACCCGTTCGCGTCCTTCGCGCCGAAGCCGTTAAGGTCACCCTCAAAGGGGCCGAACTCACCCGCAGCGTCGTTGTCGCGCAGAACGGACGCGATGTCGATTTCGATCGGGTCTACATAGAAGTTGTACTGACCCGACGAGATGCTGTAGAAGTCAACGAGGGCGCGCTTGCCCGAAAGGTCACCTTCCACCGAAATCGCATAGGTCGCCTCACCCGATTCCGCGTCGTAATCGCGCAGGGAAATCGTCGAAAACGGGCGATTCGTGCCGACCTGCACCGAATAGTGCCCGAAGTCGATCTTGTCGGAGATGCGGCCTTGTCCCTGCTCGTCCTTGAAGCGGACGAGGATCGTCGAGGTGTTGCCGTTCACTTCGGCCGATTCGATGAAAACACCGATCCCCTGATCGGACGCCGTGTCGGTCGCCGCCGGCTTCGAGGCGCTGCCCCCTGAGGTGACGATGTCCCAGAACGCGACGATCTGCCCGCGCAAGGGAAACGCGAGCATGACGGCGAGAAGGATGAGAGCCGCGATCGTCACGACCCACCCGCTTACGTTCGAAGGCTTCTTCTCCGCAGGCTGCGAAGAACTGTCCGGATTGCGCGTTTCGAAAGACATGACGGCCCCTTTCCGAATGAGGTCGAAAGATGCTTGGGCTGACCGCCGGAGCATCTTCATTCTAGCAGGCAGGGGAAACGCACAGCAAGAAGCCCCGTGCACGGCAAGCGAGGCGGCCCGCGCCGCGGCCCCATCTCCACCCGCAGCCCCGCAAGCCACGCACCACCGCAGCCACGGCCTCCCCCCCGCATCCCTCTCGACACCCTGGAAAACACGAAAGCCGGCGCGCTTTACGGCGTGCCGGCTTTCGGTCAGCTAGGCTCTTTCAAGCAGGTGCGGCTTATTCGCCGAAGAACACCTTGATCTCGCGCTCGGCGGACTCGACGGAGTCGGAGCCGTGGATGACGTTCTCGTCGACGGTCAGGCCGAAGTCGCCGCGGATGGTGCCGGGAGCGGCGTCGGCGCAGTTGGTGGCGCCCATGAGCTTGCGCATGGTGGCGACCGCGTTCTCGCCGGAAACGACCATCTTCACGACCGGGCCGGAGGTGATGTAGGAGATGAGGCCATCGTAGAACGGCTTGCCCTTGTGCTCACCGTAGTTCGCTTCCGCCTCTTCCAGGGTGACCATGCCGAGCTCCATGCGCTCGATGGTGAGGCCAACGCGCTCGATGCGGGAAATGATCTCGCCGATGTGGTGGTTGCGCACACCGTCGGGCTTGATCATGTTGTAAGTCTTCTCGATTGCCATGCTTGTAACCTTTCTTGTTCGGTTCGTTATATCCTCACGCGCGCCGACCTTGCGGCAGCGCACGCGAAAAAGCTAGTTCTGGCTGGGGAAATACAGCTCGATGTTGGAAATCTTCCAGCCGATGAGGTCGCGCACCATCGAAATCTTGTACTCGACCTCCCCGCCCTGGCTCGTGCTCGCCGAGACGTAGACCGTCGAGTTGCTCATCGACTTGTCAACGCCCAAGACCTGCGCGTCGCCGTCGGTCACGACGGGGCCCACGAGCGCGTCGACGTTATCGACACCGCTCGAGAAGAGCGAGCTGGAATTCGATGGGTCGGCGAGCAGCTGCTTCGCCACCGTTTCCTGCGTCGGGTAGCCGTAGCCCTGCGTGTAGGCGAACACCGCCGCGGCCAGCGCGAGGATGATGACGATGATGAACGCCACCACGATTTTAAGGCCGACGTTCTTGCGCTTGCGTTCCTGCTTGGCGACGCCGCGCGACCACTTCTCGAGCTCTTCGTCGCTCGCGGTGAAGAACCTGTCATCGTTGCCGTCGCCGTAGGCCTGCGCGTAGCCGGGGAATTCGCCCTGCGCCGGCCCCTCGTCGTAATAGTACGGGTCCTGCGTTTCCGGCTCGAAATACGACTCCGCCTCGGGATAGACCGGGCCGCCATCGGCCGCCACGTCGAATCCCGACATGTCAACCGGTGCGAGCACCTGCGTGGCCTGGGACGACGTGCCCTGGGCCACCGACCCCACCGCGCGCTGGTAGTCCACGCTCGCGGAGTCGGAAAGGAAGTACGTCTTGTCGGCGATCGCGGACTCGAACGAGACGACGGCCTTCTGCATGTCGCCGCAGGCGACGTACGCCTGGCCGAGGTTCGCGTTCAACTTGTTGCGCATGGGCTGCGGCATGTCGAACGAGAACGCGCTTTCGTAGGAGGCGACGGCGTCGGCCGGGCGGTCGAGCGCCATGAAGCACACGCCGAGGTTCAGAAGCGCCTTCGTCGGGTCGGGGTTGGCCTCGTCGAGCGCGGCCTCGCGGAAGGCGACGCCGGCTTCGGCGGTCTTGCCCATCTTCATGAGCGCGTTTCCCATGCCCGTGTACGCCTTGTAGGGCGTTTCGTAGCTTTCGTCCGCGACGGCGGCCTCGAAGTCGTGCACCGCGTTCTCGTAGTCGTGAAGCGACGCGTACGCCATGCCGAGGTTGTAGCTCACCGCCCCCTTCATCTGGTAGTCGGTGTCGGCGAGCGCCTGGGTGTAGGCCTGGATGGCCTCGTTGGCGTCCTTCAGCTTCACCAGGCAGTTGCCGATCTGATGGTACAGAAGGCCGCTCTCACCGGCCGCAGGAGGGTTGTCTGCGTCCTGCAGGCATTGCGTGAATTCGTTCAGCGCAGCCTGGTAGTCCTTCGATTGGTAATGTCCCCGCGCGGTATTGAAAAGCTCGTTGTTCATCTGATTCCTTCGATGCGGATACGCAAGAGAAGCCCGTTACTCGTTGGCGTTCTCGATCTCGATGTGCTCGATGACGTCGCCCACGCGAAGCTGGGAGATGACGTCTTTGCCCTCGATCGTCTGGCCGAACACGGTGTAGTTCGGGTCGAGGAAGGGCTGGGCGCCCAGGCAGAAGTAGAACTGGGAGCCTGCCGAGTTCGGGTTCTGGGAACGGGCCATGGCGAGTGCGCCGTCCTTGTGCTCGTTGTTCGGGTTGGTGGTGTACTCCTCGTGGATGGAGTAGCCCGGGTTGCCGGTGCCGCAGCCGCGGCGCGAGCCCTCGGTGATGACCTGGTTCGGCGTGAGGTCGCGCGTCGTGGGGCAGCCGCCCTGGATGACGAAGCCCGGCACGTAGCGGTGGAACTTCAGGCCGTCGTAGAAGCCCTTCTGGGAAAGCTCGACGAAGTTGCCCACGTGGATGGGGGCGTCGTTGCCGGCCAGCTGCACGCGAATGGTGCCCTTGGAAGTGGTGAAGACGGCGATTTCCTTGCCGTTCGGTTTGTATTCCGGAGTGTACAGCGCCATGATCTCGGCTCCTTTGCTTTCATGGCGCCGACGGGCCCGCCCTCCCCACGAGGGAAGACGGCCGGTCGGCGAATCTTTGCATACGAATGGTTATTTTACCAGCTTGCCTACAGGGGCAAGAAAATATTCTGAGAAAACAAACAGGCCGGAAGAGTAACCTTCCGGCCTGCAGCGTTTCGATGGTGCCCCCAACGAGAATCGAACTCGTGTCTCAGCCTTGAAAGGGCCGCGTCCTAACCTCTAGACTATGGGGACGATTCCGCTTCCTTGCGAAAGCAGCTTGCTCATTATGTCAGACAATGCGAGCGGGCGCAAGAGGTGATTTTCACTTTTTTCGATTGAAGATGCTCGCCACCTCGACGTGGTAGGTCTGCGGGAACAAATCGACCGGCTGCGCCTTTACGAGCTCATAGCCGTTCGCCTCGAAGCGGGCGACGTCGCGCGCCCAGGTCGCCGGGTTGCAGCTCACGTAAGCGACATGTGCCGGGCAGGCGCGGGCGATGCTTTCCACCACGCCGTCGGCGAGGCCCGCGCGCGGCGGGTCGACGACGAGCGCGTCGAGCTCGCCCAGCTCGGGAAGCTCGCGCGCCGCGTCTCCCCCGATGATGTCGACGTCCACGCCGTTCGCATCGGCGTTGCGGCGCAAATCGCGCACCGACGACGACGCGGCCTCGACGGCGACGACGTCGGCGCCCGCGGCCGCGAGCGGGATGGAGAACGTGCCGCCGCCCGAGTAGAGGTCGGCGATATAGAGCTCGTCCAGACCCTCGGGGCCGTCTTTTTCCATGCGTCCGCCGAGGCCCTCGACCACGCATGCGATGAGCTTTTCGGCCTGCGCGGTGTTCACCTGGAAGAACGACGGCGCGGCGACGCGGAAGGTGAAGCCTAGGAGCTGTTCCTCCCAAAAGCCCTTGCCGTCGAGCACCTCGATGCCCTTGATTTTGCGAGCCTTGCCTGGATCGGCCATGACGCGCACGATGCTCGTGGCCTTGAACGAGCCCTTGAGGACGTTCGCGACGTGCCCGCGCGGAAACCCTGACGGACGCGTCCAGATGGCGACCTCGGTCGCGTGAGTGCGCACGCTGTGGCGCACGCCGACGCGGAAGATGCCCAGGTCATCGGCACCCTGCGCGAAGCGCAGCGCACCGCGCAGGGCCTTGGGGGCCCGGGCTATCTGCTTGTAGGCAACAGGGCAGGTGTCGCTCGCGACGACCGCGGGCGAGCCTTCCTCGTGGAACCCCAGCTGGAAGCGCCCGGCTTCATCGAACGCCGCGCCCATTTCCACCTTGTTGCGGTAGCCCCACTCGCGCTTGCTGCCCAGGCAGGGACGCACGATCTCCCGCGCGCGCTCCTTGTCGACGCCACCCGTGCGGGTAAGCGCTGCAACGACGTTTTCCGTCTTCGCGGAGAGCTGGGCTTCGTAGGCCAAGTGCTGCCAGGGGGCGACGCCCGCCGCCGAGGGCTCGGCCCATATGGGCGCGACGCGGCACGCCGAAGGCTCCTCGATGCGCACGATGCGGGCGCGAGCGAACGAGGGCTTATCCTCGATAACCTCGAGCGCCAAGGTGTCGCCCGGCGCGCCCCCCGCCACGAAGACGGCCTTGCCGCTCGCAAGGTGGCCGACCGCCTCGGCGCCGTACCCCATGCGCTCGATCTTCACGATTTCTTCCATGCGCCCCTTGTTCCTCGATTCCCGTACGTTTTTCAATCTCGATTTGCGATTCACCCATGATAGCGTATAATTTTCGAGTTGTGCCCCTGTAGCTCAGGGGATAGAGCGTCTGCCTCCGGAGCAGAAAGCCACAGGTTCGAATCCTGCCAGGGGCACCAGCAAGAAAAAGAAAGCGCCAAGCCATACGGCTTGGCGCTTTTTCATTTCGGAAGCTTGTTCAGGTCGCCCCACGTGCGAAACCCCTACGCGTGCATCGTCTTGCCGCATTCCTCGTAGGCGCGGGTCACTTCGATCTCGTATTGCTTGCGGTTGCCCTTCACCACGGTATCCAGGATAAGACCGCACGAGAACGACAGCAGCCCCACGAACACGAACGCCACCGCACACAGAGCGCTCGGCATCTTGGGAACAAGCCCCGTCTGGACGAATTCCCAGATCACCGGCACGCCGAAGATGAGTCCGATGATGCAGAACAGAAGCCCCAGCCAGGAGAAAAGCGCGAGCGGGCGGTAGTCCTTGAACAGCGAAAGGATCATCATGAGCACCTTCATGCCGTCGGAGAAGGTGTTGAGCTTGCTCACCGAGCCCTCGGGACGATCGCGATAATCGATAGGAACCTCGGCGATTCGCCAGCGCTTGTCGACCGCGTGGATGGAAAGCTCCGTCTCGATCTCGAACCCGGGCGAGAGCACCGGCATGGTCTTGGCGAACACCTTGTTATAGGCGCGGTATCCCGTCATGACGTCGGAGAACTCGAACCCGTAGATCGCCTTGATGAGGAAGCGCACGAGGTTGTTGCCGAAACCGTGGAACGCGCGGTCGTTTTCCTCGCCGTAGGTGCCGTTGGAAAGGCGGTCGCCCACCACCATGTCGGCGTCGTCGTTCATAAGCGGGGCCAGAAGCTCGGGCGCGGCCTCGGCCGGGTAGGTGTCGTCGCCGTCGACCATGATGTAGTAGTCGGCGTCGATGTCGCGCATCATCTGGCGCACGACGTTTCCCTTGCCCTGGCGGCGCTCGTGGCGCACCACCGCACCGTGCTCGGCCGCGATCTTCGCCGTGTCGTCAGAGGAGTTGTTGTCGTAGACGTACACGGTCGCGGTGGGAAGCACGCGCTTGAAGTCGTCGACGACCTTCGCGATGGTGAGCGCCTCGTTGTAGCACGGGACGATGACGGCGATCGAGCCGTTCTCGCCGGGGGCAATCGGTGTGTCAGTGGCCTGGGAGCCCATGGAGCATCTCCTTGACTTGCATTCGTGAATCTTTCAGACGAATGCATGCTAGCGAACTTTCCGCCCCGCGTTCGGCCACACGCCCCATCATCGCCGAAAAAACAAGGAATCGGAGGAGATGCCCCGTCCGGCCTGGCCATGTGATAGAGTTCGAGGGTATGCCGTGCGCATTCGCGCCCCGAACCCGGAGCCCTCGCGCGCGGGGCGGAAACGACTGTAAGGCGCCTTCGCGCGCATTCGAAAGGTATCGAGCTCCCCATGAAGAAACTCTTCGCGCAGATCATGAAGTTCGGCGTCGTCGGCGTCATCGCGTTCATCATCGACTACGGCCTGCTCGCACTCCTAACCGAGGTGTTCGGCATAAACTACCTGGTGAGCGCCACGATCTCGTTCACCGCGTCGGTCATCTTCAACTACCTGGCCTCGATGCGCTACGTCTTCACCCACAAGGAGGGTATGAGCCGGCGCCGCGAATTCGTCATCTTCGTCGCGCTGTCGGCCGCGGGCCTTGCCATCAACAACCTGTGCATGTGGGCGGGCGTCGAGCTGCTCGGCGTGCACTACCTCATCACCAAGATCGGCGCCACCTTCATCGTCATGGTGTGGAACTTCGTCACGAGAAAGATCTTCCTCGACGGCGGAGATCACGCCTAGGCTATGAGGGAAGCTATGGAGAAACCGAACGCAAGCGAGCAGGAAAAAGCCCTCGACGAGGCTGTCTCCCCCGCTTCGGAAGCGCAAACGGCCGCCGAGGGCGCGCCTTCGGGCGGCCCCCGTCGCCGCGTCATCGTGATGCACGCCTCGGTGGGATCGGGGCACCGAAGCGCCGCGAACGCCGTGGCGCAAGCGCTCGAGCTTCTGCGCGACGACCCGTCCCTCAGAAACGGCGCCCCATGCCCCGACGACCTCGAGGTCGAGGTGCTCGACGTGCTCGATTTCGGCCGGATCGCCATCAACGGCGACAAGACGGCCTCCATGTTCACCGGCCCCACGCGCCCCATCTATGACCTCACCTGGCGCTACACCCTGACCGGACGCCTTCTTTGGGGCGGCGGCACCGTGTGGTCGCGCGTGATGTTCCCCAGCTTCACCGAGCACGTGCGCACCGTGCGCCCGCTCGCCATCGTGTGCACGCACATCACCGCGGCGAACGTCGCGGTCGGCGCGCGCATGATCCTGCAGGACGACTTCCCCATCGTGTGCGTCCCCACCGACTACGAGACCGAGGGGCTGTGGCCCCACCAGCACAGCGATCTGTTCTGCGTGGCGAACGAGTCCATGGCCGAAACCCTGCGCCCGCGCAAGGTGCCCGAGGATCGTATCCTCATCACCGGCATCCCCACGCGCCCGGCGTTCCGCAAGACCTACGACAAGCGCGCCGGCCGCGACCGGTTCGGGCTGCCGCAGGACAAGCGCGTCGTGCTCGCGCTCGCCGGGGCCTACCTGCCAACGCCCTACGTCCGCTTCAGGGAAGCGCTCGACAAGATGCTCCCCTACCTGCACCGTTTCAAGAACACCCATCTCGTGATCGTGGCGGGCGCCGACGAGGAATACGCTTCCCACCTGCGCCGCGAATGCGACGAGCTCGGGCTTTCGAACGCGACGGTGCTCGACTACGTGGAGGGCATGGCCGAGCTCATGGCCGCGAGCGACCTCGTCATCTGCAAGCCGGGCGGCCTCACCGTGACCGAATGCCTCTGCGCGAAGGCGCCCATGATCCTGCTCGGGCGTGCCTACGGTCAGGAGAACATCAACGTGCGCATGCTCACCTCGCTCGGCGCGGCCTTGCACGTCACCACCGCGCGCGAGCTCGTCGGCGCGATGGGGCACGTCGACGCTAACCCCGCGATCGTCGAAGCCATGCTCACGCAAGCTTCCTACCTGCGCAAACCCGACGCGGCGCTCGACATCGCCCGGGCGACGCTCAAGCTTGCGGCAGCCGAGCCCTCCCAGGACCTCGCCATGCGCAAGAAGCGCTTCATGCATTTCTACTGGGGGCACGCGCCCGCGCACATCCGCTAAAAACCGTCGGCACGAGCCGACTTGAAAGGAAACACCATCATCATGACAACGTTTGACGACTTGGGCCTTGAGCCCGCAACCCTTCATGCCGTGGAGACCCTCGGCTACACGACCCCGACCCCCGTGCAGGAAAAGGCCATTCCACTCGTGCTCGAAGGCCGCGACATCATCGCCGCGGCGAAGACCGGCACCGGCAAGACCGCCGCGTTCTCGCTGCCCGCGATGGACGGGCTTTCCCACGCCAAAGGCGAGAAAGGCCCGCTCATGCTCGTGGTGACGCCCACGCGCGAGCTCGCCGCGCAGATCGCCGAGGTGTGCACGACCATCGCGCAGTCGACCCACCACCGCGTGCTCTCGGTCGTGGGAGGCGTGTCGTACAACCCCCAGATCTCGGCGCTCAAGCGCGGCTGCGACGTGCTCATCGCCACCCCGGGGCGCCTCATCGACCTCATGGAGCAGGGTGCGGCGCATCTCTCCCACGTCGAAGTGCTCGTGCTCGACGAGGCCGACCGCATGCTCGACATGGGCTTCCTCCCCTCGGTGAAGAAGATCGTCGCCGCGACGCCGAAGTCGCGCCAGACGCTTCTGTTCTCAGCGACGATCGACCGTTCGATCGAAAAGGTCGCCGGCTCCTTCCTGCGCGACCCCGCCGTCGTCGAGATCGCGCACAAGGGCGAGACCGCCGACACCGTCGAGCAGTACATCGTCCGTGTGCCGCAAACGCTTAAGAACGACCTGCTGCGCGCGACCATCGCCTCGTGGGGCTCAGAGCGCGTCATCGTGTTCGCCCGCACCCGCAGCCGTGCGGACTCGACGTGCCGCAGGCTCAAGCGCGCCGGCTACAAGGTCGAAGCCATCCACTCGAGCCGTTCGCAGAACCAGCGCCGCCGCGCCCTCGAGAACTTCGAATCGGGCGAAACCGACATCCTCGTCGCGACCGACGTGCTCGCGCGCGGCATCGACGTCGACGAGGTGAACTACGTGGTGAACCTCGACCTGCCGACGCAGGCCGAGGACTACGTGCACCGCATCGGCCGCACGGGACGAGCCGGCGCCACCGGGCGCGCCATCTCGTTCGTCACGCCCGAGACCGAAGACGCGCTGCGCGACATCGAGAAATTCACGAAACGCGAGATCCCCGAGGTGAAGATCGAAGGGTTCGACGAAGAAGCGGCCGCCGTCGCCGCCGCGGAGCGCGCGACCAAGGCCGCCGCGCGCAAGGATCCCGACATCGCCGAGGCGAAGCGCGAGATGGCCAAGCGCGAGAAGAAAAAGAAGAAGGCACAGGCGCGCGCCGCCGAAGAGCGCGAGGCCGCGCAATCGGGCAAGAAGACGAAGAAGGGCAAGCCGGGCAAATCGTCCGCAAAGGGCTCGCAGACCGCGGGTCGCGCAGGCGCGCCCTCCAGGCGCTCCGAGAACGCGAAAGGCAACTCGACCGGAAAGAAGCGCACTCAGGGCAAGAAGCGCGCCCAGGAAAGCTCCTCCGCGCCGACGAAGAAGGGCTCGAAGAAGGACTTCCGCCCGGGCCGCGCGCACCGCGCCGAAGTCGCCCGCCTCGAGCGCAAACACCGTTCCTAGCCCCGCCTCGCCCCGACCGCTTCCCCATCTCGCCCCTGCGTCCCACGTGCGCAGGGGCTTTTTCGTACCGAGAGGATTAGCGAGGTCGGCCTGCACCGAACCTCCATCGTATAGTTAGCATTATGTCATTCGTGGCGCTGAAGTTCCCGTTTGGCGAAAGCAGAACCGCACGAAGGCCGCGCGGCTGTATCGTAAGCCAGACGAAAACGAAGAAAAGGAATGCAATAGATGAAAATAACTGTGGCATGCGAGGGACTCGGAGTTTCACCTCACGCCGTGCATTGCGCCAGCTTCATGTGCTACACCGTGAATCGCGGCATCATCACGGACTGCCAAAACCTCCCCAACCCCGGCCTGCCGGCGGAAGAAACAGTCGCCCTGCTGAAAGAAATGGGCATCGACACCATCATCACGGGCGGCATCGACATCGACTTCGCGAACATGCTCTGCCATTCGGGCGTAGAAGTCGTCGCGGGCGTTGAAGGAACGGCCAAGGAAGTCGCCGAGGCGTACCTCAACCACACGCTCATCGGCGCTGACGAGCTGTGCCACACGCTCGCCGACGCGGACGAGGACGACGCCGACGTCGAAGACGCGTTCGAAGCGCTCGAGCGCCAGTTCTCCTCCTTGAGCGCCTAACCGCACGAAGCGGAAGCGTATAGCCGGACACGAAAGCCCGCATATGCGGGCTTTTTTCTTACCCGATCACAGGAACGCGCGCCGCGCGAGCGCACCTGCCTTCGCATACAAACTAAAGCGATCGCCCCTTCCTCCGCATAAAAAAAGGACCCGCGAAAAGCGGGTCCTGTGGAAAGCGATGAGATCGCAAAAACTTAGAGGGCCTTCTTGGCAACCTCGACGACGGCGGCGAAAGCAGCCGGGTCGTTCACAGCCATGTCGGCGAGGACCTTGCGGTCGAGCTCGACGCCGGCCTTCTTGAGGCCGTTCATGAACACGGAATAGGAAAGGCCGTTGATGCGGGCAGCGGCGTTGATGCGGGTGATCCACAGACGACGGACGTTGCGCTTCTTGGTGCGGCGGTCGCGGTACATGTACTGAAGCGAATGCTGCACCTGTTCCTTCGCGGCACGATAGGAACGGGACTTCGCGCCATAGTAACCCTTCGCACGAGCGAGAACGGTGCGGCGCTTCTTACGGGCATGGATAGAACGCTTGATGCGTGCCATAGTTTATATCTCCTTCGAAAAAGAACTAGCGGATACCGAGGTTGCGGCCGACGACCTTCGCGTCGGACTTGGAGAGCTCGGTCTCGTTGCGGAAGTTGCGCTTGCGCTTCTGGCTCTTCTTGGTGAGAATGTGGCTCTTGAACGCCTTGGCGCGCATGATCTTGCCGGAACCGGTGACGCGGAAACGCTTAGCGGTACCGCGGTGGGTCTTCATCTTAGGCATTATTCGTCCTTTCCTTCTGCTTTCTTATCGTTTTCTTTTTTCTTCTTCGCCGCGTTGGGCAAAGGAGCGATGAGCATGTGCATGTTGCGGCCCTCCATCTTGGGCTGGTTCTCAACGACCGCAACGTCTTTGAGGTCGTCGGCCAAACGCTCGAGAATGGAAAGTCCCTGTTCGGGGTGAGCCATTTCGCGACCGCGGAACATGATGGTGATCTTCACCTTGTTGCCCGCGTCCAGGAATCGAAGCACGTGCTTCTTCTTCGTGGTGTAGTCGCCCACGTCGATCTTCGGGCGGAACTTCATTTCCTTGGTTTCGATCTTGCTCTGGTTCTTGCGAGCCTGCTTCGCCTTGATGGCCTGATCGTACTTGAACTTTCCGTAGTCCATGATGCGGCAGACCGGCGGCTCGGCGTTGGGAGCGATTTCAACCAAGTCGAGGTTCTGGTCATCTGCGATGCGCTGTGCCTGAGACACAGAGTAGATTCCCAGCTGGGTTCCGTCGAAACCGATGAGACGGCACTCGCGCACGGTAATCTCGTCATTGAGCCGTGGCTCCTGAGCAGCTATTGCGCTCACCTTCCTTTCCCTTGCGCTTTCGCGCAACAAAAAACCCGCGGACGCAAGGCCGCGGGTTTCGCAATTCAAACGGTGCGCCGAAGCGCGTTATTGAAGCGACCCATCAGCAGCCGAAGCGCCGAAACAGGTGGAGAGCTTTCGCCCTCGCTTGATTACAGCTTGCTTAGTATAACGCCCCCTCGCCGAAAGCGCAAGGGGAATTTCATCTACGCGTTGATATACACGTAGATGATGCGGATGGTGTCCGCGAGGTTGCCCGAGGCGTTCGCCACCGTGTAGTCGTAGGACAGGACGGCCGACCAGGTATGCGGCGCGCCGTCGATGTCGACCTGCCCGGTGAACGGGCAGTACTCCTTCACGAGCGTGGTGCCGTCGGAGGCGTAGGTGGAATACTGCGTCTTATCGGCCGGCAGCGTCACCGTTCCCGTGGGAACCTGGATGCCCGCTTCCTGCAGCGTCTTCTCGATGATGGACTCGTTCTTCACCGCGTCGGAGAACGAGAGCGCACCGTAGCCGAGCGACGCCGTGCCCGCGGAGTAGCCCGCCTGCACGACCTTGCCGTCCTCGTCGAGGCCCAGATACACCGTCGGCGTGCCCGTGCGGGTATCGGCGGGCTCGTCGGTGAGCGCGACGCGCACGTCGGTCTTGATGGGGTTGCCCTCTTCGTTGACCTCGTTCGTGCTCGTGACCTGCGCGCCCTTGCCGATCTTCGCGATCGCCTCGTCCTGCGTGACGCCCAAAACCGACGTCAGGTTCGGGGCGCTCGTCTTCTTGACGGTCTGGCTTGCGGAGTCCTGGCCGTCCGATTCCTGCAGCGAGTTCGCCTCCTGCGAGCTTTGCTGCTGCTGGGTCTGCTGGTAGGCCGCGGTCTGGGCGGTCTGGAAGAGCTTGACGCCGAAGAAGACGCCCGCGGCAAGCAGGATGACGAGCAGCACCACCACGACGATGAGGATGCGGCGCATGCGGTGCGACTTGCGCATGTAGGTGGGCACCTCAGGCTTTGCGGCGGCAGACTTCGAATGGCACCCGCGCGAGGAGCCTTCAACGGGAAGGGTCGCGCCGTCGTCGTCG
>CAKUGU010000028.1 GCA_934654815.1 uncultured Ellagibacter sp.
GTCGGGGTTGATGGTACCGAGGTTGGCGATGCGGCGGCGCAGCTTGAACACGGCGTCCTCGACTTCGGGGCGGTTGTCGAGCGCGGGCTCCTTGAGCGCGGTCTCAAGCGGAGTGCGGCACCCGTGGACGATCTCGTTCACGGCGGCTTCCACCTGCACCTCGAGCCGCCCCTTGTCGACGCGCGCGGCGCTCATGCGCTCGCTCGCCGCGTCGTAGGCATCGTGCGCGGCACGGGCTGCGGCGCGCGCCTGCGAGGCCTGGGCATGCAGGCCGCTTTGGGAATCCTGCGCGAGGCGCGCCTTGTCCTCCAGATCGACCGTCCAGCGGCGCGCGTTCTGTTCGAGCTCGTCCATGACGGCGAGCAAGGGCTCGATGCGGGAAGCGGAAAGCTCCTTCGCCTTGAGCGCGATGCGCTGGGTCTTCGCGCTCGCGCGCAAATCGGCAAGCTCGCCGGCGCGGGCATCGCGGACGCGCACCGTGTAGGTTTCGCGCTCGACGAGCGTGGCCCGTTCGAGGCGCGCCTCGGAAAGCGCGTCGGTCGCGGCACGGGCTGCATCGCGCAGAGGCTCGGCCGCGTCGAGAGCCGCCTGCAGGCTCGTCTTCACCCCTTCGAGCTCTCCCCCGAGCTCGTCGGCCAGGCGCGCGTACTCCTCGACATCGGGGCGCGCCTTCGCGATGACGTCCTGCGCCTCGGTGCGCTGGCGCTCGACGTCCTCGAGCTCGCGGCGGATCGAAGCGAGCTTGCGCGTGGCGGCGTCGGCCTCGGCGCGGGCGGCGTCGGCCTTGCCCTTCGCGGCGGCGAGCTCCTGGCTCTTCGCGAGGCTTTCCCCCTGGGCGGCCCGCAGCTCCTCTTCGGCCGCGTCGGCCGCGGCCTTCGCCTCCTCAGTCGCCGTCTTCGCGGACGCGAGCTTCGCACGGAGCCCGTCGAGCTCGCGGGCGCGGGAAAGCGCGCCCTGCCCCGCGTCGGCGGCACCGCGCCCGAAGGTCACCTTGCCCCCCGGCCACACGACGCCCCCGTCGCGCACGGCGAAGCGCAGCCCCAACGTGTCCGCCGCATGGGCGCGAAGCGCCTCGTCGAGTGTGTCGCAGACGACGACGTCGCCTAAAAGCGCACACACGGCGCGCGCCGCAGCGTCGGGATAGGTGAGCCGGTCGATGAGCGGTTCCCCGAGGGCGCCTTCGGGGCGACCCTGGGCCTTCGGCATTGCAGCCTGCGTGCCGTCCGCGCGCAGAACGAGCGACACCTCGCCCGCGCGAGACGCCTCGGTAAGCGACGACACGATGCGGCGGACCGCGTCGTCGTCGGCCACGAGAAGCGCGGCGACGTCGCTTCCGAGCAAATGCTCGACGAGCGCCTCGTCGCCTTCGGGAGCCGACACCTCGTGAGACAGGGGCGCCACGGCGGCGTCGAATTCGTCCCCGTGGGCGGAAAGCCAGGCGAGCGCGGGGCCCGAGGCCTTAGCACTCGCACGTTCCACTTCCTCGAGCGCATGGATCGACGCCGCGCACGCGCGCTCGGCGTCCTGCGCCTCGTCGCGCGTGCCGCGGGCGGTCTCCGCCCGGCGTGCGGCTTCGCCCACCCGCACGCGCGCCTTCTGCTCGGCGTCGGTGAGCGCGGAAAGCTCCTCGGTCAAATCGTTCGCGTGCGCGCACGCCGCGTCGGCGACCTCCTTCGCGCGGTCGAACTGGGCGGAGAGTTCTTGCGTGTGGCCCTCGATGATCTTCATGTGGGCGAGCCCGTTGGAAAGCGCCTCTTTGAGCTCGGCGTGCTTCGCGCGCGCGGCGTTGATGCGCGATTCCAGGTCGCGGCTCGCACGCCCGAGCTCGGTAGCGCGCTTCTCGGTCTCGGCGCGCTTCTCGGTGACGTCGGCGTGGCGCGCCTCGAGGGAAGAAACCTTCTCGTCGGCACGGGCGCGGGCGGCGCGCACCTCTTCGAGCTGCGCGGTCGCGGCGTCGAGGTCGGCCTGCGCGGTCTTCTCGCGCGACGCGTTCGCGGCAAGCGACACGGAAAGCTCGCCCGCGCGCGACACCGCGGCGCGCCTGCGCTCGCGCATGACGAGCACGCCCGACTCGATGCGCTCAACGGCGCTCGACGCCTGGCGGTGCTTGCGCGTGAGCTCGCCGGCGTCGAGGTTCTCCTTGGCGATCCGCTCGTTGAGCTTCTCGGCTTCGGCCTCGGCCTCTTCGATCTTCGCGCGGCAGCCCTCGAGCTCGGCGGCGACGGCGGCCTCGCGATCGGACGCGGCGGCGTGCTTTTCCTGGAGCTTGCGCAAGTCGTCCACGGCGAGCTTGAGCGTAAGCTCGGAAAGCTCGGCGGAAAGCCCCTGGTAGGTGCGGGCGCGCTTGGCCTTGCGCTCGAGGGGTTTCAGCTGCCGTTCCACTTCCGCGGCGACGTCGCGCACGCGCGCGAGATGCTGGTCCATCTGGGCGAGCTTGCGCTCGCTTTTCGCCTTGCGCTGCTTGTGTTTGAGGGTACCGGCGGCCTCTTCGATGAGCGCACGGCGGTCTTCGGGCTTCGATTGCAGGATGGAGTCGAGCGAACCCTGGGAGATGATGGAATGGGTGCCCGTACCGAGCCCCGAGTCGTGCAGGATGTCGAGCACGTCCATGCGGCGCGCGACGGCGCCGTTGATGAGGTACTCGCTTTCGCCCGAGCGGTACATGCGGCGCGTGATGGCGACCTCGGAGTAATCGACGGGGATGGTGCCGTCGGAGTTGTCGAGCACCAGATCGACCTCGGCGAGCCCCGTCGCGCGGCGGGCGGAGGATCCGGCGAAGATGACGTCTTCCATCGCCTGGCCGCGTAGGTGCTTGGCGTTGCGCTCGCCGAGCACCCACAGGACCGCGTCGGAGATGTTGGACTTCCCCGACCCGTTCGGGCCCACGATCGCGGTGATGCCGGGCTCGAGCGTAAGCACGCTTCGGTCGGCGAACGACTTGAAGCCCTTGAGCACGAGGGACTTGAGGTACATAGGTTCCTATCCTTGATGCTTATGCTGGCGAGCTGCTTCCTTCTCGGCCTTGGCGCGGGCGCGCTGGTCGGCCTTTTCCGCCTTGGCGCGGGCGGCGGCCTCCTCCTTGGCAGCCTTGGCAGCCGCCTTCTCGGCCTTGGCGCGGGCGGCGGCCTCCTCCTTGGCGGCGCGTTCCTCTTCGGTCATGCCGATGCCGAAGAACTCGGAAAGGCGTGCGAGCGTGCTCTTGGCGGCCTGGCTCTCGGCCTCCTTCTTCGTGCGGCCGGTGCCGCGCGCGAGCCCCTGCTCGCCCGCGTAGACCTGCGCGACGAAGGTGCGGTCGTGCGGGGGGCCTTGCGTCTCGATGAGCTTGTAGGTGGGCGTGATGCCGTCTTCCTGCAGCTTCTCCTGCAGCGCGCTCTTGGGGTTTTCCGGCTGGGCGGCCAGATCGAGCGACATGTGCGGGATGAGCGTGCGGCGCACGAACGTCACCGCCGCGTTGATGCCGCCGTCGAGGTAGAGCGCGGCGACGACCGCCTCGTAGACGTTCTCGAGCGCGGAATGCAGGCCGCGCTTGCCCGTGCCGGTTTCGGACGAGCCGAACACGATGATGTCGGCGAACCCGAGCTTCGCGGCGACGTCGGACAGGCTCGTGCCCGCGACGAGCGCCACCTTGATGCGGGTAAGGCCGCCCTCATCGATCTCATGGAAGCTGTCAAACGCGATCGCCGCGACGATGGCGCCGAGGATGGAGTCGCCCAAAAACTCGAGGCGCTCGTAGGAGTATTTCACCGCCTTGCCCTCGGTCGCGGACGGATGCGTGATAGCGGAAAGCAGGAGCTGCTCCTGCTTGAACTCGTAGCCTAGGATCTTCTGGGCGAGTGCGAGCTTCTCTTCTTGTTCTTCGGTTAGCGCCATGCTGTATAACCACCTTGAATGCAATCGAATTGCGCAACGGAAACGTCGAGTCGTTAACGGTTTATTCTACCTTGGGATCATCCTTCTGGCTTGCTCCGGAGAAGGTTTGCGCGATTATTTCAGAAACGTTCTCGCGGGCGGCGCGCGCCGTCACGAGGACGCCGTTCTTGATGGCCTTGGCGTTCGACGAGCCGTGCCCGATGACGACGGCGCCCTTGCAGCCGAGCAGCGGCGCCCCGCCGTAGGTGTCGGCGCTCATGCGGTCTTTGAGCTCGTAGAGCTCGCCTTTGAGCGCGAGCGCGCCGAGCTTCGCCTTCGTGGAGGAGAGCATCGCCTCCTTGACGAGCTTGAAGAGCACTTTCGAGGTTCCCTCGATCGTCTTGAGCGTTACGTTGCCGGTGAAGCCGTCGCACACGACGACGTCGAAGTCGCCGGTCAGGATGTCGCGCCCCTCGGCGTTGCCCACGAAACCGGGGACCTGCTTCTTCATGAGGGGGTAGGCCTTCTGGGCGAGCTCGTTTCCCTTCGTTTCCTCTTCCCCGATGTTGAGCAGGCCGACGCGCGGGTTCTCGAACCCGAGGATGCGCTCGGCGTACACGCTCGCCATGCGGGCGAACTGCACGAGGTAGGCCGGCTTGCAGTCAGCGTTCGCGCCGACGTCGCACAGAAGCACCGGGTGGTCCGGCGCGGGCAGCGGCATGGAGATCGCCGGACGCTGCACGCCCTTCACGCGCCCGATAACGAGCGTGGCTGCGGCGAGGCAGGCGCCGGTTGAGCCCGCAGAGAAGAAGCCCGCGGCCGCGCCTTCCTTCACGAGCCGGCAGCCCACGACGAGCGAGGAGTCCTTCTTGGCCCGGACGGCGCGCGCGGGGTGCTCGGCCATGTCGATGATCTCGGTGGTCGCCTTCGCCTCGCAGCGGTCGTGTTCGGCCGCGAACGGTTCCACCACCTCGGCCGGGCCGCAGAGGATGATCTTCAGCTTCGCATCGGCGTCAAGCGCGGCGGCAACGCCCTCGAGCACGACGCCCGGTGCGTTGTCGCCGCCCATGGCGTCGACGGCGATGACGGTTTCAGATCCCGCGGAGGCGGCGACGGGCGCGGATTGCGCCTCTCGTTTTCTTCTGGACATGAATACGTTCCCTTCGGTTCCGCGCACACAGCGCCCAGTAGCGAAAAAGCCTCCCACTCATCTGCATTCGCACGACAAGCTGGGAGGCTTCCTTTTGCCTATGAAGAAGCTAGCAAGCAAGCGCCAAGGCGCGTGCAGCAGCTATTCGGTCTCGATGACCTCGCGGTTCTTGTAGAAGCCGCAGTTCGGGCACACGCGATGCGGAAGTTTCACTTCGCCGCACTGCGGGCACACGGAACGGGCGGGCGCATCGATGCGATCGTTTGCGCTGCGACGATGATGAGTGCTTGCACGACCCATTTTTTGCTTAGGTACTGCCATAATCTAGCTCCTTCTACACACCGAGCGGATTTCCGAACCGCTCGTATATCACTTGGTAAACACGCGAAGAGATATGATAGCAAAGGAAACGCCGCAACGCAAGCGGTTTTGCGCGTTTCACCACAACTCGCAACCTCTCCGGCGCGAAATCGAGCCGCTTAGACGAACGAGGGCACGAGCTTCACCTCGGGAAGCGGGGTGCGCGGGTGCTTTTCGCGGTCGATGCCCGACAGAGTGTCGGCGAAGTCGATGAAGCGGTCCATGTTGCGCGAGGTCTTGAACCACGCGTCGCCGTGCTCCGCCCCTTCGACGAGCTCGAGGACGGCGCGCTTGCCGATAAGCTCGTCCTTCATGAGGTCGTACTGCTCGTGCGGGTCGGCCGAGCGGTACGCGACGCACTCGCCGTCGTGCAGCCCCTGAAGCGTCTCGTAGAGCGCGACGGACTGCTCGAAGGGCACGACCTCGTCCCCCGTGCCGTGCTGGATGAGCATCGGCGGCACGTTCTCGGGGCGGCGCTTGATGGCCTTCACGGGGCTTGCCATCTCGCAGCGCTCCTCCGGCTCGGCCACGATGCAGAAGCCCATGAGCTGGTCGGGGGGCGAAAACGGGTTGTCGCCGTCGTCGCGGTGGCCGGTCTGGTGCTCGCAAACGTAGAGGTCGGACACGCCGTACATGGAGAAGCACCCCTGCACCGTCGAGTCGCCGCAGTCGCCGAGCAGGCAGTCCTCGAAGTCGGTGTCGTCGTTGGTGGTGGCGACCGTCTGGGCGATGTGCCCGCCGGAGGAATTGCCGCACACGATGAAGCATTCGGGGTCGAGGTGGTACTCCTCGGCGTGGTTGCGCAGGAAGCGGATGGCGGCCTTCACGTCATTCACCTGGGCGGGCCACTTCGCATGCGAGCTTAGACGGTAGCCCACGCTCGCCACGGCGTAGCCCTGCGAGGCCGCCTGGAAGAGCGCGGCGATGTTGTCGGCGCGCTTGAAGCGGAACTTCCAGGCGCCGCCGTGCACCGCGACGACCACCGGGAAGGGGCCCTCCCCCTCGTCGGGGAGCACGAGGTCGAGCTTCTCGCGCTCGTGCGCGTCGGCGTAGGGAACGTCGAGGTAGGTGCGCTTGAACTGGCTCATGTCGACGGCCATGAAGGGCGCGTCTTGCATTTCTTCGGTCATGATGCGTTTCTCCTTCTCGAATCCGCCTGGCCTACGCGGCGTCGGTCGTAGCCTCGGCAGCGTTGCCTTTGCCTTTGCCCTTGCCCTTCTTCAGGACGAGCCCCACGATCCCGACGATGCCGCACGCGATGCAGAGGATGGCGCCCATCCACATGTCGGCCGAGTACTGCGCGGCGCTCGGCGCGAACTGATACAGACCGAGGCTCGGCGCGAGTGCGAGCGACGCGGCGGTGTAGTACGAGGAGATGAACACGGCGATCTTCACGCCGGTCTGGCAGAAGGCGCCGATCTTACCCTTCACGGAGTCGGGCGCGCCGTCGGCGGCCGATGCCATGGAGTTGATCATGAGCTGCAGGCCGAAGAAGCTGAACAGGCACATCGAAAGGGCGATGCCGATGAAGGAGTGCATGTTGACGATGATGAGGAACGCCGCCGCCATGCCGAACAGGCAGAGCACGCGCCCGCCCAAGCGCTTCGTCACGCTGAAGATCGGGCCGAAGAAGGCGCTTACCACCATGCCGAAGATCATGGAGATCGAGGAGAGGGTGCCGGTGGTCGCGGCGTCACCGATGCCGAGCTCGCTCACGAGCGAGGAGAGGCTCACCGTCATGCCCTGGAACACGAGCGTGAAGAAGAACACGAGGAAGATGCATATCCAGGAAGAAAGCGGGATGCGATCCTTCTTGGCGGATGCGGTCGCCTTGTCGGCGTCTGCCTTCTTCTCGGGTGCGGCCATCTCAGGCTCTTTCATGAACAGGAGCACGAGCACGAACGCCACGGTGACGATGAGGTAGGCCAGAAACACCATGTGCCAGCCGAGCGTTGCCAGGATGCCGCCGACCTGCATGAACACGATGTTGCCGAGCGAGCCCGCGACCTGGGTGAATCCCATGTAGCGACCGAGTTCCTTACCGGAGAAGAACATGTACATGAGGCTCACCTCGACGCCCAAGCACGACGCCTGACCGATGCCGAACAGGAAGCGGCACACGAGGATCGCGTAGAGGTTGTCGATGAAGAACGGAGCGACGCCCATGACGACCATGAGCGCCGTCGCGGAAAGCAGGATGGTGCGGAAGCGCACCTTGGTGCCGGCGACAAGGCCGATCAAGATGGTCACCGGGATGCCGACGAGCGACGGCAGCGTGTAGATGTACATGACCGTGGTGCGGTCGAAATCGGGGAACGCGTTGTAGAGCGTCTGAAGCGCCGGCGACACGGTCATCGTCGAGCACACGACGAAGTACAGCGAAAGGATCGCTATGAGGATCTTCGTCTTCTCCCCTTTTGACAGATTCGCGATTTGCTCTTTGGTAAGAGCCTTCGACGAGGATGTCATTTTTACCCTCCTTGGATTCCGCGGTCGCAACCGCGTAGGGGCGGGCCGATCGATGAGGTGCATCTCGCTTCCCCTTGCCTGTTGCCCGCCGCGAGACAGCGCGAATTATTTCGCAACAGGGAAAGCGAAATCCAATAGAGAGGGTCGTGATAAGATAAAGAAGTTTTATATCAGCAGCTCAGAGCGTCGGGAGTTCGCTTTAGCCCCTGATTGGAAGGAGTGCGCGCCTCATGGATTTCGACCATCTTCGCTATTTCCAGACGCTCGCCGCGTGCGGGAACTACACCGCGGCGGCGAAGCGGCTGTTCATCAGCCAGCCGGCGCTTTCCTACGCGATGGCCCAGCTCGAGAAGCGCACCGAGCTCAAGCTATTCGAGCGGACCTCGCACGGCGTCGTGCTCACGCCCGCGGGCGAGGAATACCTGACACATGTCGACCGCGCGCTCGAAGAGCTCGAAATCGGCAAGGCGCGGGCGCGGGTCATCATGGGCGGCGCGCAGATCATCCGCATCTCGCTCGACCGCCTGACGGGCGCGATCTTCCTGCCGGGCGCGATCATGCGCTTCAAACGCGAGAACGAGGGCGAGGACTTCGAGTTCTCCCTGCGCCCCGGCGTGACGAGCGAGATCATCTCCGACTTGGAGGACGGGAAATCGGGAATCGGCTTGTGCTCGCAGGCGGAGCACCCCGCGATCGAGTCGTTTCCTGTAGCCAAGCAGCGGCTCGTGGTGATCGTTCCCGCCGACCACGAGCTTGCGAGCAGGAAGAGCGTCAACCTCATCGAGGTCGCGCGCTACACGCAGGTCGGCTTCTCCCCCACGACCGGCCTGCGCCGCGTGGTCGACGATCTGTTCGCAGCCGCGGGCGTCGTGCCGCACTACCTGTCGGAGGAACGCGAGGACTACACCGTCGCCGGGATGGTCGCGGCCGGGTTCGGCATCGCCGTCGTGCCGCGGCTCGCCATCTTCGAGCAGCTCGACATCCATTACTTGGAGATCGACAACGAGAACAACGGCCGCACGTACTGCCTGGCCTATCTGAAGGAAGGCAAACTCACCCAGGCGGAGAGGCGTTTCATCGACTTCACACGGCGCGAGGTCGAAGCCCACGGCCTTGCGAACATCGAGCGAGGGTAGCACGGCGTTTGCTCGACTTTACGTGCCCTTGTTCCTCATGCGCCCTCATGCGCCCGTGTGCGCCTTCGCGAGCCCTCGTGATCTCGGCCGAAAAGCCAGAGAGCCCCGTTTGCGCCAACTTTCGCGAATTTAGGGTAGATCGACGCTCGACCGCGCTTCCGGACGGCACAGAGCGGAGACGTTTCCCCAGGTCAGCAGAAACCAAGCGCCTCGATCCCAATCACCAAGCGGATTGAGCTACCCTAAATTCCAGATAGTTGGCGCAAACGGGGCTTCTTGAAAATGAATGGGCCCGCTTGCCGTGGCAAGCGGGCCCATGAGAACTCGTGAAGTCATGGAGAAGGGCGTTATTCGTCTTTCCCCTCGTCGTCGAACGAGAAGTTCGCAAGTGCGGCGAAGGGGTTCTTCGCAAGCTCGAACTCGTCGGGACCTTCCGCCTTCGACGCCTCGCAGCCGCACGGGCCCTCGTTCAGGTTAGCGCCGCAGTGCGGGCAAAGGCCCTTGCAGTCGTCGCTACACAAAGGGACGAGCGGCAAATCGAACGCAAGCGCGCCCGCGACGAGCGACTCGACGTCAAGCACGTGGTTGCCCGGAAGCCGCTCGAACTCGTCTTCGTCGGCACCTTCGGGAAGCTCGGCGTTCTCGGTGAGGAAGTATTCCTCGATGACGGCGTCGAGGTCGTAGGCGGCGTCTTCCAAGCAGCGCGCGCAATCGGTGTGCGCGGTCCCACGCACGAACCCTGTGACGAGCAGCGAGTCGTCGCCGGTGTTCGACACGTCGATGTGCCAGGAAAGCGGGCCGTCGAAGCGGTATTCGTCGGGGCCGTACTCGAGCTCGTCGACCGCAACCTCGCCTTCGAACTGGGCGAATTCCGCCGGCGAGAACAGCTCGGCGGGAAGCTCGATCGAAAGCGGGTCGCCGGAAAGCGCACGCAGCGAGCAGGAAACGCGGGAAAGCTCTTCCATTAGCTGCGACCGACGTTGGTCGAGCCGGCATTCAGGCGGTCGCGGCAGCGGCGCACATTGCCGAGCAGCGTGTCGAGGCTCTGCTCGACATGCCCGAAGACCTCGTCGGCGTAATCTTCCGCGCCGGCGCGGGTCTGGCGCTCGAGCTCGCGGGCGTCGGCTAGGATGGTGTCGGCCTGCTGCTGCGAGATGCGCACGATTTCCTGTTCGGAAGCGATGGTCATGGCCTGGCTGCGCGCGTCTTCGATCATACGGTTCGCCTCGGCCTCGGCGTCGTCGAGCAGACTCTGGCGCTCACGGACGATCTGACGGGACTGAGCGAACTCGCTCGGGAACGTGTCGCGGATCTCGTCGATGATCTCGAATGCCTGCGAGACATCGACCTGCCGCAAATTGTTCTTGCCGAAAACCGGCTTTGCATCCTCGAGGAGAATGGAGAGCTCCTCGAGAAGGCCCATGACTCCCGTTTCGTCCATAGTATTCCTTCCAACCAGCGCACATGCTGCGATTAAACGATGAAATGCGCACGCCGATCAAGGGCGCGCATGCGTCCTTATATATTACCACGCGCCTTTCATTTGGCAAAACGCCCCACAGAGCGTCCATACCGAATCGTCCGGCGAACGCACGGGAGATAGGCGCGGCGCTCGCCTGCCGCCCCACGCGCTGCGGGCCTAAAGGGAGAACTTGCGGTCGAGCGCGTCGCGCACGCATTTCGGGACGAATTCGGAAACGTCGCCGTGCAGACTCGCGATCTCGCGCACGACCGAAGACGACAGGTACATGTACTCGGGCGGCGACATGATGAACGCTGTCTCGAGGTTGGAGTCCAAATGGTAGTTAAGCGCCGCCATCTGGAACTCGTACTCGAAGTCGGTGATGGCGCGCAGCCCCTTCACGAGCACCGTCGCGCCCCTCTCGCGCGCGAAGTCGACCAGAAGCCCGTCGAAGGATTCGACGCTCACGTTGGGCAGGTGCGCCGTCGCCTCGCGGGCGAGCGCGGTGCGCTCTTCCAAGGTGAACAGCGGTTTCTTCTTGGGGGAAGCCGCGACGGCGACCACCACCTCGTCGACGAGCTGCGCCGCGCGGGCGATGACGTCGAGGTGCCCGTTAGTCACCGGGTCGAAGGTACCGGGGGTAAGAGCGAGTTTCATGGATGCTGCCTTTCGGGTTGAAGCGAGCTTGAGCGCGGGGCCCGGCGTCACGCCAGGCGCAGGATGTCGACCGCCGTGGCGCCGTACTTCTTACGCGCGGAAAGAACGAAGCCGCACGGCTCGATGGCCCCGTCGGCGTCGTCGTTCGAAGCGAGCGCGTGCTCGTAGACGACGAGCGCGTCGGGCACGAGGGCTCCCGACTCGGCGAGCGCGCGCACCATGCCGAGCGATTCCGCGGCCGCAAGCGCGTAGGGCGGGTCGAGGAACACGAGGTCGAACGCAGGGCGCTGCCGCGTGGGCGGCTTCTCCAGCACGTCGGCGCGCACGGTGCGCGCGCGGCGGGGATCGAGGTTGAGCGACCGTATGTTGCCCGAGATCACCTGGAGGGCGGAATTGTCGCGCTCGTAGAAGCACGCGGTGGCAGCACCCCGGGAAAGCGCCTCGAGTCCGAGCGCCCCCGAGCCCGCGAACGCATCGAGCACACGTGCGCCCTCGAAGCCGCCGCGAGCGCTCGCGATCGAGCTCATGAGAGACTCACGCACGCGGTCGGTCGTGGGGCGAGTGCCGTCGCCCTTCGGCGCCTTGAGCACCCGACCTCTGAATTCACCTGCGATGATGCGCATGTCAACCACCTTCCCCGGCGCGCGCGGCGCCCATGATGAGACGGACTTCCCGGCCGAGCGCCGCATGGTCGGGCTCGGTGAGGTCCGGATCGCTTTCCAGCATGGCGCGCGCATCGGCGTGCGCGGCCTCGATGACGCCCCTGTCGCGGACGACGTTCACCAGCTTGAGCGACGTCGCGCCGCTTTGCCGATTGCCCAGGATATCGCCCTCGCGGCGCAGTGACAAGTCGATGCTCGCGAGCTCGAAGCCGTCGTCGCAGGTTTCCATGGCACGCAGGCGCTCGAGCGCGACCTCCTGCTTCGAGGCGGACACGAGAAAGACCGAGGCCGGCTTGTCGCCGCGCCCCACGCGCCCGCGCAGCTGGTGGAGCTGCGAGAGGCCGAAGCGGTCGGCGTCCTCCACGATCATGACGGTCGCGTTCGGGACGTCGACGCCGACCTCGATCACCGTCGTCGCCACGAGCACCTGCGTCTCGTTCGCACGGAACCGCGCCATGACCGCGTCCTTCTCGGCGCTCGGCAGGCCGCCGTGGAGCAGCTCGACGCGCCAGTCGGAGAACGTCGATTCCTGCAGCATCGCCGCCTCTCGCGTCGCCGCGGCCACATCGTCTTCGGCCAAGTCGCCGTCGTCCTCGATGGCGACGACGGGATGGTACGCCTCGTCGGCCTCCCCCGCGTCGCGCGAGGACGTGGCCTGCGAAGACGCCATCGCATCGCGCTCGCCTGCGTCCTTGCCGACGAGCGGGCACACCACATACACCTGCTCCCCGCGGGAAAGCGCCTCGCGCGCGGCATCGTAGGCGCGCCCCCGCTCGCTCTTCGCGAGCACGTGCGTCTCGCGACGGGCGCCCTCATGCGGACGATGCTTCAGGTACGTGAGCGTAAGGTTCCCGAACAGCGCGAGCGCGAGCGTGCGCGGGATGGGCGTCGCCGTGAGGAAGAGCGCGTCGGGCGCCTGGCCTTTTTCCAGCAGCTTTGCGCGCTGGGCCACACCGAAGCGCTGTTGCTCGTCGATGACGGCGAGGGTGAGCCTTCGCGGGGCCACGTCGTCCTCGAGCAGCGCGTGCGTGCCGATGAGCACGTCGAGCTCGCCGGACGCGAGGCGCGCGAGGATGCCGGCCCGCGCTTCCGCCGGCGTGGATCCGGTGAGCGCCGCGTGCGTGATGCCCGCCTGGTCGAACAGCTCGCCGAGTCCGCGCTCGTGCTGCAGGGCGAGCACCTCGGTGGGCGCCATGAAGAGCACCTGCCCGCCCGAATCTGCCGCAGCCGCCACGGCGAACGCGGCGACGATGGTCTTGCCCGTGCCGACGTCGCCTAAAAGCATGCGGTTCATCGCGTGGGGCTCGGACATCTCGCCCAATATCTCGAAGCGCGCCTTCTGTTGCTCCTCGGTGAGCGTGAACGGCAGCGCCGCATCGAGCGCACGCACGCGGGGCCCGCATATCTCGTGCTCGCACGCCACGCGACCGCGCGACCGGGCGGCGCCCTCCTGCATGAGGTGCAGCTCCAGCATGAGCACTTCCTCGTAGGAAAGCCGCCGGCGCGCCTCTGCCGCCTCGGCCATGGTCTGGGGGAAATGGATGCAGCGCAGCGCCGAGCACCTACTCATCAGGCGATACTTCGCGCGCAGATCGAGCGGCAGCGGGTCGAGCATGCCGGCGGTCTGGGCGAGCGCGTTCTCCTCGAACCGGCGGATAAGCGCCGCCGACACCTTCTCGGTCGCGGGGTGCACGGGAATGACGAGCCCGCGCGTGGGCGCGCCCTCGCCTTCGAGCGGCAGGATGTGGGGGTTCGTCATCCGCTTGAACCCGTAGTTGAACTCGACTTTCCCCGCAACGGCCACGTGCATGCCGCGTTTCAGCTGCTCGGCGAGCCACGGTTGGCGAAACGCCGTGACGATGACGACGCCCGTGGAGTCGGTGACGCCGATTTCGGTGAGGGTGAGGCTCGGGCGCGGGCGCTTGAGCTTCACGTCGTGGACCGTGCCCTCGATCGTGCACATCTCCCCTATCCGCGCCGAGGCCGCCGTCTCGCGCGCCGAAAGGTCGATGTAACGGCGCGGGTAGTGGGTGAGCAGGTCGCGCACCGTGCGGATGCCGAGCTTGGCGAGCGCTTTCGTGCGCGCGGGGCTTACGAGCTTCACGCGCGCGACCGACTCGTCGACGAGAAGCGTCGCCTGCAAGCGGTCGGGTATGTGCGAGCTTTCGGGCAAGTCGCGGTTATTCCACGGCAAGCACGATCGGGTACAGGGGCTGCTCCCCGCGCTGCGCGTCGATCTCCAAATCGTCGTAGACGCCCTCGATGCGCGCGACGAGCGCCTCCATCTGCTCGTCGGTGTAGCCCTCGCCCGCAAGGAGCGTGAGCGTGTCGGCGTCGTCGGCCTCCATTGCCTTGAGAAGGCCCATGACGACGTCTTCGACCGACGACCCCACGGCCTCGATCGACCCGTCGGCGATGCCGATGACGTCGCCTTCGTGGATCGGGTTGTCGTGGGCGTCCTTAGAATCCTTGATGGCGGTCGTCACCTCGCCGGTCTTCGTGTCGGCGAACGCCTCGGTCATCGATTCCACGTTCTCCTCGAGCGACGCCTCCTCGTTGGCGCCGAACAGGGCGGAAAACGCCGCGGGGACGCTCTTGGTGGGAACGACGGCGCACGGCACGTCGGCCAGCCCCGCCGCGCTCTGAGCAGCCATGATGATATTCGAGTTGTTCGGCAGGATGATGACCGCGTCGGCGTTCACGCGCGCCACGGCGTCGAGCAGGTCCTTCGTCGAGGGGTTCATGGTCTGCCCGCCGGAAACGACGACGTCGACGCCCAGGCTCTCGAGGATCTTCTTCATTCCCTCGCCCGCCGCCACCGCGACGAAGCCGATGTTCTTATGTTCGGCGGCCTGCTGCTGTTCCTCGGCGGCAAGCTTCTCGTTGCGCTCGACGCTCTGCAGCTTCATGTTATGGATGAAGACCTCGGAGATCTGGCCGCGTTCCAGGAAGTAGTGGAGCACCTTGTCGGGCGTGTTGGAGTGCACGTGCACCTTGAATTTCGGCTTCTCACCCACGCACAGCTCGCAGTCGCCCATCGTGGACAAGAAATCGAGCGCCTCGGCCTTGTCGAGCACGTCGGAGTCGACGAGGAACTCGTTGCAGTAGGTGTATTTGGAGCCTTCCCAGTCGTTGATCTGCTCGATGGCGACCTTCGGGGCCGCGCCGGCGCGCGCGAGCGCGAGCTCGTCGCCGAGCGGACCGGATTTGCCCAAAAGCGCCGCGGTAAACGCGTCGACCAGGATGGCGAGCCCGAAGCCGCCGGCGTCGACGACGCCGTTCTCCTTCAGGACGGGCAGGAAGTCGGGGGTGCGCTGCACCGACTCATAGCCTTCCTTCACGATTTCCTCGAGCGCCTCGTCGGTGGAGAGCTTCTTCTTGCGCGCGTGCTTCGCCGCGGCTGCCATGTCCTCCAAGACGGTGAGAATGGTGCCCTTGACCGGTTTGCGGACCGCCTGGAAGGCGACCTCGACGGCGCGCGCGAACGCCGCGTCGATGGTGGCGGCGGAAAGCCCGTCGGCGTCGGCGGTCCCTTCGCAGAGGCCGCGCAGGATCTGCGAGGTGATGACGCCGGAGTTGCCGCGCGCTCCCATGAGGGCGCCCGTGGTGATGGCGCGGCGCACGGCGGCGCCGTCGGCCCCCATCGGCAGCTTCGCGATGTTGTCGACGACCGACTTCAGCGTGAGCGACATGTTCGTGCCCGTGTCGCCATCGGGAACGGGGAACACGTTCAGCCGGTTGATCTCTTCCTTGCGCTCGGCGAGCTGCGCGGCCGCGGCGGCGATCGCAGCGAGCACGTCGGCTTCGGTATGGGTTTGTGACATAGTGGGATGGTCTCCTTAACCACGCAGGCTCCGCATGCCTTTAATAAGTGCGCCCCGCCAAGAGGGGCACAAGGGCATGCGCGCCCGAAACGTCTGAGCTACTTGCGAACCTTCACGCCCTGCACGTGAACCTCGACGCCGTCGAGCGGCACACGCGCGTACTCCTTGAGCGCGAACGTCACCTGGTCGACGAGGTTCTGGGAAACGGCGCTGATGTTGGTGCCGTATTCGATGACGACGTAGAGCTCCACATGTACCCCCGCCTCGGTGCTCGTCACCACGATGCCGCGGCGCAAACGCGAGGCGGGAAGGATCTTGGCGATGCCGTCGGCGGCGGAGGGGGCTGCCATTCCGACGACGCCGTAGCATTGAAGAGCCGCGTATCCGACCATGTCGGCCAAAACATCGTTTGCAACATGCAGATTGCCGGGAATCGTTGTGCTCATGGTGCTCCTTTCGCAACGCGCGTTGAAATCCCTTATCAACGCGTAATCGTCCAACTAGGCAGTATAACGCAAGGTCGCGGGCGCAAGAAGCGCGCCGCACAAGGAAGGGCGAGTTTGCACACGAAAAGTCCTTGAAGCGTATCGCTCGTTTGTGCTACAATAGATAGGCTTTTTTGTCATCAGCGGTTTGAAAACCGGCACGTACATGGAGTTGATAATTATGTCGAAGATTTGCGAAGTTTGCGGCAAGGCCCCGTCTTTCGGTCGTAGCGTCAGCCACTCTCATCGAGTGACCAACCGCATGTTCCGTCCGAACATCCAGAAGATCACCATCCGCGACGAGAAGGGCCGCGTTCGCAAGGCCAACGTCTGCACCAGCTGCATGAAGGCTGGCAAGGTCGAGCGCGCCTAAAGCAGCATCGCCTAAAACCACCTGCACCAAGCAGAAGTAAGAAAGCCCGCACTATGCGGGCTTTCTTCGTTGCTGGGGACGAAACGAAGGGAATCGGCAAAGACCCGTGCCCATCCATCGCAAAGCACGAGAACGCAGCGGTTTCGTAAGCAGAACCCGGTGCCTACGGGCGCGGTTTCGGCAGCGCAGCACCAGCGAGCGTGGTGCAGAGTCTGTTTTCCTGCGTTCTCTCGCCGGATCCTACCATCTTGCGTTCTCTCACCGGATCCTGCCCTCCTGCGTTCTCCTGCTGGAGCCTACTCCCCTGCGCTCTGCTGCTGGCGTATCACCGCCGATGGCGACCCTTCTCCTTCTTTCAGCTGGCGACCGTCGATAACCGGTAGCCGCATCGTCGGTTAGCGACGAGTGATTAGTATACTATGCATTTGCTGGCAGGTTGTGACGGGTTTGCAAGAAGAGCCGCGAAAAAGCCGTCTCCTATGGCGGGCAAAGACGGGTTTGCAAGGATTTGCAGCCTGAAACAGCCATGACATGCTTGAAAGAAAGACAGTTACACCCCATATTCTATGAAAATGGGGTGTAATGTAGCCTTGAAAGCAGCAAGACAGCCGCAAAAACCGTGCAATCGCTTGCAAAACCGTCACAGGCTGCCATTTTCGCCGGCTTTTTGCAAAACCGTCGTAGAATGCCACCCAGGAAAGGCGCCGCGTCGTGCGAGCCGGCGAACATGAACGCATGCTGGCAATTTGCCGACTCGCACGGACAGGCCAGCCCTAGACTTGCGGATGGCTTCCGCCGGCGCCCTTTACGCGCTCGGAAGCACGATGAGCATGCGTTTGCAGCTCGGGCATTCCCCGAGCGGCGCATGCGCCTTCAGATCGATGAGGCGGCCCTGCTCGATGGGCGCTCGGCACGCGCCGCACACATTGCCGGAAAGCATCGCCACCGCGACGCCGCCGCAGCGCTTCGCCGTCTTCTCGTAGCGTTCGCGCAGATCAGTCGGGAGCTTCGCGGCGATAACATCGTGCGACGCCTCGATGGCCGCCTCCTTCTTCTTCAGCTCCCCACCCTCGCGCTGGAACGACTCCGTTTCGTCGGACTCCTCGGTATGGAGGGTTTCGAGCGCGGAAGCGATCTGCTTCTCGACGGCCTCGATCTTCGCGAGCTCGGCACCGAGCTTGTCGAGCTCCTCGGACAGGGACTCGCGGCGCTTGGCGTAGCCGTCCATCTCCTTGGCGTGCGCCTCGACGTCGCGATAGCCCCGCGCCGCGTCGACCGCGGCCTGCGCCGCCTGCTGGCGTTCTTCGAGCCGCGAATCCTCGTCGGTGAATCGCGAGAGCTTTTCCTCGGCCGCGGAACGAAGCTTCGCCACCGTTTCCCGCTTCTCCTCGATTTCCTTGATCTTCTTGCGGGCCGCGACGATGGTCTTTCGCTGCGGAAGGTCGGCAAGCGCCTTCTGCACCCGGAGAAGCTCCATGTCGTTGTGCTGCAACTCGATGAGTGCGGAAAGGTCTTCGTCTTTCACCTGCATAGTTACCTCGTTCTCTGGTCGAATTGACTTGATTGCCCTTAGATTCTCGTCGACTCGGGATGCGTCCAGTTATCGCGCTGGTCGATCACTTCGACATCGTCGGCGTCGACGCCCGCGCGGCAGACCGCCTCGGCGAGCACTTTGGTGTAGGGAAGCTCGCTCACGTCGTGCCCGATGTCGATGATGCACAGCCCCGCCGCCTCGGCGTCGAGCGCGGTGTGGTACTTCACCTCGCCGACGATGAGGCAGTCGACGTGGTTGCGCAGGCAAGGGATGACGGCATCGCTGCCTGAGCCCGTGAAAGTGACAACGCGCGAAAGCTCGCGATCGAAGTCGCCCCATACGCGCGGGACCTGGCCGAACACCGAGGTGCAGCGCGCGGCGAGCTTTTCAAGCGTCATGGGGGCATCGGCGCGCGAGACCTCGCACAGCTGCCCGTAGCCGCGATCGGCGCCGGGAGCGGTCGGCATGACGAGGCGCCCCGTGTAGTCGAGCGACAGCATGTCGGGAAGCATCGTCGCCGCGCGCGGGCTCGCATCGAGCGCCGTGTGGAACGACATGAGGGAAACGCCCTCCTCGATAGCCGCCCATACGACGGCGCCCGAGCACTGGGCCGCCGATTCCGCCGGGCGGAACGATTCGGGCGCCTTCAGAAACGCCGGATGGTGCGTGACGAGGACGTTCGCCCCGCGCGACGCCGCCTCGCGGACGGCAGCGACCGTGGCGTCGAGGCCGACGGCGACCTTCGTCACCGGACGGGCCGGATCGCCCACGGTAAGCCCCGTGCGATCCCATTCCTCGGCGTCCTCCCGGGGAAAGTCGCGCAAAAGCGCCGCCTCGAGGGCTCCGGTGCTTATGTTCCTTTCCTGCTTGGAAAGGGGGCCGGAGGCACGTTTGCTCAGGCCCACTTGAGGTTTCAAAGAAGCCATATCACATCCTCCTTAAACTGAAGCGAACGCATCGCTTGTCTTCCAACCCTATTGTATCGGCAATTCGCGGCGCTGCCCGTACGGCAGGGGAATAGTCACGCAATCATAACCGGCGCGCGCCATGAGCGCGTAGGCGTCGCGGATGCCGTAGGCGACGTCGGCGGGCGCATGCGCGTCGGTGCCCACCGTGCAGGGCACGCCCGCGCGGCGAAACGCGCGCAAAAGGTCGAGCGCGGGGTACATCTCGCGGCACGGCTTCACCGCGCCCGCCGTGTTCACCTCGACCATGCGCCCGCCCTCGCGCGCCGCCTCGGCCATGCGCTCGTAGAGCGGGGTGAGCGAAAACGTCGGGTAGTGCCCGAGCTTTTTGGGCAGGTCAGGGTGCGAAAGCACGTCGAAACGCTCGGAGGAGGTCGCCATGGCGCACCATTCCTCGACGTAACGCTCCCAGATGCGGTCGGGAGATCCCGCTTCAAGCCACGGGCCGGCGTTGTCCTCGTTGTCGCAGCCCCAGCCGTCGACGAAGTGGACCGACCCGAGCACCACCTCGAAGCGCGAGGTGTCGCGTTCGGCGACGCTTCTATCCTCCAGAGCGCCGAGCCAATCCATCTCGCAGCCCGAGAAGACCTCGATGCCCGGATGCTCCGCGCGCGCCTCCTCGATCGCGGCGAGGTAGCCTTCGACCGAAGACGCCGGCATCGCCTCGTCGTGGTTCGGGTTGAACGCGTCTGACAAGGGGAAATGCTCGGTCACCGCGAGCACCGACACGCCCGCGCGGCACGCAGCGCCCACGAGCTCGCCGACCGTTCCCTCGCCGTGCCCGCAGAGCGCCGTGTGCGTGTGGGTGTTCACCAAAGGCGTCAAGCGCGCTACCCCCGGTTCCAATCGAGCGCCTCGGCGAAGGCGCCGAGGAACCCTTCGACGTCCTCGCGCGTGGTGTAGCGCCCCATCGAGATGCGCAGCGCACCGTACGCCTCGTCGCCGTCGATGCCGATCGAGCGCAGCACGTGGCTCGGCTCGAGCGAATGCGACGAGCATGCCGAGCCGCCCGAAACGCCGAAGCCCTTCATGTCGAGGCGCAGGATGAGCGTCTCGCTTTCGAGGTCGTCGGCCAGGACGTGGACGATGTTCGGCAGGAAGCGCTCGCTCCCCTTGGGTACGTCGACCGTGGCGCGCACGCCCGCCACCTGGGAAAGCTTCTCGTAGAGGTAGTCGCGAAGCTCGCGCAGGCGCGCCGATTCGGCAGGTTCCATGCCGCACACGGCGTGGCACGCCGCGGCGAACCCTGCGGCTCCCATGACGTTCTGCGTGCCGCTGCGGCGGCCCGCCTCCTGCCCGCCACCGAGCTCGAAGGCCGCGAAGGGCGTGCGCGCCTTCACGTAGAGCGCGCCGATCCCCTTGGGGCCTCCCACCTTGTGGGCGGAGAACGACGCGGCGTCGACGTCCCATTCCCGCACGTCGAGGGGCATCTTGCCGAGCGCCTGCGTGGCGTCGACGTGGAAGAGCGCGCCGGATTCGTGCGCGATGCGGGCGAGCTCGGCGACCGGCTGCACGCTTCCGAGCTCCGAGTTCGCGGCCTGCACCGACACGAGCACCGTGTCGGAATCGATCGCCTCGCAAAGCGCGCTCGGGGTGATGAAGCCCTCGGGGTCGGGGCGCAGACGCGTCACGCGGAAGCCCTGCTGCTCCAAGCGACGCGCGGGCATGAGCACCGCCTCGTGCTCGATATCGGACACGATGACGTGCGACGTGAACGACTCGCCCTTCGCACGACGGGCCTCGGCCGCGGCGGGGGCGATGCCGAGCAGCACCGTGTCGTCGGATTCCGTGGCGCCAGACGTGAAGACGATCTCGCTCGGGCGGGACGCCCCCACGTCGTGCGCGATGGACTTGCGCGCGGCCTCGAGCGCCTCGAAGGCGGCGCGGCCGGGAGAATGGAGCGAATTCGCGTTCATGTTGAGCGCGAGGTTGTCACGCCCGCAGGTAAGGTAGGGCTTCATGGCCTCCAAGGCCTCTTCGCACAGAGGTGCCGTGGCGGCGTAGTCGAGGTACACGTAGCCGGGACGTACGGTTGCAGGCATGGGGATCTAGCCCTCCTCTTCGTCGGTAAGGAAGTCCGCTTCCGCTTCGGTCTCGGCCTCGGCAAGCGCCGCGACGCGGGCGGCATCGCCCTTCCCCTTCACCTCGGCGATGGCGCGCGCGGGGTCGTCGGCGCCGAACACGGCACTCCCGCACACGAACACGTCGGCCCCAGCCTCGGCCAAGCGCTCGACCGTGGATGCGGACACGCCGCCGTCCACCTCGATGAGCAGGTCGTCGTTGCCGACGGCGCGCGCGAGTTCGGCAACGGCGGCCACCTTCTCCTCGCTGCCCTCGATGTAGCTCTGGCCCGAAAAGCCCGGCTCCACGCTCATCACGAGCACCATGTCGAGGCGCGCGATGACGTCCTCGAGCACCTCGGGCGGCGTCTTAGGCTTGAGCGCGATCGCAGCCTTCGCCCCCGCTTCGTGGATCATGTCGACGGCTTCGCGCATCTTGTCGCCGTAGAGCACCTCGGCGTGCACGCACACCATGTCGGCGCCGGCCGCAAGGAACCACGGCAGCTCTTCGAGCGGGTTGTCGATCATGAGGTGCACGTCGAGCGGGATCGTCGCAAGCGCCTTGAGCTGCTTCACCGTGGGGACGCCCATCGTGAGGTTCGGGACGAAGTGACCGTCCATCACGTCGACGTGCACGTATCCCGCGCCGGCGTCCTCGATCATGCGGATGTCGCGTCCCAGATTCATGAAGTCCGCCGACAGGATCGACGGGGCAATCGACACAGGCTGAAACATTCAGGCTCCTTATCCTTTTTCGGGCGGCGGGGCGCCGCCCGTTCCTCATCTTCAAGGGCATTCTAGCGCAAGCGGCCCCGCATGGGCCAAGACGCCTGCTCGACACGCGGAAATCACCACGGCGACGCACGGCGCGGGATGCTGGAATGAATCGGGGTCGGAAAGCGGTGCTCGCAAAGCTCGAAACGATGGAGTAGCCGGGGGGGCGTGAAAAACCTGCGCAAATCGAAACTTTTTGATCGGGAATCTCACCTGGGGAAACAAGTGTTTTCCCAGGTGGCGGCCATGTCGGTCGACAAATAAAAACTCGCGATTTGCGCAGGTTTTTCACGCCCCTCTCTGCACATCGCCCGCGCAGGAGAAAACGGGTTGCCTATAATGGGCACAAGAGGAAGAAGGTGCTCATGGACACACATCAGCTTGCCTACTACGTCTATCGCACCGCGCACGGCGCGATCACCATCTGCGTCGCCGAGGACGGCGTGCGAAACGTCGCTCTTGGAACCGTCGCCTTCGACGCCCCGTGCCGCCCGACCGAGCTTTCCAACAGGGCGGCGACCGAACTGCAGGAATACCTCGCGGGCAAGCGGCTCGCGTTCGACGTGCCCACCTCCCCTGGCGGAAGCGATTTCCAGCGTGCGGTGTGGAACGAGATCGCGCGCATCCCCTACGGCGCCTCGCGCACCGCAACCGACATCGCGCGTGCCCTCGGGCGCTCCGGCTCGCACCGAGCGGTCGGGCAGGCAGTGCGGCAAAACCCCCTCGCTATCATCGTCCCCGACCATCGGGTCGTGGGAAGCGACGGGCATTCGCTTCTGAAGGGAGCGCCCGGACGCGTCCGCGAGGCGCTTCTACGCATGGAGAAAGGCCATCTAAGCTACTAACCTATGAAAGTCTACCTTGCCGACATCCTGACCGCCGTGGTGCTCTTCCCGCTGGCGGCCCTGCTCATCACCGTCCCTTACATGGTGCACCAGTACCGAAAGCTCGGGTCGGTCCCTAAGCTCCACACCGCCATCGTCTACTCGTTCGTGTTCTATCTCATGTGCGCGTATTTCCTGGTGCTTCTGCCGCTGCCCGCCGACCATACGGCCTACGTCGCCTACGCCGCGACGCCGCAGCTTCGGGCCTTCAACTTCGTGCGCGAATTCCTGGCCGAGACCACCGCCTCGCCCACCGACCCCGCCACCTGGCCCGCCGTCCTGCGCGACCCCTACATCTACGAGGCCGTCTTCAACGTGGCGCTCCTGGTGCCGCTCGGGGCGTATCTGCGCTACTACTTCCGCCGCCGCTGGTGGCAGACGCTTATCATCGGGTTCTTAGTCACGCTTTCTTTCGAAACGACCCAGCTCACGGGACTCTGGGGCATCTACGAGCACCCGTACCGCCTCTTCGACGTGGACGATCTCATGCTGAACACGCTGGGCGCCATGGTGGGATTCTGGCTTGCCGGGCCCGCGATGCGGCTGCTTCCCGACCTGCGCGCGGCGAACGCGACGGCCCGTGCGCGCGGCGTCACCGCAAGCGTCACCAGGCGCGCGCTGTCGTTCTTGCTCGATGCCATGCTCGCGGCGGCACTCGCCGCGGTGGGCATACTCATCGTGTACAAGACGGGGCTCGTCTCCGCGCCCCTCGGCACGCGCGCGGCCGCGCTCACCACAGTCGCCGCCACGACAACGCAGATAAGCGACGCACTCGTTCCCGCCCGCATCTGCATCGCAGCGGCGCTGCTCGCCGTGTTCTTCGTCTTCCCCGTGGCGACGGCAGGCCAGACGCCCGCGCAGAAGCTCTTGAGGCTGCGCATGGTCCGCCCCGACGCGAGCAGGGCCTCGTGGTACAACTACTTAGGTCGCTACGGGTTTCTGTTCCTGTTCGTGTGGGTTCCCTGGGCGGCGTTCACCCTGTTCGCCGAATCAGGGGCCGACGCGGCAAGCGTCTCCGCGCAAACAGACGCGCTCGCCGCCTTCGCAAGCGAGCACTTCACGACGTGCATCATCGTGGGCGGCGTCTTCACGGCCGCATGGGTGGCATCGCTCGTCGTGCGCGGCGTGCGCGCGGCTCAAGGGCGAACGCCCTTCGTCATGCTGAACGGCATGCTGTCGAACACGCGCGTCATGACCGAAGCCGGCATCGCGGCCGAACGTGCCCGCCTCGCCGCGCTCTCGGTGGACGACGTGCGCAGGTTGGAGCAGATCATCGCCCGAAACGGAACCTCTCTCGCCGATCTTATGCGCCACGCGGGCGAAGCGGTCGCCTGCGAGGTGCGTGCCTGGGCGGGGCATCCTGTGCGCACGGTGGTGTTTGCCGGATCGGGCAACAACGGCGGTGACGGATGGGTCTGCGCGGAAAGCCTTGCGCGAAGCGGCTACGAGGTCGTGCTCGTCACGCCGAAAGCGGCGAGCGCCCTTACCGCCGAGCCGGCACGGGAATGCGCACTTTCCGTTTGCGAGCGCGAGCACGCCGAAGCCTTAAGCCTCACCGTGCTCGAAGCGCCGAGTGCAGATGCGGTGGCAAACGCGCTCGACGGCGCCGAGGCGGTGGTGGATGCGCTGCTCGGGACGGGATTTTCGGGAAGCGTGGTGCGCGAGCCGTACGCAACGTGGATTTCGCTTGCCAACCTGCGCAGGTTCGAGGGCCCGCGCGAGAAGGGGCGCGGCAAGCACCGCGCAAGGACGGGCAAGCAGGACAAGCGCGCCATCGGCACCACGCACCACGACCGCGTGAAGGATGCCCCCTTCGCCGTGGCCGTCGACGTGCCGAGCGGGTTCTCCGCGCAGACCGCCGCGTACGCGAGCCCCTGCTTTTCAGCCGACGTCACCGTGACCATGCTCGCCATGAAGCCCGGGCTCGCCGCCCGCGGGCATGCCCGCTTCACCGGCCAGGTGAAACTCGCTGAATTGGTGGATTCCGAACCGTACCGCGCGCAGCTGTAGCGAGCTCGACGGCGACGGCGGCTATCACGCACGGCGGCGGGCAGCTCTCCCCCTACACGAGCTTCTCGAAGGCGATGCGCGAAGAGCCTGCGTCCACGCCGTCGACGAGGACGATCGTGCCGCATCGGGTGAACCCCGCCTTCGAAAGCGCGCGCTGCATGGGCGCGTTGTCGGCGTGCGTGTCGATGCGAAGGGACGAAAACCCCGCCTCACGCGCCTTCTTGCAGGAGAAGTCGAACATCATGCCCGCAACGCCTTCCCCCTTCGCCTCGGGCGCCACGCACACACGGTGGATGGCAACGTAGTTCGCTTTCGGCGTGAGCCACGCCCCGTCGATCGTGCCGTAGGAAGGCTCGGGGTCGTTCGTCTCGGTATCGACCACGAACGAGAACGCACCTGCGATCTTCCCTTCGTCGTCGCGCACCACGTAGGCGAAGCCGGCCTCAACGTCGGCCTGCCAGCAGGCGCGGTTCGGGTACCCGTCTTGCCACTGGTCGATTCCCATTTCGCGCATCGCCACCTTCGCGGCCTCGGAGATCTCGTTCATTCTATCGACATCGGAAGACGTTGCGAGTTCGATGCGCATGAGTAGTCCTTTCGATAAGCGAGCGCGACGGCGAATACGTTAGATGCCGTAGAATTCGGGCTTGAGCGAGCGCGCCGTGAGCGCCTTCGCGATTTCCTTCGGGTCGGCGCCTTCCCACACCACCGAGCGCACCGCGTCGGCAAGCGGCAGCTCCACGCCATAGCGCTCGGAGAGCACGCGCACGTTGCGGCAGGCGTTCGCGCCCTCGGCCACCATGTGCGTCTCGGCCGTGAAGTCGTCGAGGGTCTTCCCGGCGGCGAGCATCTCGCCGAAGGTGCGGTTGCGCGAATGGTGCGACATGCACGTCGCCACCATGTCGCCCGTGCCCGCGAGCCCCATGCACGTGAGCGCCTTGCCGCCGCACGCCACCACGAGCCGACTCATTTCCGCTAGCCCGCGCGACACGAGAAGCGCCGCGGTATTGTCGCCGAAACCGAGGCCGTAGGATATGCCCACGGCGATGGCGATGACATTCTTGAACGCGGCGCACAGCTCCACCCCGCGCGCGTCGTCGCTCGTGTAGGCGCGGAAGCTCTCGCTCGCGAAGAGGTTTTGGAAGAACGCCGCCGTCTCGGGCGACTCGCTCGCGATAACGGTCGCCGCCGGGACGCCCTTGATCACTTCCTCCGCATGGTTCGGTCCCGAAAGAACAGCGAAGCGCTCGCGGTTGCCCATCTCGGCGTCGAGGATGTCGATGGGCAGAAGGCCGCTGCCCTCCTCGATGCCTTTCGAGCACACGATAACGGGGAAATCGGAGTCGACCACATCGGCGAGCGCGCGCGCCGCCCCGCGGATGAGCGTCGAGGGCGTGACGATGACGGCCGCCTTCGCGCGCAGAAGCGTGTCCTTGTACGACACGGTCGCCACGATGTCGGAATCGAGATCGATGTCGCTTAGGTAGCGCGGGTTTCTGTGCTCGGAGTTGATGGACTTCACCACTTCGGGCCTTCGGGCCCACAGCCCCACGTTGTTGCCGTTTTCGGCGAGCACCTGGGAAAGCGCCGTGCCCCATGACCCCGCGCCGATGACCGAAACCTTCACCTAGCGCTCCTTCTTCTCGCCGATACGCCGCTCGTCGCCGTGCATAAGGCGCGAGATGTTGCCGCGATGTGCCCAAACGACCGTGGCCGCGCATACCAGGCAGAGCACCCAGGCCGTCGGGTCGAACGTGTTGAACAGGAAGTAGTACCCGGCGAAGATAGGACATGTCACCGCCGCGGCGAGCGAGCCCGCCGACACGTAGCGCGTGATGGCGACGACGACGGCGAACACAGCGATTTCCAGAAGCGCGCCCATCGGCCCGAACGTCACGAACAAACAGCCCACCGCAACCGCGATGCCCTTTCCGCCCTTGAACTTGAGCCACGGGCTGAAGATGTGCCCCCACGTGCAGGCGAGGAACGCGAGCGCGTACACCGTCGAGGGCGCCGCCGTGCCGGCGGGCAGAAGCATGCTCGCCGCGATCCACGCCAGAACCCCGGAAAGCAGGCCCTTGCCGAAGTCGAGCACGAACACGGCGATGCCGCCCTTCTTCCCCATGGTGCGCATCGCGTTGGTGGTGCCGATGTTGCCGCTGCCGTGCTTGCGGATGTCGGTGTGGTACACCTTCTCCGAGATGACGAGCCCCCAGGGAACGGACCCGAGCAGGAAGCAGACGACGAACAGAAGCACGAGCACGAACAAGGCAAACTCCTTAGCATGGCCGGGATGGACAGAGCGCCTGGGCGAAATCGCGGCAGGCGTCCGAAGAATCACGCGTTATGGAATGGGCTGGCGAAGCGCGGCGCGAACGAACGCTCGCTAATCCTTCTTCTTGAACTTCAGCCGCACCGGCGTGCCCTTGAGGTCGAACGTGCGGCGCAGGCGATTCTCGAGGAAGCGCTCGAAATTGTCGTTCACCAGATCGGGGCGATTCACGAAGATGGTGAAGTGCGGCGGGCAGGTGCCGGTCTGCGTGACGTACTTCATGCGCAGCATCGCCTTGCCCTGCGACACGGTGTGGCCCGTTTCGCGGATGGACTCGAGCCAGGAATTGAGCTTGTTGGTGGAAATGGTCTGGCTGTAGCTTTCGTACGCCTTGTCGACCGCCTCCCAGATGCGATCGACGCGCTTGCCGGTAAGGGCGCAGGTGGCGACGACCGGCGCGTAGCCGACGAACGTCATGCGGTCCTCGATGTGCTGGCGCACCTCGGCCTTCGCCTCGGCGCCCTCGACGAGGTCCCATTTGTTGAGGACGATGATCATCGCGCAGCCGCGCTCGGCGGCGAACCCGGCGACGCGCTGGTCCTGGTCGGTGAGGCCGACCGAGCCGTCGATCACGAGCACGGCCACGTCGGCGCGGTCGATGGCGCGCATCGCGCGCACGAAGCCGTAGTACTCGACGTCCTCGTCGATCTGGCTTTTCCGGCGAAGACCCGCCGTGTCGACGATGCGGTACTTCTTGCCCTCGTGCTCGACGACCGTGTCGATCGCGTCGCGCGTGGTGCCCGCGACGTCCGACACAATGGAGCGGTTGTCGTTGGTGAGGCGGTTCGTGATCGACGATTTGCCGGCGTTCGGGCGGCCGATGATGGCCACGTTGATCGTGCCGTCCTCGTCGTCGTCGACAAACGAGCACTCGACTTCGCGCAGGCGCGCGACCACGTCGTCGAGCAGGTCGCCCGTACCGTGGCCGTGCGTCGCCGAGATGGGATACGGGTCGCCCAGTCCGAGCTGGTAGAACTCCCACATCTCGTCGTACTTGTTGGGGGTGTCGAGCTTGTTCACCGCCAGAAGGACGGGCTTTTTGCTCTTGCGCAGGATGCGGGCGACCTCCTCGTCGTCGGCGTTGATGCCCGCCTTGCCGTCGACGATGAAGATGATGACGTCGGCCTCGTCAGCGGCGGCGAACGCCTGGGTGCGGATGGAGCCCTGGAACTTGTCCTCGTTGCCCATCTCGATGCCGCCGGTGTCGATCAGCTTGAAGTCGACGCCGTTCCAGTCGGCCTTGTGGTAGGAGCGGTCGCGCGTGACGCCGCGCATCTCGTGGACGATCGCGTCGTGGGACAGCGCGATCCTGTTGACGAACGTGGACTTGCCGACGTTCGGGCGGCCGACGACCGCAACGATAGGTAATGCCATATGCTGTATTCCTTTAAGCTCTAGGCGCGCCATTCGGGCGCCAAGCGGGCGATTTCCGGTAAAAATTCCGAACCGTTACAGGATACCACGGCCACACGCACGCCCGCGGCCTTTTCGATATCCGCGATCGTCATGTCGTCGAGCGTCACGCCGTCATCGTTGAAGATGACGCGCGGGACCACGAACAGGAGATTCTCGGGCGCGCCTGCGGAGTTCGCGGCGGCGATTTCCGTCCGGATGGCGGCCGCGATGTCGCAGCCGCACAGAAGCCCCGTCACATCGACGTTGCCGCCGAAGAACTCGTTTTTCACGAAGAGCGGCGAGAGGACCTCGGCTGCGGCGCTTTCGCGCATGAGCCGCGCCATGAAGCCGCGTGTGGCGTACCCGGCAATGTAGCGCACCCAGGTTCCCGCCGCGCGAAGGGCGCGCGCCGCCTGCGCGTCGAGCCCGTCTGCGCAGGCGCCCTCCCAGTCATCGACGAAGGAGCGCACGATCCCCACGCCATCCTCGAACATGTCGAACTCGCCGTAGTTCTCGGTCGGGGGCAAGTGTTCGATGAGCTCTTCCCCGTAGGCGTTGCAGTAGAACTCGTCGGCCGCGAACGCCCAGAGCGTCCCGCGCTCGGCGAGCGCGCGTTGCTGCACGGGCTTGATGACGTCCATCGCCGCGCGGGCGGCCGCAGGGTCGTCGAAACTTTTCGTGAAGCACGTCTGGTGCTTGGTGAACCCGAGCGGCACGATGCAGATGTCCAAGATCCCCGGGCGCGCGTAGGCCCATTCGAGCGTTTCACGGAGCACGTCGCCGTCGTTTTCATCGGGCATGAGGACGATCTGCGCGTGAAACTCGATGCCGTGGGCGAGCAGGCGGTCGAGCACCTCGATGCCGTGGGCGGCGTGCTTGCCGATGATGCGACGGCGCACGTCGGGGTTCGACGCGTGGAGCGACACGCGCAAGGGGCTGATGGCCTGTTCGACGATGCGCGCCTCGTCTTCCGCGGAGAGGTTTGTGAAGGTGACGAAGGTACCCGCGAGGAAACTGAGGCGGAAGTCGTCATCGCGCAGGGTGAGCGAGGGGCGCATGTCATCGGGCAGCTGGCGCATGAAGCAGAAGATGCAAGCGTTGCGGCACTGCTTCACGCCGTCGAAGACGATGCCGTCGAACTCGAAGCCCCAGTCCTCGCCCTCGTCGCGGAACAACTCCACCTCGCCCGTGTCGCCGTCGAGGTCGATGTAGCCGACGGTTATCTCGTCGTCGGCCGAAAGCCAGCGCCAGTCGATGAGGTCGCGGATGGGCTCGCCGTCGACGGAGGTGAGGTAGCAGCCGGGCTCGAACCCGGCGTCGTCGGCGGGGCTTTCGGGGAGCACGGACTCGATGAGCGCGCGAGGCGCCTCCTTCTTGCGGCAACGGTGCGCAGCGCGGCCCTGGGCTTCGCGATCGATGTCTTTCGAGGGGTAAACCGCCACCGCGAGCGCTCCTTTCCCGTGCGTCCGTGTCGTTTCGTCTTTCGGTATATGGTACGCGAGAATGGGCCGGCGCGGGCGCGCGCCACTCAAAGCCCGCGAAAAGAAAAAGCCCGCTTTCGCGGGCTTTAGATTCGAATGGCGGGATGTGCGAGACTCGAACTCGTGACCTCCGACGTGACAGGCCGGCGCTCTAACCAACTGAGCTAACACCCCATTCGGGCTCCTGAAGTAAAATGGCGGGATGTGCGAGACTCGAACTCGTGACCTCCGACGTGACAGGCCGGCGCTCTAACCAACTGAGCTAACACC
>CAKUGU010000029.1 GCA_934654815.1 uncultured Ellagibacter sp.
GCACGTCAGCGCCCGCCTCGACCAGGGCGGGGACGCGCTCGGCGTAGTCGCGCGAGTTGATGCCTGCGCCGACCATGTAACGCTTGTGCTCGTCGAGCATTTCGAGCGGGTTGGACTTATGCGAGTCGTAGTCCTTGCGGAAGACCATGTAGGCGAGCGTGTCGTCCTCGTTGACGAGCGGCAGCGAGTTGAGCTTGTGGTCCCAGATGATATCGTTGGCCACCTTGAGTGAGGTGTCGGCCGGCGCGACGATGAGCTTCTCGCGCGGCGTCATGAACTCGGCGACCTTCTCGTCGCCGGTCATGCGGGACAGGCGATAATCGCGCTCGGTCACCACGCCGAGCAGCTTGCCGTGGGCGGTGCCGTCGTCAGTGACGGGCATGGTGGAGTGCCCCGTCTTCTCCTTCAGCGCCACGACCTCGTCGAGCGTCGTTTCAGGAGAGAGGTTGGCGTCGGACTCGACGAAGCCGGCCTTGTAGTTCTTCACGCGCGCGACCATGGCAGCTTCCTGCTCGATCGTCTGGTTGCCGTAGATGAACGACAGGCCGCCCTCGGTCGCCAGCGCGACGGCCATGTTGTCGTCGGAAACGGCGGCCATGATGGCGCTCACCATGGGGATGTTCAGCGTAAGGGGGCATTCCTCTTCGCCCTTGCGGTACTTGACCAGCGGGGTTTTCAGGCTCACCGACGTAGGGATGCACGTGGAAGGCGTGTGGCCCGGAACCAAAAGGTACTCGTTGAACGTGCGTGACGGCTCGTCGTAATAGTATGCCATGGGAAAATGACTCCTTCGCTGGACTGATGGTGGGCAATTTCGGTTGTTGGCAATTATAGCCACGCCCACACGCGCCGCGGACGACTATGCGGCAAAAAGCGCCGCATTTTCGAGAAACCGCACGTGAGCGACGCGAGGGGAAGCCCCGCCCGCTAGCGGCGGCGCCCCTCGCCCGGCGCGTCGTCCTTCCCGCGGGAGGCGCGCGGAGCGCCCGTGGCCTCGAACCCGAGCGTCGAATCGCTCACGGCATGGGCGACCACCCGCTCGGCCTCGGCGGCGGCAGCCCTCTTGTCGCGCTCGCCCAAGGCGATGCGGACCTTGCCGTATTCCCACACGAGGAGCACGAGGAGGATCATCATCACGATGAGATAGCCGATGACCGAGCCCGGAAGGCCGGTGAAGTTCACGAGCAGCGTGGGCACGAACAGCGAGAAGCCGAACGTGATGAGGTAGAGCTTCGTCACCGTCTTCTGCTGGCGAAGCACCGTGACCACCTGGTAGAGGAAGTCGATACACGCCGTCACCCCGCCCGCGGCGAGCATGATGAAGCACAGCCCGCGGAACTGCTCGAAGTCGACGCCGTAGAGGAAGCTCATCACGGTGATTCCGATCCACCCCATGACGAGCGCCACGACCGCCGTGATGCCGACGATGACGGCGATCATCACGACGATGATGAGGTCGAAGCGCTTGCGCTTGTCGGGGTCGGCCCATACGGCGGCCATCTTCACGAGCATCGGCTTGTAGATGAGCTGCGCGGTGAGGAGGATGCCCATGGCCGGGAAGTACAGCGCGTTGTAGTAGAGCTGGTTGTCGTAGGAAAGCACGCCTTCCATGACGAACTTCGGCATGTTGTCGATGAGCGAGTACAGGAACAGCGCAACGAACAGGGGCGCGCACTGCTTGAACAGCGCGACGACGCTCTGCATGGTGGCGCGCTTTGACTTGGGCGTTTCCCAGATAGCGAGCGGAAGCGTCAGCACGACGAAGGACGCGCAGGCGGCGACGGCCATGGCGATGCAGGACACGCCGACGCTGCGCGTGATGAAGAGCGCCACCGAGAACACGACGAGCACCACCACCGAGCGGAACGCCTGGGAGATGCCCGCGAGGTAGAGCTTGTCCTTCTGCTGCAGGCGCCCCTCGTAAACGTCGGCCAGGCCGTCGACCATCTTATAGACGTACACGCCCATGCTGATGACGAACATCTCGCCCGCGTACCCGCGTATCGAGCAGTAGATCCACCCGACGACGAGCATGAGGGCGCAGGTGATCCAGCGGTTCACCTGGTAGTCCGAGAACGAGTGCGCCTCGGTGAGGTCGGAGATCTGGAACGTGCGAACGCCGTAGTTCGCGAGGATCATGAGAAGCGACCCCGTGACGAACGCGAGCGAGAACATGCCGGCGAGCTCCACGCCCACGAGCTGCGTGACCACGACGGTGAGCACGGGGAACACCATGCCCCAGGCGCCGGTGCCGATGCTGTTGCAGATGTAGTCGCGCGTGGTGCGGTGCGAGGCGTACTCGGCGGGTTGGTCGGCGAGCTCGCCTTCGGTCACCGCGCCGAGAAGGCGGTTGCACCACCCGTTGATCGCGCGCGCGATGAAGTTCTGTTTGCGGGGTTTCCCCTGCTTGGGGGCCTGGTCGGCGGCGTTTGCCCCGGTGGCGCCGTGCGCGGCGTCGCTGCGGGCGCGCCCCGGCGCCTTCGCGCGGTGCCCGGCGTTACGCAGGCGGCGAGAAGCCCCGTGCGCAGCGGTCCCCTGCCGCGGGATGCGCGCAGCGCCGCTGCGCGTCTGCGCGCGGCCGACGTTCACACGTTCCTTCGGCTTCTCGGCCGCCGTTTGCCCGGCCGCTACCTGCTTGTCATTCGTCTCGGATGTCATGAAGTGGATGGATCCCTTCGTTTCGTTTCTCATCGAGGATTATAGGGTCCCCCGGCACCCGGCTCCCCGATTTGCACACCAGAAGCAGAAAAGCCGGGCCCGCGAAACATCGCGGGCCCGGCCCCTTGGCAGTTGCGCGGCCTTGACGGGCGGCCGCCCCCCTCTACTCCTAGAAGCGCTGGAACTTCGCCTTCGGCGCACCGCAGATCGGGCACTTCTCGAAGTCGTCGCCTTTGTGGATGTAGCCGCAGCCCGGGCAGAGGTAGTACGCATCGTCATCGGCAGCGTCGATGTTGTTGTACGCCTCGAGGTACTTCTCGGCATGGACGGCCTCGGCGAGCTTGGCCTTGGTGAACACCTTGACGGCCTTGGCGTTGCCCTCTTCCTGGGCCTTCTTGATGAAGGACGGGTACATGTCGGAGGTTTCGAAGATCTCGCCGTTGGCGGAAGCGATAAGGTTCAGGTCGACCGCTTCGGGAGCCGGCGCCTCGGCGGTCGGGCGGACGTAGCCGGGCTCTTCGGCCTCGACGAGCGAAGCCTCGAGGTTGATGTGGATCTGCTCAGCGGCGGAAGTGGCCTCCCACAGGCGCGCGAGCTGGTCGAAGCCCTTTTCCTTCGCGTACTTGGCGAAGGCGGCGTACTTGGCGGAAGCGCCGGTTTCGCCGGCGACAGCGGCCTTCAGGTTCTCGAGCGTGGTGCCTGCCTTGGTCGTCGCATCGGCGACGGCGTTGAAGTTGCTGGAGTTCTCGGCGGTGGGAAGTTCATTGCGAAGATTCATGAGTGCCCCTCTCGTTGGCGTTTCTTCGTGCGGGTTATCGTCTCGTCTTGATAACTCTCTTATTGAGAACTTATCTCAATAAGTACTATACCCATCTTCCCACTTTTTTGCAAGGACGGTTTCCCGCCAACGGCCTCCTTCGCGAAACGTTCACATGCGGACGAAGGCGGCGCGCCCGAACACGCGGGCGAACTATAATGATCGGCGTACGAACGCAGCCTTTTATCGCGAAAGGACGAACCGCATGGAACACGAAGTTGCTTGGAAGAAATACGACGAGGTCGAGCTCGAGGCGCTCGAGGGCCTGGCCGCGAACTACATCGATTTCATCTCGGAGAACAAGACCGAGCGCCGCTGCGCCGCAGCCGCCGTCGCCATGGCCGAGAAGGCGGGCTACGTCCCGCTTTCCGAAGCGGTGCGCGAGGGGCGCGCGCTCAAGCCCGGCGACAAGGTGTGGGCGCATTCCCACGGCAAGGCGCTCATCTTGGCCCAGATCGGGCGCGAGCCCATCGCGAGCGGCATGAACATCCTCGGTGCGCACATCGACAGCCCGCGCCTCGACCTGAAGCAGAACCCCCTGTACGAGAGCAACGGGTTCGCGCTTTTGGACACGCACTACTACGGCGGCATCAAGAACTACCAGTGGGTCACTGTGCCGCTCGCCATGCACGGCGTCGTCGCGAAGAAAGACGGCTCGGTCGTCGACGTGAACATCGGCGACGACGAGGACGACCCCGTGTTCTGCGTGACCGACCTGCTCATCCACCTCGCGCGCCAGCAGATGGAGAAGAACGGCAGCAAGGTCGTGGAAGGCGAGGATCTCGACGTGCTCGTCGGCAACCGTCCCCTGCCCGAGGCGAAGGGCGCAAGCGACGACGAGGACGACGCGAAGGCGAAGAAGGAGCCGGTGAAGGCGTTTGCCTTGAAGCTCCTCGCCGACAAGTACGGCATCGCCGAGGATGACTTCCTCTCCGCCGAGCTCGAGGTCGTTCCCGCAGGCCGCGCGCGCGAGCTCGGCTTCGACCGCAGCATGGTCATCGGCTACGGGCAGGACGACCGCGTGTGCGCCTACACCTCGCTCGCAGCGCAGCTCGAAGCGCCCGCCGACCTGGCCAAGACGGCGGTCTGCGTACTCGTCGACAAGGAGGAGATCGGCAGCGTCGGCGCCACGGGCATGGCGTCCAACTTCTTCGAGAACACCATCGCCGAGATCATGGAGCTCGCAGGGGAAGGCGGCATGCTCCCCCTGCGCCGCGCGCTTTCATCCTCGAGCATGCTCTCCTCCGACGTGTCCGCCGGCTTCGACCCTTCCTACGCGAGCGTGTTCGAGCCGAAGAACGCCGCGTTCCTCGGCCGCGGGCTCGTGTTCAACAAGTACACCGGGTCGCGTGGCAAGTCGGGGAGCAACGACGCGTCGGCCGAGTACGTGGCGCGCGTGCGCCGCGTGATGGACGACGCCGACGTGGCGTTCCAGACCGCCGAGCTCGGCAAGGTCGATGCGGGCGGCGGCGGAACGATCGCGTACCTTCCCGCGAAGTACGGCATGGACGTCATCGACTCGGGCGTCGCCGTGCTCTCCATGCACGCGCCGTGGGAGGTCACGAGCAAGGCCGACATCTACGAGGCGTACAAGGGCTACCTCGCGTTTTTGAAGAACGCCTAGGGGCGCCCGCAGCGAAGATAGGCTACACTGGTTGCGAGCAAGCACGCGCCCGGCGCATTTCGCGTCGGGCGCTTTCACGTTAGGGAGGGTTTCATGGCTCGCGAGCAGTTCGGATCGCGCCTCGGGTTCATCTTGGTCAGCGCGGGATGCGCTATCGGCCTGGGAAACGTCTGGCGGTTCCCCTACTTGGTCGGGCAGTACGGCGGCGCGGCGTTCGTGCTGCTCATCCTTCTGTTCCTGGTCGTCATGGGGCTGCCCATCGTCATCATCGAGTTCGCATGCGGGCGCGCGAGCCGCAAGGGCATCGCGCGCAGCTTCGACGCGCTCGAGCCCGAAGGCTCGAAGTGGCATCGGTTCAAGTGGATAGGGCTTATCGGCTCGAGCCTTCTGCTCATGTTCTATGCCGTGGTCGCCGGATGGATGCTCGCCTTCTGCGCGCACGGGGCCGCGGGCGCCTTCGACGGCCTTGACTCCGCGGGCGCGGTCGAGCTCTTCAACGGGCTCATCGGCGATCCGATCGAGTCGGCCGCGTGGATGATCGTCGTGCTCGCCATCAGCATCATCGTGAACCGCGCCGGACTGCAGAAGGGCATCGAGCGCGTGACGAAGGTCATGATGGCGGCGCTGTTCGTCGTTCTCGTGGTGCTGTGCGTCCGGTCGGTCATGCTCCCCGGCGCGCCCGAGGGGCTCGCCTTCTACCTCATGCCCGACTTCGGCAAGCTGTTCGCCGGCGCCACGCCGCCCGAGCAGTGGAGCACGTTCGGGCAGGCGGTTTCGGCGGCGATGGGTCAGGCATTCTTCATGGTGTCGATCGGCATCGGGTCGATGTCCATCTTCGGCAGCCATATGGGCAGCGAGCGACGCGTTTCGGGCGAAGCCGTCAACATCACGGCGCTCAACGTGCTCGTCGCGATCCTCGCGGGCTTCATCATCTTCCCGAGCTGCTTCACCTACGGCGTCGAGCCCGCATCGGGACCGAGCCTCGTGTTCGTGGCGCTGCCCACCGTGTTCGGGCAGATGCCCCTGGGCGGCGTGTGGGGCACGCTGTTCTTCCTGTTCTTGAGCTTCGCGTCGCTTTCCACCGTCATCGGGATCTTCGAGAACGTCGCGGCGTTCGTCATCGACGAATGGGGAATCGACCGCAGCCATGCGTGCATCGGGGCCGGCATCGTGCTCATGGTTTTGTGCCTGCCGTGCGTGCTCGGCTTCAACGTGTGGTCGGGCTTCCAGGTGCCCGGCATCGGAGACGTGCAAAGCCTGGAGGATTTCCTGCTTTCCAACACCATCCTGCCGATCGGCTGCCTCGTCTTCGTCGCGTTCTGCACCTCGAAACGAGGCTGGGGCTGGGGGAACTTCATCGCGGAAGCAAACACGGGCGAGGGGATGCGCTTCCCTCGGCGCGCCTATGCGTACGTGAAGTACGTGCTGCCTGCCGCGATCGTCGTCATCTTCATCGCAGGCTACGCCCCTGTCGTCGCCACATGGGTAGGACTTTTAGCGGGATAGGCCTTTTTACCAAACAAATGTTCTTGTTATAATAAGAGTGGCAGTGCTCGCCGCTTTCTGCGGGTGATGCTTCAAGAGATTGGAGATCACCATGGAAACACTGATGTGCCTTGCAGCTATCTGCACGATCATGTCTTTCGTTCTAGCCGTTATCGACTGGATCCAACGCAGAAAAAAGTGAGTCAATAAAATGATGCCCGGATAAAAGTAAAGCCGAGCAGGCACCCGGCTTTAGATTAACCCGACAAGCATCACCCGTATGCAACAGCTCTGAACGGTTCGTTGTGCGGCGGGCGCTGCCGTCTTCTGCATTATAGCATCTCCGCCCCACCCGTATCCGGCAAGGCGGGCGAATCTACGTGAAATCGTGGCTTAGGACGATGTCGCCGCAATGGGCGCCGGACGAGGTGCGTTCCACCCATACGCGAAGAACCCTGCCGTCGCGCACCTCCACCTTCGCCACGCTTCGATGGAAACCGCCGCGCGGGCGGCAGGGCGAGCCCGGGCACACGACAAGGCTCGCCGGCCGCACCTCCTTCCCCACGACAATCTCAGGGATATGGGTATGCCCATGCACGCACACGTCCGGCAACGGGTCGCCCGGCGCGAGCGCCCCCGAACCGGCGAACGTTATGCGCACGTCTTGCGGGTAGTGAGCCACGAGAAAGCGCACGCCCTCGATACAGGGACGCGCGAAGCGCCCCACCACCGCACCGTATTCGTTGAAGTCGTTGTTCCCCAAAACCGCGCAGACGGGCGCGAGCGTTCGCAGTTCCGTTAGGATCGCGGGGTCGCATATGTCGCCCGCATGGATGATGAAGTCGCAGTCAGCAAGCGCATTGTACGCTTCAACAGGCAAAACACCGTGCGTGTCGGAAATGATGCCGATCCGTTTCATGCGCCTCGCCTCCCGTTTCTCGATCTGCCTTGCGAAAAGGATACCCTGCTTTGCGCCATCTGTCAGGCGCGAGAAAACCGTATTGCATGCCTTTATGATTATCTAAGTCGCTTCCACTCAAGTTTCTTTCTACGAAATGTGTCAGATTTGTGACGCATTAGCACTCTCGCTTGACGACTGCTAAGCAGGTGACTATAACGATAGTCGAACCAAGGAAAGGGGTCCGAGAGAGACCCCGAGAGCGAGGCTCGATGAAACGAGCCCCAAAGAAACAGGAGATGACAATGATGACGATGCTTATGCCGACTCGCCGCAACTTCTTCAACAACATGATGGCCGATCCGTTCGATGCCTTCTTCGATACCCCGTTCGCCCCGACCACGAAATCGTCCTCGTCGCTGATGCGCACGGACATCAAGGAACACGATGACGGCTTCGAAATGACCATTGATCTTCCGGGCTTCAAGAAGGAAGACGTCGAGGCCGAGCTGAAGGACGGCTACCTCACCGTCAGCGCCGAGACCAAGTCCGAAACCAGCGAGGGCGACGAGAAGAAGGGCACCTGGGTACGCAAGGAGCGCTTCACCGGTTCTTGCAGCCGCACCTTCTACGTCGGCGAGGATGTTAAGGAAAGCGACATCAAAGCCCGCTTCGAGAACGGCACGCTGATCGTCGACATCCCGAAGCCGCAGCCGCAGCCGAAGATCGACGAGAAGAAGACGATTGCCATCGCATAGCCTCACCTTTTCCACTTACCATTCTTCTTTCCTCCTCTCACACACCTAGACGCCGCGCATGAGTCCGACATGCGCGGCAGAAGGGCCTCGCAGCTCATCCCTCTGCGAGGCCCTTTTTTCATGCCCGGTTCTGGGAGCGATTCGGCGAACCCCTTCAGCGCGCGCCTTGAGAGGCGCATACCACGCGGTATCATATCCACGACACGCCAGGACCGCACAAAAACGAGGAGTTTCCCGTGGACGCGAAAACAACGAATACGATTCCCCAGCTCAAAGATGTGAAACAGGTAAGCGGAGGCTGGATCAACAAGTACGTCCTCACCTACACGCTGCCCGACGGCAGCGAATACGAATACGAGAGCACGTCGCGCAAGAAGCTCGAAGACTACCGCGCGGAGCTGCTCGCGAACGCCCGCGGCGAGGCGCCCTGCGTCGACGCCGTATGCATCGTCGGGGAGACGCGCGAAGGGACGCTTTTGATGGAGCGTGAGTTCCGCTACCCGCTGAATTCCTGGTGCATATCCTTCCCCGCGGGCCTGAAGGAAGCGGGCGAGAGCATCGACGAGTGCGTCGAGCGCGAGCTGCTCGAAGAGACGGGATACAAGCTGCGCAAGGACGTGGAGCGGCCCTTGTGCCCCTTGCCGCAAGCGCAGTTCTCGTCGACAGGTCTGACCGACGAGGCGATTCAGATCGTGTTCGCCCAGGTGGAGAAGGCGGGGGACGCGCAACCCGAGAGAAACGAGCTCATCGAGCCTTTTCAGCTGCCGGTCGGCGAGGTGCGGCGCTTCCTCGACGAGAACACGACCCTCATCAGCACGCGCGCGCAACTTATCCTGGAGCTGTACGCGGCGAAGGCCGACGCACAGGCCTCGCAGGTTGAAAGCTAGACGGACGCGCGCTTGAGCGCGGCGATCTGCTCGCGGGCGCGCTCGATCTGCTCGTTCACATCGACGCCCGCGACATCAAGCCCCTCGGCGGCGATCATGCGGACTTCGCCGATGCCGAACATCTCGGCAATGGCGCGCACGTATTCGTACCCGAAGTTCTGCCCCTTCAGATACCCGCCCGACGTGGTGATATAGGTCAGCGTCTTCGCGCGGCACATCCCTACGTATTCCGCCTGCCTGGTGAAATGGAAGGTGATGTCGCACACGCTGACGTGCTCGATGTAGGTTTTGAGCGCGGCCGGGAACGATCGGTCCCAAAACGGCGCGCCGATAACGACGTCGTCGGCCTCGGCGAACTCGTGGGCCAGATCGAAGATGTCGTCGTCGAACACCCCTGCCGCGACGAGCTGCGAGCGGTAGGCTTGGGATTGCTCGTCGAGCGGCACGAGCTTAAGGCGCTCGAGGTTGACCTCGTGAACGCCGGGCATGCCGTCGAGATACTCCTGGCACAATTGGAGCGTGCGCGATTTCTCGCCGCGCAGGCAGGCGTTGACGAAAAGCGTGATCATGGCGTTACTTTTCCTTCTTCACCACCGTGTCACCGAGCGCCTCGAGCGCGGCAGCGTAACCGCCTGCCCCGTAGCTCAGGCACTTCGAGACGCGCGCGATCGTAGTGGCGGACGCGCCCGTCGCCTCCTCGATGGCGGAATAGGGCTTGCCTGCGGAAAGCAGGCGCGCCACCGCGAGGCGCTGCGAGGTCTCGCGGATCTCGCGGATCGTGAACAAGTCCTCAAGCAGGGCGAACACCGTGTCGTTGTCGTTCAGTTTCGAGAAAACCTCGAGAAGGTTCTCGACTTCGGGCGTCCTCAGCTCGCTCATAATCCCCACCTTTCCGAGGGTGCTGCGCCCTCGTTTACCTTCAAGGCCCGCGAAAGGCCGTATTCGATCGAATCGACGAGCGCGTTCCACGACGCCTCGATGATGTTCTCGGACACGCCGACGGTGCCCCAGCTGCCATGGCGGTCGCTCGTCGTGATGACGACGCGCGTGGTCGCCGACGTTCCCGCGTTCTCGTCGTCGAGGATGCGCACCTTGTAGTCGACGAGCTCCATATCGGCGACTTCGGGGAAAAACGACGTGATGGCCAGGCGCAACGCCGCGTCGAGCGCGCCGACCGGACCCGTTCCCTCGCCCGTGGCGACGATGCGGCGGTCCCCCACGTGAAGTTTCACCGTGGCCTCGCTCATTGCGTCCTTGGCAAGCGCGCCGGTATCCTCATGATCGTCCACGATGACGCGGAAGCTCTCCAGCGTGAAATGAGGCTTATAGGTTCCTAACCGTCTCTTTATCAAGACGGCGAGCGACCCGTCGGCCACCTCGTAAGAGTAACCGCGCGCCTCGCGCTCCTTCACGTCGTCGAGGATTTCCTGGAGCGCGTCGGGGGGCGTGCCCTTTCCCGAAAGGTCGATCCCCAAGCTCTTCGCCTTCGCGGCGAGCGATGCCTTGCCCGCAAGCTCGCTCACGAGCATGCGCGTCGCGTTCCCCACGTTTTCGGGGCGCGTGTGCTCGTAGGCCTCGGGGAAACGCGCGATCGCGCTCGCATGAAGGCCCCCCTTGTGCGCGAACGCGGATGCACCGGTATAGGGATGGTGCGTCGGGACCGACGTGTTGCAGGTCTCGGCGACGAACTGGGCCACGCGCGTGAGGTCGCGCAGATTGTCGGCGCCCACACACGAGATGCCCATCTTCAGCTCGAGGTCGGCGATGACGGTAAGCAGGTCGGTGTTGCCGACGCGCTCGCCGATGCCGCCCACGGTGCCTTGCACCTGCACGGCGCCCGCGCGCACGGCGACGAGCGTGTTCGCGACCGAGCAGCCCGAGTCCTCATGGCAGTGGATGCCGATCTGCTGGCCGGGAAGCTCGCTTGCGACCCGGCGGACGGCCTCTTCAACCTCGAAGGGAAGAGCACCGCCGTTCGTTTCGCAAAGGTCGATCGAGTCGGCACCGGCCAAGCTCGCCTCGCGGATGCAAGCCATCGCATAGTCGGGGTTCGCCTTGTAGCCGTCGAAGAAGTGCTCCGCGTCGAACACGACGGCAAGCCCCTGTGCCTTCAGATACGCCACCGAATCGCGGATCATGCGCAGGTTTTCCTCGAGCGTCGTTTGAAGCGCGCGTGTGACCTGGGCATCCCACGTTTTTCCCACAATGGTGGCCACGGAAGCCCCGCAGCCGACCAGATCGGCGAGGCCTTGGTCGTCGCATGCGGCGACGCCTTTGCGGCAGGTCGACCCGAACGCGGCGATGCGCGCGTGCGAAAGCGGCATGTCTTTCACGCGACGGAAGAACTCGATGTCCTTCGGGTTCGACGCGGGAAAGCCGCCTTCGATGAAGTCGATGCCGAACGCGTCGAGCCTTCGCACGATGCGCAGCTTATCGTCGAGCGAAAGGTTGACGCCTTCGCACTGCTCGCCGTCGCGCAGGGTGCAATCGTATGTGAAAACCCGTGATGGCATGGAAACGGTACCTCTGATACGCAAAAACCGACCGCACGGGCGCCTTGTCCCGTACGGTCGGTTATTCTACTCCAACAGACTAAAGCGCGAGAGTGCGTTTTCGCCTGCGGCGGTTATCCGCGGCGCGAGATGCCGTGGCTTTAACGCCTCATCGGCGATGCTGCGCTCGACGCGGGCGTGGTGCTTGCCGTGACGGCCGTGGACGTGCCGCCCGAGACGGTCCCGGAATCGGCATAGCCGTCGGCGTTCGCGCCTGTGACCGTTCCGCCCACGACCACGGAGTAGCTGCCGCCCTCGGCAAGGGCGGGGCTGCTCGCGCACACCATGAAGAACTGCTTGGCGGCCGTAAGCGATGCCACGACGCTGCCCTCGCCGTCCACGATGGCGACCGAATCGCCCGCAGCGCCGCCGGTCCCCGTTTCGAAGAGGAACGGCTGGGTGCCGCCCGAGAAGTTCTGGGCCATGCCGGTCGACCCGACCATGACGACGGTGCCGCCCGTTATCGTCGCCTCGCCGTCGTAGTCGAACGCGCCATCGCCGTCGCTCGTCGTGCCGTTGACAAGAAGCACGCCGCCCGTCACCTCCACATTGCCGTTGCTGTCCACGCCGTCGCCCTGGGCGTCGATCACGATGTAGCCACCGTTGATCTGGATAAGGCAGTCGTCATCGGCCTGACCAGGCGCATTGCCGCCGCCGAAACCTCCCTGGCCGCCGCCTCCACCAGGCTGCTCAGGCGCCTGGCCGTTTTGCGGCGCTCTCTGTTGCGGTTCGCCACCCTGCGAAGCCTCGCCGGCGCCGCCCGGCATCTCGAGCAGAGCACCCTCGCCTTCCGACGTCGACGAACCGTCGCCCGAAAAATCCGCCGCACTCGCGTTCAAGGCGTCGTCACTCGCCGCGATATGCGTCGTACCGCCGTTCACGTACACCTTTTCCGCCTCGTAGCCTTCGTAACAGCTCGTAACGTCGATGGTGCCGCCGTCGATGGCGAGGACGGTCTCCGCGTGGAACGCGTCGTCACCGGCGGAAACGGAGAACGTCCCGCCCGAAATCGCCATCTCCAAATCGGAATGGAAAGCATCGTCCCCTGAGGTGATGCTAAACGAGCCGCCGCTCACCCCGATGTAGGTCTTCGCGCGCACCGCCTTGTCGCCGGCCTGGATGGTGAAGGTTCCACCCGTGATGTTCACGAAGCCCTTCGTCGCCTTCGTATCCTTGTTCGATTTTATGGCGTCGCCGCCTGCGACCAGGTTGAACGTGCCGTCGGCTATCTTCACGCTGTCGCGGCCGCGCAAAGCATCCTCGACAGCTGTGGCGTTGATGGTTCCGCCCGTCACGACGAGGTCGTCCTTCGAGCAGATGCCATGCCGGTAGTTCGCTTCCACATCGAGCGTGCCCGAGCCGTTTATCGTAAGGTCGCACGTGCTGAAAAGCGTCGCGTACGGCTCGTCGGAATCCTCCTCAAGCGCGTAGTCGGTGCCGTCGGAAAGCGTGTTCTCCGTCCCGTCGGCCAAGGTCACGAAGCACTTGTCGGCGTTCTTCACGTAAATGGCGGGGCCGTCCTCGTTGCGAATCGAAACGCCTGCGAGCACGATCTGCACCTTCGCATCGTCCGACGCGTCGACGACCAGCTGCCCGTCGGAAAGCGTTTCCGAGACGACGTAGGTGCCGGCTTGGGAAATCGTCACAGTCGCCCCGTCGGCCGAAGAGCCCTCGCCTTCAACGCTCGCTGACGACCCGGAGAGCTCGATATGGGTCGCCGAGGAATCGTCATAGCTCGCGTCCGTATCGCGGTTCGAGTAGCTCAAATCGAGGTTGGAAACGTCGAAATCGGCCGCCACGCTTTCGAACGAGGATTCCTCCGACGAGACCGCGGCAACATCGGAAGCCGAATCCGAGGAATCGACGCTCCCGGAGCAACCGAAGAGGCCCATTGCGAGTGACGCCGCCAACGCGGTCGAGCATGCGAGCTTCGCGAATTGAAGAGAGTGCGAGGAAGAAGGCAAACCCGCCCGCACATCGCCCCTGTCGGGCTCTTCGGCAACGCCCAGTCGCTCAAACAGTCCTCGCTTCGCTGCGGAACTCGCTTTGTGGACGCCGCCGAAGATCCCGACCCCGCATCTCAGCCCCACGACGGCATTCTCGCCGATCGTTCTTCTTCTCATCGCTACAGCACCCCCTGCGGCTTGAGCACACATGCGCCGAGCGTCACCTTCAGGTTCCCGTTCAGGCAGCGCACCTCGTCTATCAGGCGTTTCTCAAGCCCGGCCTCGCGCAGGCGCACCGTGTACTCTAGCGTGTAGAGGCTGCCCATGTTGGACGTCTGCACCTCGGTGAGCTCGTGCTCGCTCGCGTAACGGTCAAGCACCTCGTCGAAGATGCCGTCGAAATCGAGGTCCTCGGGAACCACGATCTTCAGCGTCTTCTCGCTTTCCCGCGGCTTGCCGAAGGGAGAGAGCACGTACGCCACGTTCACGATGGCGACGATCGCGGTGAAGAGCACGGCGAGGCCCAGAAAGCCCATGCCAGTCGCCAAGCCGACGGCCATCGCCAGAAACACGCTGCCGATGTCCTTCGCGCTACCGGGAATCGAACGGAAGCGCACCAGGTTGAACACGCCCATGACCGCGATGCCGGCACCGAGGTTGCCGTTCACGAGCGTGATAACCATCTGCACAATGAGCGGCAGAAGCGCGAGCGTCACCACGAAGTTCTTCGAGTATTTGTGGCGGAACATGTAAACGCACGCAATAATCGCGCCGAGTACGATCGACGCGACGCTGCACAGAAGGAAGCTCTGCGCGGAAACCGATGCGGCAACCGAGTCCGTGCTTCCGAACACGGACGAGAAAACAAGGTCTGACATGGGAATCCTTTCATAACAATGGGAAATGCAGAATCAAAGGCGCCGCTCAGCGGGCGACAACAAGCAAAGACCCTTACGATGCCTTGCGCATGCTCGCGCGGTACGCAGCGCCGTACTTCGAGAACGACGAGGGGTACGCCCCGCACGAATCGAGCGCATGGGTGAGCCACAAGGGGTAAGGCCCCGCGCATTTCACCTCCATGATGGCCTGCCCTTCGCCGAGAAGCGGGCGCGGGCGGCCGAACCCCACAGGCGGGCGCCGCAGGGACGCCGCGGCCACGCGCTCCTCCTCGAACAGGTCGCGGTACGCGACGTTGGCGTCGAAGGTGATGCGGAGGGTGGAGGGAACGGACGGGTCGTCGCTTTCGCCGCCGCCCGCCACGACGGGCGCGTAGGCGACGCGGTCGCACAGCGTCACCATCGACGCGCGCAGCGGAGCCCAGCGCTCCTTGAACGCGTCGATCTCGCGCGCGATCTGCAGGCTGCGCGGCGACGTCGACGCCTCGGCGAGCACCGGGCTTTCCAGCGGGTACGCCGCGCACGCCTCTTCATAAGGCAGCCCGCCCATATAGGCGCGCGCCGCCGCATACGAGCAGCCGACCCGGCGCTTGTAGACGATGCCCTTGTACTTCTTCTTCAGCTCGACGAACACCTGGTCTTCCTCCGCGGGAAGCCCGTAGCTGCGCACGCGGAGCTTCTCCTTGTAGGTTGGCTTGTCGAGCGAACGCTCGATCAGCAGGCGCTCCGGCGTGTCGAAATACCGGCTGACGATGTTGGTCGTGCCGTACGCGTCGGGCGCCATGCGCCCGCAAAGCGCGCCGACCATCGCCTCGCGCTGGGCGGCAGTAAGCACGTACTTCACTTCCTTGCGTTCGAAAACGTCCTGATAACTCATCATGGTCGAACTCCTCATCTGCGGTTATGCATCGTTTTAGAGTCGACGGGGCGCAGCGGAAAAGGAAAAGGGAAGGATTCGCGCCCCGGGCGACGAGTCCCATGCTACGAAGCGCCGCTGAAAGAACCCTGAAAGGCTCCTTCTCTCTTTCAGGTTCTTTTCAGGAACATCCCCGACAATGAAATCACGGTCGCGACGCCCTTAGAACCACGATCCCCAGCGCGGTGGCGGCGCGACCCTTGCCTTTTTAGGGGCAGATTTCCCAAACGCCTCCTCGCGAGGCGTTTTCCATATGCAGGCCGTGCTAGTATTCCCAACGGATCAACGCCGGCAACCGAGGCGAAAGAAGGACGCTGTGCAGATTCTCGTGGTAGAAGACGACGTGCGGCTCGCCCAGGCGCTCTGCCGCATCCTCGAAGAGGGCGGCTACGGCGCCGACGCCGTTCACGACGGGCAATCGGGGCTCGATTACGCGAAAAGCGGCATCTACGACGTGGTCATCCTCGATGTGATGCTCCCGAAGATGGACGGCTTCACCGTGGTGGCCGAGCTGCGCCGCGCGAACGTGAGCACGCCGGTGCTGCTCCTCACCGCGAGAGACGCGGTCCCCGACAAGATCAACGGGCTCGATTCGGGCGCCGACGACTACATGACCAAGCCGTTTTCCCCTGCCGAGCTCATGGCGCACCTGCGCGCGCTCACCCGCCGCCAGGGAGACGTGGTCTTCGAGTCCATCACCGCGGGCGACTTGTCGCTCAACCTGGAAAGCCACGACCTGACCTGCAAGGACCAGTCGATCCACCTCAGCTACAAAGAATTCTCGCTCGCGCGGGTGCTCATGGCGAACGCCGGCCAGACCATCTCGAAGATGACGCTCATCGAAAAGGTATGGGGGCTTGAGGCTGCCGCCGACGAGAACAACGTGGAGGCCTACGTGTCGTTTCTCCGCAAGAAGATGAAGTTCCTCGGCTCGGCGTCTTCCATCGAGACGCTGCGCGGCGCGGGATACCGCTTCGCCGCCGAAGTCGCCTAGCGCAATCAGGACGGGGACGGGCCCATGCTGAAGAAGCTCCGCATCAAATTCATCGCACTCAACATGGTCACCGTGGCCGTCGTGCTCGCCGTGGTCTTCTCCGCCATCTGCGCGATCAGCCACCAGCAGAACGTGAACGCGGTGTACGAGGCGCTCGGCAACGCGCTGTCCTTCACCGAGACGAAGGGACGCGCCGCGCAGCCGACGCCCGACGACGAGGCGTCTCCCTCCGCCGACAGCGAAAACGCCCAGGCAGACCGCGGGAAGAACGACCAACAGGGAACGCCCCCGCAAATCGGCGGCAAGCCGGCGGGCAGCGGTCCCCATGTTCCCATCGCCATCTACACCATCGCCGACGACGGCTCGTGCGAGCTTTCCTCCGCCGCGGCGTCAGCCTCCATCGCCGACGACGTGCTCGACGAGGCGTCGGACGCGCTCAAAGACGCGCCCGACGGCAGCGGCGAGCTCCAATCGCTCGGGCTGTTCTACGAGAAGCGCACTTCCGATGCGGGCCAAGTCCATCTCGCATTCGCCGACGTCAGCGCTGCAAGCGGCTGGCAGACGCTCGCCCTCACGCTCGCGGGCGTCGGGGTCGCGACGCTCGCCGTGTTCTTCGTGATCAGCGTCTTCTTCTCGCGCTGGGCCCTGCGCCCGGTGAAGCAGGCGTGGGACCAGCAGCGCCAGTTCGTCGCAGACGCCTCGCATGAGCTGAAGACCCCGCTCACCGTCATCCTCGCGAACACGTCGATCCTCATGGCGCACCCCGAGCGAACCGTGGCAAGTCAGAGCCAGTGGGTCGAAAGCACCCAGGCCGAGGGCACGCGCATGCAGGAACTCGTCGCCGACCTGCTGCTGCTCGCGCGCATCGACGCCGAGGAAACCGATCTCGCGAAGACGAAGCCGAAGGAGCGCATCGACCTGTCGAACCTGGTGGAAGGCGAGCTTCTGCAGTTCGAATCGGTCGCCTTCGAGCGCAGCGTGTCCCTCGATGGCCATATCGATGCCGGGATCTTCGTGCTCGGAGCCCAAGAGCGCCTGCGCCGGCTCGTCACCACGCTTCTCGACAACGCGTGCAAGTACGCCGACGAAGGCGGGGAAATCGACGTGAGCCTGTCCCGAAAAGGGAACATGGCCGCCTTCTCCGTGCACAACACCGGCCCCGCCATCGCCGAGGACGACCTGCCTCACGTGTTCGACCGCTTCTACCGCGCCGACAAGGCGCGCACGAGCGGCGCCGGCGGTTACGGCCTGGGGCTTTCCATCGCCCGCGAGGTCGCCGAGGAGCACGGCGGAACCATCGCGGTTGCAAGCTCCGATGCGGCGGGAACCCTGTTCACAGCGATGCTGCCGCTCGCCTAGGCGCGCTATCCCGCGAGCCCCAGCCACACGGCGAACTTCGGGGCGTATCCCATCACGAAGATGACGAGGATGAGCGCGGGAATGCCGTACTTCAGCCACAGGCGCGCCCGCGCCGGGAAGCGCACGCCCTCGCCAGCGTCGGCCTCGGCGAGGAAGTTGTCCCAGCCCCAGCCCTTGCGCGTCGTGCAGAACAGCACGAAGAAGAGGCTGCCGAGCGGAAGCATGTTGTTCGACACGATGAAGTCCTCGATCGACTGGATGTCGCCGATGGCGGGGATGGTCGCGCCCGAAAGCACGTTGAACCCGAGCGCGCACGGCAGCGACAGGATGAGCACGAGGACCGCCGTGATAAGCGCGGCGCGACGGCGCGACACGTTCCATTTGTCGATCGTCCAGCTGATGAGGTTCTCGAACACGGCGATCACCGTCGAGAGCGCGGCGAAGCTCATGAACACGAAGAACAGCGCACCCCACACGTTGCCGAGCGGCATCTGCCCGAACACCATCGGCAGCGTCACGAACACGAGCGACGGACCCTGATCAGGGCTTACGCCGTACGCGAAGCACGCGGGGAAGATGATGAGCCCCGCCAGGATGGCGACCACCGTGTTCAGCGCGGTCACCGAAATCGCCTCGCCGGTAAGGCTGCGCTCGCGCCCGATATAGGACCCGAAGATCTCCATCGCGGCGATGCCGAGCGAAAGCGAGAAGAACGCCTGGCCCATGGCCGCATACACGGCGTCGCCGAACGTCGCCCACTGCTCGGCGGGCGTCGCGCCGGCGAACAGGCGCGAGAAGTCGGGCACGAGGTAGAAGGCGATGCCCTCGCCCGCGCCGGGCAGCGTCACCGCGCGGATGCACAGCGCGAGCATGACCACGAACAGCGTCGCCATCATCCACTTGGTAATGCGCTCGACGCCCTTCTGCAGGCCCATGCCGCACACCACCGCGCCGATCGCGACCGCGACCACCATCCACACGATGAGGCCCGCAGGATCGGCGAGCATGCCGGAGAACACGCCCGCCGTCGCCGCCGCGTCCGCGCCGTTGAACACGCCCGACGCCATCTTCGGCACGTAGGAGAGCATCCATCCGCACACGGTGGTGTAGAACATCATGAGCACCATGCAGCCGATGTAGCCCCACCAGGAAAACCAGTGCCACTTCCTCGACGGCTGCAGCTTGTCGAACGCCTGGGCGGCCGATTTCTGCGCCGCGCGACCGACCGCGAACTCCATCACCATGACGGGCAGCCCCAGTATGACGAGGAACACCAGGTACAGAAGGACGAACGCCGCGCCGCCGTATTCGCCGGTGATGTAGGGGAAGCGCCACACGTTTCCCAGGCCGATCGCGCACCCGGCGCTGATGAGGATGAATCCGAGGCGCGACGCGAAATGCTCGCGCGAAGGCGCCGTCGCGGAGGCGGCGCCGTTGCGTTGTTCTGACATGATATTCGTTCCCTATCCTTTTCCGGCGCGCACCACGCGCGTCGACCGCCTATTGTAGCGCAGGAAGGGCGCCTACCCCAGGCGCTTGGCGCGCGTTTCGGGGCCGACGGCGATAACGACGATGGCGGCAACGACCGCGATGCCGACGATCGCGAAGTAGATCACGCTCGGCTGCAGGTTGGCGAGCAGCCACGTCACCGCGAACGGCATGGCCACGTTCACGAGCTTGCCGGCGCCTTGGGAGATTCCCGCGCCGCGGAAGCGGTACTTCGTGGAGAAGAGCTCGCCCACGTACACGCTGATCACCGACGCGTTCAGCACATAGAAGCCGATCGTCATGAGGAAGCCGAGCACGGTGATGATGGCCGTATTACCGGCGCCAAGCGCCATGGCGTATAGGAACGCGAAAACGGCAACCCACAGAAACGCGCCCGACACCTCGACGCGACGGCCGAGACGCTCGATGAGCAGCGCACCGATGAGCGCCCCGAGCGGAGCTGCAAGCATCGTGATCGTCGTCGAGAGCAGCGACGTCTGCGTGGCAAGGCCGACCTCCTTCAGGATGGACGGCCCGAACGTGGTGTAGGTGTACTGCGTGAGCGACGTTCCCACCACAGCGACGATGCCCACGAAGAGGTAGCGGGCGAAGTGCGCGTCGGACTGCATCTTCTCGTGATGCTCGACCACGTCGGACGCAGGATCAAGTCCCGCAGCCTTCATCTCGCCCTCGATCTTCGCGATGATGGCCTCGGCCTCGTCGTAGCGGCACTTCTGGATGAGCCAGCGCGGCGACTCCGGCATCGACTGGCGAGCGATGCACACGACGATGGCGGCCACGCCGATCACCGCGAACACGAGGCGCCACGAGTCGGTGCCGAGCGGGCTCCAGATGGTGATGAAGAACAGGCACAGGAACATGCCGATCGGCGAGCCGCAGTTCGCGATCGTCGACCCGATGGCGCACCACATGCCGCGACGCTTCACCGGCGCGAACTCGTTGATCATCGAGAAGCTCGTGACGAGCTCGGAGCCCAAGCCGAGCCCCACGAAGAAGCGCATGACGATCATGAACTCCATGTTCGGCGAGCACGCGCCGAGAATCGTCGCGATGCCGAAAAGGAGCAGGTTGAACTGGAACGCGCGGCGGCGTCCGAACAGGTCGCCGATGAGCCCTGCGATGAGCGATCCGACGAACAGGCCCAGAAAGCCGGCTGATAGAAACGTCGCCACGGTCACGTCGTTCGCGAAACCCGTTTCTGTCAGCGTGCTCTTCACGCCGCCCGCCAGATACACATCGGCCGCGTCCACGAAAACGCCGGCCGACGTGAGCGCCATAACCTTCTTGAACACGCCCGTCGGCTTGGTTGCGTCCATGCGGTGGCGAAGCTCCACCTCACGGTCCTTATCGAATGCCGCTGAGTCCGACGGCTCAGCCTGTCCTGTTTTCATACCTCTGATTCGCCTTCCTTTCCCGTCGTTAGCTTCTCGTTCGCAAGCTTTCACCTGCGAAGACAAAAGAGAGCATCCGCTGTTCTACCACGTACCCCGACCTTTGTTCGAAATACAACCATATCTGCACACGAACCTGCCCGAACGCGCTTCGAAAGCGCCGATTTCCGTGTGCGCATACGCGTTGTCGGGCAAAACCATCCGCCGGGCACGCAATCCGCAATCTTGCATGCTCGGCGTTTTCTCGTCCCGATGCCATATTCCGAAGCTCCATGCAACCCGACAGATTAGCCGGATTTGCTTATTTTTCACCGCTTCGCCCTCCTCGATAATCAACCCAAGCGTTTCGATAGGGATAACGAAACGCATCCTGAAAAGAACGGAAGCGAAAGGAGGAGGCTGCGCGGGCGATTCTTAACACCGCGGAGCGCGCCTGAAATCTTGGGGAGAGACCGAAAGCCCGCATAACGGCTTTTGGCTATGGGGATATATTCGGGGATTATCTCATTCGGTTCGATAGCCGAATACCTGTTCATAGCGTCTCTCACGCGCCCGCCGCGTTTCTTGCAACCGCGCAAGGGGAATGAGCTATCGAGGGTGCTGCGCATCGTTTGCGCCACCCGTTTGTCATTCACTGCATAGGAGGGATCTGTGAATAACAAGGAATTCACCGTCTCAGAGGTCGTCGACCATCTGGGCATCAACAGCCACACCTGGCTGACATTCTTTCTCATGATCATCGCAATGGTGTTCGACGGCTACGACTACATGGTCGTCAATTCCACCAACCTGTTCGTGGCCCACACGTTCTGGCCCGACAACCCCAACCCCGGCACGCTCATGGGCTCGCTCACCACGTGGGGTCTGCTCGGCATGGTTCTGGGCGGTGCTGTCGGCGGCATCATGTCCGACCGCATCGGCCGTAAGAAGATGCTGACCATCGCGGTTATCTTCTACGGTCTGTTCACCCTGCCTCAGGCGTTCGCGAACGACATCGTGTTCTTCGCCGCGTTCCGCCTGATCGCCGGCTTCGGCGTGGGCTCCTGCATCCCTATCGTCACCACCGTGTTCTCCGAGACCATCCCGTCTCGCGCCCGCGGCGTCTTCGTGACGATCGGCATGGCCGGCATGGTCGCCGGCTGGGTGCTCGCCGGCGTGTGCGCAAACCCCATCTGCAACGCCACGAGCCCGATTCTCGGCGACTTCACCAACCTCGTGACCTACGTCGACACCGACGGCTCCACCGCAACTATGTACGCCAACTGGCGCCTCTGCTACCTGATCGGCGCTCTGCCCATCGTATACGGCATCGTGCTCCACTTCTTCATGCACGAGACCCCGCACTGGTACGCCAACGCGGGCCGCATGGAAGATGCCTGCAAGGCGCTGAACCATCTGCAGCGAGCAGCGGGTCAGGAAGAAACCGACTTCGACCCGAGCCTGCTCGTCGTCCCGCCGAAACCGGCCAAGACCACCCCGAACGTGCTCTTCTCCAAGAAGTTCATCGTTCCGACGGCCGCCATCTGGACCGCCTACTTCGTCGGCCAGTTCTGCGTCTACGGCATGAACACCTGGATCCCCACGTGGTTCAAGGGCATCGGCTACAGCTCCTCTGAGGCCGTCGCGCTTTCCACCTGGAATAACGTCGCCGCCATCGCGTCCAACATCACCGTCGGCTTCGTGGCCGACAAGCTTGGCCGCAAGCGCAACCTCGCGTTCTCGTGGATTTTCTGCATCGTCGCGATCATCATCTGCTCGGTGTTCGTGGCCCCCGGCAACTTCGGCCTGTCCATCGCGCTCATGCTGCTCTTCGGCTTCGCTCTGAACTACGCCATCACCGCGGTCCAGCCGCTCATGCCGGAGTCCTACCCGACCGCCATCCGCAACACCGGCGTGTCGTGGTGCCAGGCGTTCGCCCGCTTCGGCGGCTCCGCCTCCTCGATCGTCCTCGGCGGCATCGCGGGCATGGCCATGTTCCAGACGGCCGACGGCGCCACGAACTGGAGCCAGGTCGTGCTCATGCTCATCATCCCATTCGTCCTCGGCTTCGTCTGCTGCATCCTGTTCGTTAAGGAAACCGGCGGCAAGTCCATGGACGAGCTGTCCGCCGAGTCTTCGAGCGACCCGAACGACACCGGCATGACGAACTTCATCATCATGCTCATCGTGATCGCGTTCCTGTTCGTCACCTGCATCGTGTGCCCGCTGGCCGTCTCCGGCTGGTCGAAGCTCCCGATCGCACTTCCGCTTATGGGCGTTGGCGTTCTGCTGCCGTTCATCTACTTCTTCATCTTCGCGACCCCGCAGCGCAAGGCATACTTCGCCGAGTAGCGCGCAACGCCGTCGCAAAGCATCCAGCGGCGCCTCACCTCGAGGCGCCGCCCCTTGAGAACATTACCTTGTCGGAAAAGAGGGTGCCGTCAGTCATCCCCACGCGCAGACGTTCGAGCGTATCCCAACAGTCTCTCCTTCTGTGCAATTACTCCCCAAGTAAACGAGCCTCTTTTCCCGATTGGCTACCTTCAGAATAGGCTGGCTCACAAGTACCGACGCGCCGAGTCGGCACCCTCTTTCCCGACAATGAATGTCTTCTGGAAATCGACAAGCATGCAGGATCCAACCTGCATGCTTGCGTTTTACTGAAAGGAACGCCGCGCTGGGGAGCGAAAGGCAACGCATGGCACGACCGAAGAAAAACTCCTCCTTCCCTGGCGCGAAGGACCGCATGATCGACGCCTTCTGGCGAGCCCTCGAAACATACGACATCGACGAAGTCACCGTGAGCATGATAACGAGCGGCGCCGACTGCAACCGCGGGTCGTTCTACTACCATTTCAGCAGCCTGCAGGAATTGGCCCATGCGGCTTTTTGCCGGGACTGCGTGAACAGCGACAGCGTAGCTCGCGCGATCCTCGCGCTCGTTTCCGGAAAGCATGTCGAAGCAGCCCATGCCATCTTCGACGAGGAACGCGTACGGAAAATGGGGATCATCGGGGAACGAGGCGGCGCCCCCATCGCCGGGGGCGAAACATGCGCCGCGCTCAACAACGTTTGGCTCGCCATCGCCTGCGCCGACGGGGAACCCTACACCGCAGGCGCACGCAGCGCGATCGACTTCATCGACTACGGCATCGCCCGTTTCGTGAACACCGCCTGCCAGGTCAGCCCCGAAGAATCGAACGTCGACGAGAGCGCCGTCTTCTTGCGTGACCTGGCCGTTTTCGCGCTTCAGGAAATAGCGCGATTCCAGCACATCAGCGAGGAGGAAGCGCTGACACGCCTGAAGCGGCTGATAAAAGGTTCGAGCTCGTAGAGTTCCGCCCCTTCAGGGCTATTCCTTCCAACTATCTCCCGTGGCGTAATCGATGCCGATGCCCGGCTGCACGTTGTAGCAGTACACGTTGAAGCTCACGCCCGCACCGTCGTCCTCGATCGAGTACGCCTCCATATGAACGCCGCGCGCGACAAGCTCACCTCCCTGGAAAACGGGCGTCACACGGTAGAGCACATGATTCCCCGTCGCACGCACGTAGTCGCCAGTCTCTTCCTCGTACGGAAGCATGCCCTCGATGTTGAGGTACCTCGTTCCCGTGATGAGGTTCTTCCAGTTCGCGTTCTGCCCGGTCAGCTGATGCGCAACCAAGTGGCAGCGATTATACAGGCTGCCGCCGTCGATGCCGTCGTACTTCACCGAATGCCACCCCGTCGGCTTCACGCTGCTGATGCGCCCGCGCTTCTCGGTCGGCATGATGTCGCGCCCCACGTTCGCCTCGGCAACGCCGCAACGCCCGAGGGAATCGAGCTCGCTGAACTGGTCGTAGCTGCCGCGAGCCTGCGCCACCGCGATCTCGTCCGCGGTGAATCCGGGCACGTTGCCGTTCACCTCGACCGAAGCCTGCCCGCTGTATTCGGGAACGGCCGCGAGCAGGTCCGCCGCCGAGAGCGCACCGCCCTGCACCTGCTGTAGGTCGACCGCTTCTCCTGACTCGGATGAAGCCGACGGGTCCGGCGAAGTCGAGCCGCCCGCATCTTGGGAATCATCGCCCGAAGGCTCTTCGACCTGGGTATTCTGCCCTTGCGAAGACACCGTGTCCTTGCTCGCGTACGCCCCGGCGCACCCGCTGAGTGCGAGGGAAAGGGCGAGCAGCAGCGAAAGCAGGATCGATTGGCATGCGCGAGCGTTTTTGCCCAGCAACGAAGGCGAAGCGGACAAGGAAGCGCGATTGCGTTTCATGGCAGACCCCCAAGACGGTCGGATATCAGTTGAAGTAATGATTGTAGTACGAAACCGCTCCGAACGATAAGAGGGGCGACGCGTCCTGTGCATCCCGCTTTTTTGTCTAGGATTCCAAGAAATAGACCCGTCGAGCTGACGAGGTCATCGCACTACGCTACAATCAGGGCAAACACGGTCACAAGCCACGTTTGCCATAAACGCAGCCATAAACGAAACGAGGATTCCATGACCGACCTTCGAACCAGGACGATTTCCGTCGCCTGCGCGCTCGCGCTCACCGCAGGGTGTCTTCCCGCGCCCGCCTTCGCCGAAAGCGCGGACTCCGCAGCTTCCTCATCCACTGCCGAGCAAAGCGCTTCGCAAGCAAGCAACCGCATCCCCATCGATAAGCAGGCCTTCACTGCAGACGATTCGGGAGAAAGCGGCATCGACCTCCTCGAAACCACGGCCGACCTCAACGCAACTGTCAAACCGCACGCCGCCTTCTCGGACGAGTTCATGTACTTCTCCGATTTTGAGAGCGGCAAGAACTACGACCTCACTCTTTCTTCGGGCGACAACTACCACGCCATGGGCTGCTACCAGTTCGACAACCGCTACGGCCTGCAGGATTTCCTCATCGCATGCTACAACTATGATCCGAGCACGTTTTCCATGCTTGCATGGTTGAAAAGCGAAAACGTCAGCCTCGCCTACGAGCAGAACGCCGACGGGTCCTTCAAGCGCGACGAGAACGGCTCTCTCACCTATCGAAAACTCTACGACAAGAGTGCTGGCGCCTTCACGAGCATGGGAGCCAAGCTCAACGAATCCTGGAGCGCGGCCTACAAAGCCGACCCCGAGTTGTTCTCCCGCTTGCAGGATGGTTGGTTCTACCAGGAATATGCCGAGTTCGCAATTTCGTTTTGCAACAACTCGAGTCACAACTTCAACATGGACAATCGCCGCGACTGCGTGAAAGGCCTCGTTAGCGGCATCTGCAATCTCTTCGGGCCGGGAGGCATGCAGTTCTTCGTAGGCGGAACGCTTTACGGCACGCACTACGACGGCGCACCCCTCAACGGCACCATGACCGACCGAGAGTTCGTCACCGTGCTCTGCGACTACATCGTCGACCACGTCGCCGAATACCCCAAGGTGAACTCGCAATACGTCTCTTCGTACCAAAACCGCTACAAGGAAGAGAAAGCGACCTGCCTCGCTTATCTTGAAAGCGACCCAGAGCCGGAGCCTACCCCCAATCCTATCCCCACGCCTGATCCCGACCCTGAGCCGGCCCTTCAGTTCGCGGACGTTTCGCAAGACGCCTGGTACGCGAGCAGCGTGCAAGCCGCAGCGGAAAAGGGAATCATCAACGGTTGGGTTAACGAGTCGGGGCAACAGCTTTTCAATCCCGACGGCACCGTCACGCGTGGCCAGCTCATCACCATGCTGTGGCGTATCCAGGGCAGCCCCCAAGCCGACACGAGCACGAAAACCTTCTCTGATGTGAACTACGGCATATACTACGGCGACGCCATCCGCTGGGCGCGGGCAACCAAGATCGTCGAAGGCTACGGTAACAACACCTTCAAACCTGAAAGCCCCATCACGCGCGAAGAGATCGCCATCATGGTCGCGAACTTCGCGAATCGCATGGACGGGAAGAACCCTACGAGCGACGGTGTGAAGCTTTCTGCCTTCCCCGATGCGAAACATGTCGACACCTGGGCAAAGAGCTCGCTGAGCTGGGCCGTCGACAAGGGAATCATCACAGGATGGAAAGACAGCAGCAACAAGGCGTGGCTCAAGCCGACCAATACGGCCACCCGCGCCGAAGCTGCGACCATCCTCCTTCGTTATCTCGACGCGCGATAGCATCACGGGCGAGCGGATGCGAGCGTGCTCGGTCGAGCACGCTCGCAACTCCAGCCAAAACCAAGGAAGGGCGGCCATTCAACATGGTCGCCCTTCCCTTCTACGCCCCTATGCCAAGCGCTTTAGCACGTCACCTGAATCTCAGGTTCGCCGTCGCCGAACAAAAGCTCCCGCTCAGGACCCTTCAGCGCCGCACGCGCTTGGTCGCGCAGGTTGTTCATCCCGCTCAGGAACTGACGGTACATGACGAGCGTCAGGTAGCGGCCTTTCGTCGTAAGGGTAAGCTCCTCGTCGTTGTCGGTCGCGAACGCGCCGTTCACACGCATGAACGCAAGCTCCATCGGCAGTCCCGTCTCAAGCGACTGGCCGAACTCGCGCTCGAATTCCCTCTTATCCAAACGCAACTGGTACAGATGCAGCAGAAAGTAGTAGCGCATCAGATCGCGCTTCGCCATGACGGACTTACCCATGATGGACATATGGCCGGCCTCGATAGCGTCGTTATACTCCTTCAGGCTGAAGCTGTTCACGTACAGGCAGCCGTTCAGATGCGTGATCGACCCCGATCCGATGGCCGGGTACTCGTTATAGGAAACCTGCAGCTCCTCAAACGGCAGCTCGATGTCCTTCTTGCCGTCGTGGTTCAAACGCGTGAACGTCCAGATAGTATCGCGCTCGAAGAACGGATGCTCCCCACCCGTCAGCACGCCGTCGATAAGCTGGTAATAGCGATATTCCCGATTGTAATCCATCTTCCCGAGCGTCTCGACCATCTTGCGCGTCGTGGCGGCCGAGATATACAGCGGCGAGAACGTCGTCTGGCGAGCACCGCATTCGACGATTTTCTCCAAATCGTCGATCAGGATTTCCTCAGTCTGCGACGGGAAGTTGAAGATCATGTCCACATTGAGCGAATCAAAGTACGGAACTGCCTCGCCGATGCGCTCGAAGATCTCCTCACCGCTTCCGTACTTGTGATAGCGATCCATCTGCTTGAGCAGGTCGTTGTTGAAGCTCTGCACGCCAACCGAAAGGCGCTGCACGCGCCCCTTCAACTCGTTGAGCCACGGCTGCGTCAGGTGGTTGGGGTTCGTTTCCGACGACACTTCCTTGATATGGAAGTTATCGCGCGCAAGATCGATCGTTTTGCACAGCTCGTCGAGCATGATGGTAGGCGTGCCACCGCCGATGTAAAGGCTCTCGAAATCGTACCCGAGGTCCTTCAGCATCATCATTTCCTTGCGCATGTTCTCAAAGTACGGACGCACGACTTCCTCACGGAAGGGATAACGGTTGAAGCTACAGTAAGGGCAAAGAACCTGGCAGAACGGTACATGCATGTAAAGCATGTACTTCTCGCCCGGCTTCGGGCCAGGGAAGAATTTCTCATCGGTAGGATGAAGGTCAAGGTGTTCTTTCGCAATCCCCTTGACCAGCTTGGTCAGCACTCGTTCAGATAGCATGAGTTCTCCTTATGCTTATAAAATCGGCTTACTATACTATCCTTTTTCATAAGTCAACATCGTGAGAAAGTCCTGCTCTCTACGGGAACAGCAAGATGCTCAGCCGCGATGCGAGCGCAGGTTAAGCCGCCTTAGAACGCTATACTTTTCCCAGCAAACAAAAGGAAAGGGCAAGCATGAAACTCTGCGTTTTCGGATCATCGAGCGCATCGCTCGCACCGATCTATCTCAGCGAGGCAGAAGCGCTCGGCCAGGCGATTGCATTACATGGCCATGAACTCGTCTTCGGAGGCTACGACACCGGTCTCATGGGAGCGGTAGCGGCAGGCGCCGCTGAGATGGGAGGACGCGTAATCGGCGTCATTCCCGAATCTCTCGAAGGTAAGGGACGCAAAATCTTTCCTTGCACCATCCTTGAAACCACGCCGAACCTCGCCGAGCGGAAGAACCGCATGATCGCGCTTTCCGACGGCTTCATCACCCTACCGGGAGGGCTCGGAACCTTCGACGAGCTATTCAGCGTTCTCTCCCTTGAAAAAGCAGGCGAGATAGCCTGCAAAAGCGCGCTCCTCAACGTTGCCGAGTATTTCAATCCTCTTATCAGAATGCTCGACGATGCCTACGAAAAAAGCCTGAACTCGACGAATTGGCGCGAAAGCTGCGAGGTTTTCATCAACCCCGAAGAACTCGTTTCGTGGATCGAGAAATAAAGAAGCATAGTGAAACGGCGGGCTGTCGTTAGATCTCGGATGGGCGCGCCACGACTTCCCCAATGCATGAAAGAATGCTTTGATGTTAGCGAACGCTAGAACGCTAAGCATAACGTTCCTATAACACAAAAAAGGGGGCGGCCCCTGGCCGCCCCCCCAGGGCCCCCGCAGGGCCCGAAGGCGCAACAAAAGAAAAAAGCGCCGCCCATGAGCGGAACGCCCTATCCTCCCACGGCCTTGCGCCGCAGTACTTTCGGCGAGGAGGGGCT